>JBJOKQ010000301.1:0-3025 GCA_046046005.1 Bacteroidota bacterium | reverse complement strand
AAGACTTAAAAGAATTTCAGAAGCGCCTTCAAGCTCATTCTCCACAATAGTAATTGCGCGAGCCAGCGATTTTCTATCACCGGAACGCATATTACTGATGAGCTGCTCCACGTTATTCACACAGCAAATGTAGCAGATAGTTCCATTGTGTAACTCTGTAACGCCTGTAATTCGCGGGGTGATTCGGGATTCAAACTATGCACTAACTTTGCGCTGTGGCTGCAGTTTCACTTTCAGTTGTAATCATCACGTTCAATGAAGAACGCAACATTGAACGTTGCCTTCTTTCAGTGAAAGAAATTGCGGATGAAATTGTAGTTCTGGATTCCTTCTCGACCGATCGAACGGAAGAAATCTGCCGCAAACATGGTGTGAAATTTTTTCAGCACAAATTCGACGGACACATTCAACAGAAGAATCGCGCCATCACTTTCGCCTCGCATCCGTACGTTTTATCTCTGGATGCGGATGAAGCTCCTGATGAAAATCTTAAAGCATCCATTCTCGCAGTAAAAGCGGATTGGAATTGCGAAGGATATACAATGAATCGGCTTACCAATTACTGCGGAAAATGGATTCGGCATTGCGGCTGGTATCCCGATACGAAACTGCGTTTGTGGGATAGCAGAAAAGGCAGCTGGACGGGTGTTAATCCGCACGATCGCTACGAGCTGAACGACCGCAAAGCACGCGTGCAGCATCTGAACGGAGATATCCTGCATTACAGTTATTACACGGTAGAGGAACACTACAAACAAGCAGATAAATTTTCCGGCATTGCCGCTCAAGCCTTGTTTGCACAGGGAAAGCGTGCCGGAGTGTTAACGCCGCTTTTAAAGTGTATAGCGAAATTCATCCGGAATTTTATTGTGAATGCAGGATTTCTCGATGGTAAATACGGATGGATCATTTGCAGAATCACTGCTTATGAAACCTGGATGAAGTACAATAAACTCAGAGCACTGTGGCTGAAAAAATAACCGAGAAGATCACGAAAAGGTTTCCGTGGTTGCTGTCACCGGCGGCTCCATGGATTCTGTTCAGTGCGGCTGCAATCATCGCGACAGTTCATCGCCTGATTCTGGGTCCGCAATCATTCAACAATTATGTGATATTCGAGCGATCGTTTTTTCATTTGCTGAATAACACAAATCTTTATATCGCTTATCCCGATGAGCAATATGATTTGTTCAAATACAGCCCGACGTTTGCCATGCTCATGGCTCCAATGAGTCTGTTGCCGCGTTTTGCAGGAGTAATGATCTGGAATCTGCTGAATATGCTTTTACCTGTTTGGGCAATCAGCAAAATGAATTTCGAACAGAAAAAGAAAAATCTGATTCTGCTGATTCTCTTTATAGAATTACTGAGCTCCGTACAAAATGCACAAAGCAACGGAATCATGCTCGGGCTGATTGCAGGAGCATTTGTTCTCTTCGAACAGAAAAAAAACGGAGCCGCGATGTTGTTCCTCGCTTTGGGATTTCATATTAAATTATTCGCCGCGGTTGCGGGATTATTACTGCTCTTCTATCCCGGAAAAATAAAATCCATTGTCTATGGAATTTTCTATGTTGCACTGCTTGCCGCACTTCCATTGCTGATCTTATCACCCGAACAATTGCTTCAGCAATACCACAGTTGGCTGGACATAATCTCAAATGATCCGGCACATGCGCTGAATTATTCTATTATGACACTTTCAGAGCGTGTTGGAGGAATACATATTGGCGATATATATTATCTGATTCCCGGCGCTGTTCTTCTTATGCTGCCGTTGCTCCGAATCAAACAGTATACATCTTACGGATTTCGTTTACTGTTCACTGCTTCAATTCTGTTGTGGGTTATCATTTTCAATCATAAAGCTGAATCGCCCACCTACTGTATTGCATTTGCAGGAATTCTGTTGTGGTATTTCACAGGGAACAAATCAAAAGCGGAAACGATTCTCACGATTCTGGCATTCATTTTTGTTGCGCTCTCCCCTACCGATTTATTCCCTCGGTACATACGCGAACACTTTGTAAATCCTTACAGTCTGAAAGCGCTGTTCCCGGTGATCATCTGGTTCATAATTACTGTTCAGCTTCTTGTTCGGGAGCATTTCTATTCCCCGACTGAAAAGCTGCGGATGCGAACGGCATAGCGTAAAGCAGCAACGCATTGAAGAAAGCATAGAAGGTTACTCCTTGTTGTGTTTCCAATGTGTCGTCATCAAGGAAAGAAAGCAGAGTAATCAGAAAAAACGACAGATAAAGTACGCTTCTCATTTTTCGCATTGAATACGCCGGCCACCACAACGAGAAAATGAAAAACAGCGCGGCAGGAATTCCCAGCGTAACTGCTATCTCCAGAATCTGATTGTGCACATGCAACCATTGCCATCCTTCGTGTAAGCGCGAACCTGATTCCCTGTAGTATTCATTATATGCAAACGTCTGACTGCCGGTTCCTGTTCCTATCCATGGATGATTTCCGATAGAATACATTGCCGCACCTAAAACTTCAAGTCGCATGGAAACTGAAGAACCGCTTGGATCACCGCCGTTAGCGTAATTGTAAATCTCCCAGAATACCTGATAAGCCCGTCGCTCAAGAGTATTGCGTTCTGCATCACGACAATTGGTAACCCCGTTTTCAATTGCACGTATTTCCGCATCACTCAACTGCCAGATGCCCGCGGAATCCTTCAGTAAATTACGCGAAGACATATAGCGTGCAATAGTATATTGAATAGAGCCGCCGTTTCTGTCAACGCCACCGTAAATCGGAATCTTACTACGTCGTTTCCATTCAGTTACTATATCTCCCCAACATAGGTTTACCATGACTTTATTCCCGTTCTCGTAAACCGGAATATCAAGGTGATGTTCGTATAGAAATCCGGTTGGGGATCTCACATACAGTTTCGGCATTTCGTTTCCCCGCAAAGAGTAAAAGTCACTGTATGCTTTGTAAATCGAGTATCCCGCAAATCCGAAAAACGGTGTAATGAATAACAAAACGCCGGCGATAAGTTTCC
>JBJOKQ010000300.1:0-3155 GCA_046046005.1 Bacteroidota bacterium | reverse complement strand
CGGTGGCGTGGTTGCGCAAACGAACAGAGAAGAGATACGGATTGATGAGAGTGAAACCGAGTTTGTTTTTCGCGGAGAAGTATTAATCAGCGATCAGGAATAAGTGTTCAGCGATCGGTTCGCTTTGCACTAATCACTAACTACTGATCACTGTTCGCTGAGAACTGTTCGCTGTTAAGCTCTGAGAATTTCTTTTTTCCGTTGAGGAAATATTCACGAACGATATTACCGTTGTAAATGCACGTTTTGGAATACGCGGTGATGTATTGCTGTTCCGTTTTTCGTTTGCTCAGTGTTGAACCGATTATTCCGTAGAAGCTGAAATGCGCTTTGATGACCGCGAAACAATGTGCGAAATCGCCACCGAAGAAAAATTTCGCACCTGCAATTCCGTCGAGACAAAGTCTGAGGAGGATTTTAATCCACAGAAATCCCGGAGCATGATTCTTTGTGATTAAAACAAGGTTGTTGCGGAAATTCAGATACGTTTTTCGCGGACTTGTTTTGTTCAGCGTTCCGCCGCCCACATGATATACCACGGAAGCAGGAACAACAAATATTTTTCTTCCTCTATTGCGTAAACGCCAGCACAAATCAATTTCTTCCATGTGCGCGAAGAAGTCGGCATCGAGTCCGTTTACTTCGTTCCAATCGCTTTTGCGAATGACCAGACAGGCGCCGGTTGCCCATGCAACTTCAGTGGTGTCATCGTATTGTCCTTCGTCGTTTTCATAGCTATCAAACAAACGACCGCGGCAAAACGGATAGCCCCATTTGTCAATGAAACCGCCCGAAGCGCCCGCGTATTCGAATTGCTGTTTCGCATGAAAAGCTCTCAGTTTCGGTTGACATGCCGCAATGTCTTTGCGCTCATCCATCAGCGAGATCAAAGGTTCGAGCCATCCCGGAGTAACTTCCACATCAGAATTGAGCAGCACGAAATACTCGCTGTCAATTTGTGCTAATGCTTCATTGTATCCTTGTGCAAATCCGCCATTCATTTTGTTGCGAATGATTCGCAGTTGCGGATAATTTTTCTGAAGCCAGGCTACTGAGTCGTCAGTTGAAGCATTGTCGGCAATAATGATTTCCGCCCACGAAGGAGAATGCGCAGTAACTGAGGGCAGGAACTGTTCGAGAAACGAACGTCCGTTCCAATTCAGAATAACAACTGCAGCACGGTACATTCGGCAATGATACTAAAAAGATGAGTTCCGGGTTCCGGGTATGAGTTTAGTGCGGATTGATAAAGAAATCATCTGCACGACCACCGTACTGCGACGGATTCTGATTGCTGTCGAGATTCGGGTTGGCATTATCACGCTTGGTGAGACGCACTTTCCAGCGATCATCGCGTACTTCGCCTCGTGCATCGGAGTGAATGAGTTGGAAGTTGTTTGTTACCAAATCGAAGTTTGCAAACACAAAGCGACGGTTGCTCTGCGTGGTATTCTGCGGATTGTTTACATCATCTGTTGCATTACCGCGTATGGTGTAATACTGCCAGATTTCATATGGATATGAACTCGGTTCATTGTACATCGGTACAATCTGATCCGGAGGTCCGTATTGCAGATAAACGCGTCCGCGATCGGTTTGATAACCGCGCATGATTTGAGTTCCATAGTTTGCATTCACTTTGTCAACTTGGCCCTTATACTTGATCCATGCACCTTCCGGATTCAACTCGTTGCGTGTGAGCCAGAAGTTGTAGAGATATTGCTGCATGAGTTTAATATCTCCGGCTTTGATCTGATTCTCAGCAAATTCTTTTTCGTTCTCTGTGCTGATCGGACGAAGACTTCGGATATAATCGGCCAGTGTATCCGCGCTGGTGATTTTACTTGCGAAAGTGTTGGAAACATCGATCGCTGCAACATCTTCGAGTTTGATTTCAACTCCGGGATTAAATCGTTCGAATGAAACGCTGCGTAACGATAACAATCGGTTTGAACTGTTACGCACTTCGATGATCAGATTGTAATTTCCTGATGGAAGGTTGCTGATATTGAACGAATACAGAATGGAATTCACGGAAGCCGGTTGCATTTTTTGAAATGCATTGAAATCCGTCATGCGTGTACGCGTCTCTGAGTTTTCGATGTAATAACTCACGAGAAAGCGACTGTCTTTTGGCAACACTTTCGCTGTGTTGTACACTTCAGCATAAAAAGTCAGGTTTGCCATATTTCCGGGATAGAAACTGGCTACATACGGAATGAGGTCGTATCCGCTTTTTGTGATTGCTGATTGCTTCGTTGCTTTCTCATAGCTTTCCAGCATTTCTATGTGCGATAAGCCAACAGAGTCTGGATCGATGTCTACAATCAGAGAGCGTTTGTTTGTAATGACGCGCTGCGGATTTCTGTTAACGTCAAACATCGTGATCTGAAGGTCATACAGTCCGATTGGTAAAGTGAAACGTTGCAGATCCAGGAAGTTCGGGCAATTATTCGTGTCGGAAGTTTCGGGGCTATGTAAAACGTAACGACGGAAATCTTTGATGGAATCGTTCGCTGTAACGGTCATCAGAATATCAACGGCGGCCTGGTAATTTCCTTTTTCATTTTTTACGTAGTAAACAGAGCTTCCAATCAGGGAAAGATAGGTTTCTATGTAGGTTTTGTTGTCGGGCGTGCTGAATGCGGCATAAGAAAGATTGGCGGTAAGCTCGCGTGCCTGAACACGAGTAAATGAGCTTGTGAAAACCAATAAAATCAGAATGGCGAGCAACGGACGTTTCATAAGTGTAAAGTTAAGCAATCAGAGGCAGAAAGGTTCAAAGCCGTATGCTATTGTTTAAGTGGTTTTATGAGGAGTATAAGTGGTAATCATGAAGGAGAAGGGCAAAAAAAAAGGGTGGAATTTCTTCCACCCTTTCACAATAATCACAAATATTATTGAGCAAGACGCACGTTAACTGCGTTCGGTCCTTTCTTTCCGTCCTGGATTTCGAAAGTCACTACATCGTTCTCACGGATCTCATCGCGAAGACCGCTTACGTGTACAAAGATGTCCTGTGATGATCCTTCTTCTTTGATGAATCCGAAACCTTTGGTGTTGTTGAAGAATTTTACTGTACCTTTTTTCATTTCACTTTTTGTTTATTCCCGAAACGACGGGTCTTGTTTTTATTTGGACCAGATTTCTTTTTA
>JBJOKQ010000299.1:0-3200 GCA_046046005.1 Bacteroidota bacterium | reverse complement strand
TCGCTGATTACTTATAGCGCTTCAAATACCGTTCTGAACCAATCTGATGTTTCATTCTCTACGAATGCAGACACTTCTTTCACAACAACCTGGGATTATGGTGACGGCTCTCCACTTGATATCGCGGATGCTCCGACGCATACATATGCTGTTGGTGGAACCTATAATGTTTGCGCTTATATCACAAATTCTTGCGGAACGGACACAGTTTGTCAATCAGTAACAGTTTGCGGAAGCGCTGCAACCACAGCGTCTTATTCGTCAACATCAACAGGTGCAACAGTGAATTTCACAGACGCATCCACCAATGCAACTTCATGGTTGTGGGATTTCGGTGATGCAACCACTTCTACACAGCAGAACCCAAGTCATACTTACGCTTCCTCTGGAACATATTACGTGTGCGTAACTGCAATTCGTGGCAGTTGTGATACAGCAATGTTCTGCGATTCGGTTACAGTTTGTATCGCTCCAACAATATCTTTCTCTGCAGCCTCTGCAGGCAACGGTGCTTACAATTTCGCTGCTGCATCTACCGGAGCAACTTCATGGTCTTGGGATTTTGGTGACGGTTCACCACTTGGTTCCGGAATGACGCCGACCCATACTTATTCAACCAGCGGGACATACACAGTTTGTGTAACCGCTTACGGTTGTGATTCGACTACTACTTGTGATACGGTGAATATCTGCGCTCCATCTTTTGCCATGTTCAATACTTCTGATTCGTCAGGAACGGTAACATTCACAGATATTTCTTCGAATACAAACTCATGGACGTGGGATTTCGGTGATTCAACAAGTTCAAATTCGCAGAATCCTGTACACTTATATTTGACAAACGGAACCTACTCTGTATGTCTGATTGCAGGTGGCTGTGACCCGGATACCATGTGTTCAAGTGTTACAGTTTGCCCTGAAACGCTCAGTGCTGCATTCACATCCAGCGATTCTGCGTTCACAGCGAACTTTACGAGTACATCAACCGGAGCTTCTACGTACATGTGGGATTTCGGTGATGGAAACTTCTCTACTGCACAGAATCCAAGTCACGTTTACGGAACTACAGGTTTGTTCAACGTATGTCTGACGACCTACAATGTTTGCGGAGATTCAGTAACATCTTGCGATACAGTACTACTTGTGATAACTGATGCTTTATCCATGAATGGAACAGAGTCTGTTGTGTATCCAAATCCGGCAGCAGATCAGGCAACGGTAATGGTAAACTCAACGCTTTACGGCGGAAATTACCAATTCGGTTTGTATGATGCAGCAGGAAAACTGATTATGACGCAGTACGGAACTTTCGGAATTCCATTGAATGTTATCCGTGGTGAGATTGCAGTAGGAATGTACTTCTACCGTATTTCGGTAAATGATGCCGTTATCAGCAATGGCAATCTGATCTTTACGAAGTAATCTCAGAATTTCATTTTGAGCCTCCTTCATGAACTTGAAGGAGGCATTTTGTTATCTGCTATTCAGAGCGGGATTCTGTAACTTTGCACTCATGAAATCAATTCTGGTGATTGGTGCAGGTCGTTCATCTTCTGCACTGATTAATTATCTGCTCGTTAACAGCGAATCGCATGACTGGCAAGTTCGCGTTGGCGATGTAAATCTTACCCAAGCGAAGGAAAGAGTAGGAGTGGACAAGCGCGGAACTGCGTTTGTTTTTGATATCAATGATCAGCAACAGCGAGAAACGGAAATCAAAGGTGCGGACATTGTTGTTTCCATGTTGCCTGCGTTTATGCATGGGCAAGTGGCAGAAGACTGCGTTCGTTTCGGAAAGCATCTCGTTACAGCCTCCTATGTTTCAGATAAAATGAAATCATTGGATGCAGACGCGCGTGCGAAGGGTGTGATTCTGCTTAATGAAATCGGACTGGATCCTGGCATTGATCATATGAGCGCAATGCAAATCATTGATGACATTCGCAATAAAGGCGGAGATATGAACGCTTTTTACAGTTATTGCGGAGGACTGGTTGCTCCGGAGTCCAATGACAATCCGTGGGGATACAAGTTCTCTTGGAATCCGCGTAATGTGATTCTTGCAGGACAGGGAACTGCGCAATATATCCGCGATGGGAAATACAGATATCTGCCTTATCAACGTTTGTTTTCGGAGGCCAAGTCAATAACTGTTGACGGATACGGCAAGTTTGACGCTTACGCAAATCGAGACTCGCTTTCATATCGCGCGGTGTATGGATTGGAAAACATTCCTACAATGTTGCGTGGTACATTGCGTCATAACAGCTTCTGTGATGCATGGAATGTATTCGTGCAATTGGGAATCACAGACGATTCATGGAAGTTGGAAGACTCTTCAAACATGACTTATGCAGAATTGGTAGCTGCATTACTTCCGGAAGGAAACGGAACATTGCGTGAACGACTCGCAAAACTTGCACGTGCAGAAGCAAACGGTTCAGTTATGGACATGGTTGAATGGACAGGTGTTTTGAGTGATGTGATTATCGGTATGAATAACGCCACACCAGCTCAGGCTCTTCAGAAACTTCTTGAGGAAAAATGGAAGTTGAAGCAGGGCGATAAGGACATGGTAGTTATGCAGCATATTTTCGAATACACGCTTAACGGAAAGCAGCAGAAAATTACATCTTCATTAGTCGTGAAAGGTGAAGATGAAGTGAACACGGCGATGGCAAAAACGGTTGGGTTGCCTGCAGCAATCGCAATCAAAATGATTCTGACCGGTAAGTATTCCGGAAGCGGAGTAACGGTTCCTGTGAAAAAGGAATTGTATGAACCTGTGTTGAACGAACTGAAAGATCACGGAATAGTTTTTCGCGAAACTCACGAGTAGTTGAAATAAAAAAAGACCTGACATTAAATCAGGTCTTTTTTTATGCAAAATGTTTCAATTATTTTTTCGGAATGATTAGGTCGAAAAGTTTACCCGCTGCGTTTGTTTTCAGTGAGTCACTTCCTCCTTCAAGATTATTCGGTGTCACCTTCACTTTCTGTGAGCCGGGTTCATCGATCGTCAGCTTAGTTGGAGCAGAAGCGCCATTCGTAGCGTTGTTAACAGTAGTCTTCACTTTTTGTGAACCTGCTTCGTCAATAGCCAGATTTTGCGGAACTACATCAGCCGCTTTCGGAGCTGTTACCGGTGTCTTTACACGTTGAGATCCGGCTTCATCTATTGTAAGTGAAGTGCCGGATCC
>JBJOKQ010000298.1:0-3212 GCA_046046005.1 Bacteroidota bacterium | reverse complement strand
GATCGCAATGCGGGATCTGTTCGTTGGGACAGATTGTTTGAAGGAATTGAGTGATCATGTCAACAGAAATCTACACTGAACTTTCGTTCTGGCTTCTCATGCTGGCCGGATTCGTTGCAGGCTTTGTGGATTCTATTGTTGGCGGAGGCGGACTGATTCAACTTCCCGCTTTCCTACTCGCCTTTCCGGGTTTACCTCCCGCAGCAATTCTCGGCTCCAATAAACTCGCCGGATTTTCAGGAACAACATTAGCAGCTGTGCGCTATGTACGTAACACTCCTGTTCGTTGGAATGCTGTATTACCAGCGATCATCACCGCTTTGATTTTTGCTGTCATCGGTGCGGAATTGGTGAAACTGTTCGATAAAGAACTGATCAAACCTGTAATTCTGTTTCTCCTGATTGCAGTTGCAATCTATACATACTTCCGTAAAGATTTCGGAATGAAATCCTCCAATGGATTATTGCAACCTGCATTAACAATCTGGTCGTTTCTCATTGGAGCAGTGCTTGGATTGTACGACGGTTTCTTTGGTCCCGGCACAGGCAGTTTTCTCATTGTGATTTACGTAAGTCTGTTTGGGTTCGATTTCCTGAATGCATCTGTCAGCGCAAAACTCGTAAACGTTGCAACAAATGTTGCGGCACTCGCATCGTTCATCTGGTCAGGCAATGTGATTTGGGAAATTGGTATTCCTTTGGCACTATTCAACATGACAGGATCGTGGCTAGGCGTGCGAACTGCATTGAAACGCGGTGTGAAGTTCATTCGGATTTTCTTCCTTTGTGTAGTGACCGCATTGATTCTGAAATTCGCATACGATCTGTTATCCTGAAACGCGCTGTGAGCAAAGCTGTAATTTCATCGTGTTATTTTCCTTCCGTGTCGTGGTACAATCAGGTGCTGAAACACGAGGAAATTATTATTGATGTACACGAACATTATTACAAGCAAACGAATAGAAATCGGTGTACAATAATCACTGCAAACGGATTGATGCCATTGATAATTCCGGTGAATACGCTGGGCAATCACACACCGGTAAAAGATGTTAGAATCGATTACACGTATCCGTGGCAGCGGGTTCATCACCATGCAATAATTTCAGCATACGCTCACGCTCCGTACTTCGAACATTACAGAAGCAGAATTGAAAAACTGTATGCCTTGCAACCTGAATTTCTTCAGGATTGGAATAACGAATGTTTCAGTTTGATTGCCTTCGCGTTTAAATTGAATTGGAAACCTGTGCCCGCCGAATCCTATATTACTGCTAGTGATCACATGTTCGATCTGCGTTCCAAACGAATCAGCAAATCAAATGTTAACGATGCATCTCTGAAACGTTATCCCCAGGTTTTCGAAGAACGACATGGTTTCATCCCCGATTTATCTGTTTTGGATACGCTGTTTTGTTGCGGACCAAGTGCCGCTAAAATTCTTTTGCCGCGGTAACAATTTTGTAACTTGTGCGTCCTATGCTCATGCTGCGCAAAATCATCTTCATTCTGACTCTGCTGATGTTCTGTTCCGTTAGCGCTTTTGCTCAACAACAGTACACCATTGGCGGAACCGTTTCCGATTCGACAAGCAAGGAAAGCGTTATCGGCGCCATCGTAACTGTTAGCGGAACCAACAAAGGAATGGCAACCAACGTTTACGGATTCTTTTCTCTAACCCTTCCTGAAGGAGAATATGATCTGAATATAAAATATACAGGCTACAAAACGAAAACCGTACATGTAAGTCTGCATGCAAACGTCTCTTTGGACATTCCGATCAGTAACAGTTCAAATGAAATGAATGAAGTTGTGATCACCGCGGTAAAAGACAAAAATCAGGAAACTGTAAGTTCCACTCAAATGAGTTCCATCAGTATTCCTGTGGAACAAATACGTTATGTTCCTACTATCGGTGGGGAAACTGATGTAATCAAAGTGCTGCAATTGATGCCCGGTGTGAAACGCGGCGGAGAAGGTCAGAATACAATGCTGGTACGTGGAGGTTCAGGTGATGATAATCTCATTCTTCTGGACGAAGCCGTAGTGTATAATGTATCGCACCTTTTCGGTTTTTTCTCCGTCTTCAATAATGATGCGCTGAAAGATGTTACAATGATCAAAGGCGGTTTCCCGTCACAATATGGCGGACGACTTTCCAGCGTAATGGATATTCGTATGAAAGACGGTGACATGCAGAATTACCATGTTGACGGAGGAATCGGTTTGCTTTCTTCACATATTACAATTCAAGGTCCGATTAAGAAAGACACATGTTCTTTCATTCTCAGCGGACGTCGCTCCTACATCGATCAGGTTTTTCGTGCTGCATACAAGCAGGATATTCTTCCGTATTTCTTTTATGACGCAACGCTGAAGCTGAACTATAAAATAAATGAGAACAACCGTTTGTTCTATAGTGCTTACATCGGAGATGATGTATTACGTCCGCCGAAGAACGACAGCTCATTGTTCGACGGAGGATTCCGCATGGGCAACTTCACCACAACAGCCCGATGGAACCATATTTACAATCAGAAATTATTTTCTAACCTTTCCTTCATTCATACACGATTCCGTTATGATGTGGAGGCGAGCATTCCTGGAAATTCATTTCTGGCGAAATCAAGAATTGCAGATTTCGGTCTGAAATATGATTTCACCTACTTCAAATCCACTGAGAACACATTACGCTTCGGATTCCTCGGAACGTTTCACGGTTTCCGACCGAATGTTGTAAACACGGCCGGGACAATTTCCGATATAATTCGTTCACGAGAAGGAGAACTTGTTGTGAATTTTGAATCCGGATTGTACATACAACAGGAATTGAAAGTGCGCGACAATCTGAATGTGTCTTACGGATTCCGTCAATCTTTTCTGATTGGCAGTGACGTATTCTACACTTCACCGGAACCACGCGGATCAGTAACCTACTTGTTTAACGAGAATCAATCTGTGAAACTCGGTTACTCCCGCATGACACAGTATCTGCATCTGGTTTCGAGTTCCGCAATTGCATTACCGACGGACTTGTGGTATCCTGTGACGAAGAAAGTAAAACCGATTTACTCCAATCAGATCGCAGCAGGATACAATCACAATTTCCCTAAGCTGAAAACAATCGCCTCAATTGAAGTGTACTACAAGCACATGCGAAACCTTATTGAATATCGTGAAGGCGCTGTATTGGTATTGAACGATAATTACGA
>JBJOKQ010000297.1:0-3232 GCA_046046005.1 Bacteroidota bacterium | reverse complement strand
CGCGGGTGCAAACTTTCAGCAGAGGATATTTACAGCATCAACACTACTTCCATGAAAGATGGAATCTGTCAGTTTGGTGGCGGCTGCACTGCAGAAATGATTTCCGATAAAGGATTGCTTCTTACCAATCACCATTGCGGATTCGGTTACATTCAGATGCACAGCAGCGTTGAACACGATTATCTCACTAACGGATTTTGGGCTATGAATGCGTCTGAAGAGCTTCCATGTCCCGGACTTACAGCGATGTTCATCGTGAGCATGGAAGATGTTACGAATCTCGTTTTGTCAGAAGTGAAAGGAAATATGTCTGAAGCAGAACGCAATGCTTCCATTCAGAAACGCATGAGTGAATTGGAAAAAGAACGCACGAAAGGAGATGTAGTCGCGATGGTACGTTCGTTCTATTACGGAAATGCATTTTATCTCTTCATGACGGAAACATACAACGATGTTCGTATGGTAGGCGCACCTCCAATGGCAATGGGAAATTTCGGTGGAGATACGGACAACTGGGTTTGGCCGCGTCACACTGCAGATTTTTCTATGTTCCGCATTTACGCAGATAAGAACAATCGCCCTTCTGCTTATTCGAAAGAGAATGTTCCGTACAAACCGAAGAAGGCATTTACCATCAATGCATCAGGTGTGAAAATCGGCGACTTCACAATGGTTTATGGTTTTCCGGGAAGAACAACAGAGTATCTGTCTTCATGGGGAGTTGATTTGATTGCGAACGTTTCTGATCCGGTGAAAGTAAAACTGCGCACTTTGCGTTTGAATATTATGCGCGAAGAAATGATGAAGAGTGATGTAGTGCGTATTCAGTATGCTGCGAAAAGAAACGGCGCTGCTAACGCTTGGAAGAAGTGGCAGGGAGAAATGGAAGGACTGCAGGAAACGAACGCGGTGGGTAAGAAGCAGAAGCGTGAAGCGGAGTTTTCAACTCGTGTGGCTGCGGATGCAACATTGACAACGAAGTATGGATCTGTTCTGGGAGAAATGAAGCAACGTCACGAAGAAATTAAGCCTTGGCAATTGGCGGTGGATTACATGAACGAGGGGATTCTCTCTGTTGAATTAATTCGCTATGTGAACAACTACAAGAAGCTTGTGGAAGCCTGCAAAGCAGAGAAACGCGATCAGGCGGAAATTGACAAGCAATTGAAGAATGTGAATGATGGCGTTGACGGATACTTCAAAGATTATAACATGACTTTGGATCAACGTATAGCTGTTGCGGTGAGCACTGAAATGGATGCAAAAATGGAAGCATCAAAGAAGCCTGCTGTTTTCGGTGAAGTGAAAACGAAGAACAAAGGCAACTGGAAGAAGTATTATTCTAAACTGTACAGTTCAACGGCTTTCGCATCCAAAGACAAAGTGAAAGCGCTGCTGGCAGGATTCACTGCTGAAAAATGGCAGACTATTGCAAATGATCCGGCGTACATTCTGATGGATCAATTGTACACGCATTTCAGCAAACAGTTGCTTCCTGAATTTCAGAAAGTGAATGGTGAGATCAATCGTTTGAATCGCATTTACATGGAAGCTCAAATGAAAGTGTTCACCGATTTCCGTTTTTATCCGGATGCGAACTCAACGTTGCGTGTTACGTATGGCAATATTCTTCCGTACAATGATCCTGCAGCGATTGATGGTTTTGCATACAACTGGTATACTACACTGAACGGTGTGGCAGAAAAGCAGAATCCATACATTTCGGATTACATAGTGCCTAAGCGCTTGATGGAATTCTGGAGAAGCAAAGATTACGGACGTTATGCCGATAAGAATGACGGTGAGTTGCACACTTGTTTCATCGCGACCAATCATACCACCGGCGGAAATTCAGGAAGCCCTGTGTTCAATGCTTACGGCGAATTGATCGGAACCAACTTTGACCGCGTTTGGGAAGGAACCATGAGTGATGTGAGTTATAATGTAAATCGATGCCGCAATATCACTCTTGATGTTCGCTATACGCTTTTCGTGATTGATAAGTATGCAGGTGCAGGATATCTTCTCGATGAGATGAAGATCAAGTGGTAATTGTCTGACGACGGTATTCGCGATACAAATTGCGGCTGATGATTACCGATATCAGTAAAGTTCCTGTTACTAACAGCGCATAAATCAGTTCTGCTGAATGCAGTGAACGGTAAGCGGGAACATAGTTTATTCCGATCCACATCACGGTGGAAATCACACCTGCAAATGCAAGAGCCGGTGTGAGCATGATACCCATGTAATGATGGAAGCGCCATTGTTCTTTTGGGAATTTGTAGAGAATAGCGCTCCAGTGATCTTTCTTCCCTAAATAGAGAAATGCAAAGAAGTGATTGAACTTCATCCCCGATTCCTGCGGAAGCAGATTTCGTTTCCGGAAGACCGAAAAGTAATATACTGCCAACACATAAAGCGTTAAAGCTGATATTATCAATAACAACGGTGTCCACGATAATCCCAGAAAAGAAACCAACGGATTTGCTTCTTTACTGAGATCCGGTGTGAATTGGTTGGTACACCAGGCATCGTACGATCGTGAGAGCAATATCCAAATCGTCATTAATGTGAATCGAAGTTTCTTATTCATAGAGGTGAGTGGTTTTTGGTTGCTGCAATTTTACACTTCATTCGATTTGCGTCATGTTATGAGATTTTAATAAGTCTGAAATTCTGTTAATCGACATGTGCAAAAGAAAAGCGCCCCCGTACTATGGAGACGCTTTCATTAACCAAACAAACAATTTGTTCTTGTCTGCTAGAATTGTGTGTCAAACAACAGGAAGCTGAAGTTGAAACGCAGATTGCCTCGAGCAGACGTGTAATGACAACCCATGCAGCTTGAGCTGGAAGTAGATGAGAAGGGTTGATAATGAGGATCAGTGAAAAACACTTCTCCGTCTTTTAACGGAAAGTTTCCAAAGCTGGCAGGTGATGGACCTTGCAGATATGTTTCCATGGTTGTGTTGGCAAGAAATTCCTGCACAACTCCTTCAAACTGGAACCACTGAGTTCCTACAAGGTGATAATTGGACCAAACTGAACCTTTGAGCATTCCTTGGAAATATTTATTGATTCCTTCTGTTAATGGATCTCCAACGGGATTCACTCGCGTAACTTGTGTTGGTGTTTGCAGAGGTTTTCCATTCGGATCCAATTCCTGCGGATTCTTACTCGCGATGGGCTGGTTCACCGGACAATCTTTGCAATTCGGATTGTTAAATGA
>JBJOKQ010000296.1:0-3255 GCA_046046005.1 Bacteroidota bacterium | reverse complement strand
AATGACACCAGTGCCATCAAATCGAAATTGAATTTCAGAACACACATGTCGAACATTTCCATCGGCGTGAATGTTTCTTATTTGTTCGGCTCGCTCATCAATATCCGCCGCGATGTATTTCCTGATTCTCTCCAGACATGGAACACCAAAATCACCAAATACACAACCTTCCGTGATGTTTACGCAACAGCAGGATTGCAGTACAGTTTCCGCTTCCCGCGTTCATTGAATCCTGCTTACATCGCATTGCCTGATTCGATTGTTACGAATACAAAAGTATTCGGCAACAAATATTATTTCAAACGCAATCAGGGAATTGACACTGCGCAACTTTTCATTCGCAAACCGGGAGCACGTATTACGTTCGGAGCTGTTTTTGCTGCGCCGATGGACATCAATGTTTCGTACGATTTGCTGGCGAATACCTATAAACAAATCGGTACGATTGAACAGGTGAAAGACACCGTGGTGAGCGATCTTGGAATTCCATCACGTGTGAGTTTACCGATGATGGGCGGATTCGGATTCGCTATCAAGAAAGATCACAAGTGGATGTTCCAGGCCGATTACACCATGCAGATGTGGGAGAATTTCACTTATCTGGGAACAACCGCTTCACTTAAGAACAGTCAGCGTGTCACAGCCGGTTTCCAATTGCAACCTCGTGTTGCAGGACGAGGAAGTTTGCTCGGTGCAACGCAATATCGTTTGGGCATGCGTTGGTATCAAACATATCTTGAAATCAACAATACACAGCTTACCGAGATGGCGGTGAACTACGGTATGGCTTTCCCGCTTCCGTATCGCACACGTTTAGGCGAGCCGATTTCACGCGTGAGCCTGAACATTGAAGCCGGTCAGCGCGGCACAATGGACAACGGCTTGATCAAAGAATCATTCCTGCGTGTTACTGTAGGATTAACGATCAACGATCGTTGGTTCATGCGCTACAAACTCGACTAAAAATGCGGAGCAGCTTCTTCACATACATCGGTGCGATTGTATTGATGTACATGTCGTACAGCTGCAAAAACGATCCGGCAGAAGTGGAAAGCATTACCCGCCGTGATAGTTTTCCGCTACTGACTACACATGACGTGAAATTTCTGTATACGGATTCTGCAAGACCGAAAATCCGATTGAAAGCAGAAATTGTGGAAGACTACGGAACGCAAATCGGAAAGACTGTTTTTCCTAAAGGAGTTTTCGTTGAATTTTACGCCGATAGTTCAAAAGTCAACAGCTCACTGAAAGCCGACTATGCCGAACGCAGAACGCGTGAGCAAATCATGGTGGCGAAGAAAAATGTGGAGGTCGTGAACATCAAAGGCGAAAAACTCAACACGGAAAAACTGACTTGGGACGGTCGCCCCGGACAGCGGAAAATCTACACTGATGGATTCGTGAAGATCACCCAAGGCAATCAGGTCATTACGGGAAATGGGCTCGAATCCGACGAAACGTTCACGAATTACACCATTACTGACATCACAGGAACCTTCCTGCTCAACGAAAAAGAATGAACAAATATCTCCGCATTACCGAGTTTGTGTGGCTTGCAATGGCAGCCGTTGCCGCGATCACTACAATTTACATGTTCATCATCGGAGCCCGGGAAAACGGCATTTTTTGCCTTATGATCACGCTTTTTTGCGCTGTAATGTGGAATATGCGCCGCATGTTTAATCGTCGTATTCAACGTGACGCTGCCAAACGCGAAGCAGAAAAGAAGAAATAACTCAGTTCCCGCTTCTTACGTTTCGGGCTCCCGCTTCTCAATACCACCTGCAAGCCCAAAATTCTCCGGATTTCCCGGCCTAAAAACCATGATTTTCCTCCTCGTTTCCACCCAAAATTGTATATTCGCGTCCCGAATTATCAAATAGTATGACTTCAGAAAAGAAAGTTAATCCCGCTGCGAAAAAAGAAACGCATACCACGATTCTTTCACGCATCCGTTCACGCGTTGGACTCCTTGTAGGTATCATTGCGCTTGCACTTCTTGCATTCATTCTTACCGACCTTATCAACCGCGGAAATCTCGGTGGTGGTCCCGGAAGCATGGACGTAGGTGAAATCAACGGAGAAACCATCAGCCTTATCGAGTTCAACAATAAGATTGAACAATACGCTAACGGTCGCCAGTTGTCCGAACAGGAACAACAGCAGATTCAAGAAGGCGTATGGCAGGAATTCATTGACAAACTGGTTTACGAGCCGCAATATGAAGCACTCGGAATTATGATCACTGTTGATGAACTCGCTGACCAGATGATGGGCAATCAGCCGTCACAGTACATGAACCAGTATTTCCAGAACCAACAGACCGGACAAATCTCTCCGGAAGTTGCTGGTCCTAATGGCCAGATCAGCGGCCCTAAAATCCGTGCATTCGTTGAAAAGATGGATGACCGTCAGGACAGCATGTGGGCTGCGATTGAGAAGGACATGAACAAATTCCTTCTTCGCGAGAAATACAATCAATTGGTACGTAAAGGAATTTACGTTACAACGGCTCAAGCGAAACACGAATACAAAGACGAGAACACGAAGTACAACTTCAAGTTCATGGTGAAGCGTTACAGCGAAGTAGCTGACTCAACTATCGCATGCACTGATGCTGAACTTCAGGATTACTACAATCAGAACCAATACAAGTTCAAGCAGCGTGACGCGCAGCGTGCAATTGAGTACGTGGCGTTCGATATTTTCCCTTCTGCAGACGATATCGCTGCACAGCGTGCTGATATGGAGAAGATGAAAGGTGATCTGAAAGCAGGAAAGACATCTGCTGACGATTCACTTTACATTCTTTCAATGTCTGACGACGGAGTATATGCGAAACAGAATCTCCGTTCAGGAACATTCCCTGTTGGTGCTGACAGCGCATTCCTGAAAGCAGCAGTTGGTGAAGTAATCGGGCCATTCAATCAGGGAGAAAATCTTACGATCTACAAAGTAACTGCCCACAAAACAAGTGCAGACTCAGCGAAAGTGCGTCACATTCTTTTCGCTTACAAAGGCGGAGCGAGTGCAAGTCCTGACATCACGCGCACAAAAGAACAGGCGAAAGCGAAAGCTGACAGCTTGCAGAAAGCAATTAAGCGTGGAGCGAAAATGGAAGATCTCGTAGAGAAATTCACAGACGATCCGGGCTCTAAAGCAAATGGAAATCCTGACGGCGGTAACAAAGGGGATTACGGTTGGTTTACACAGGAAAGCGGATTCGTTCAGCCGTTTAAAGACGCAGGCTTC
>JBJOKQ010000295.1:0-3286 GCA_046046005.1 Bacteroidota bacterium | reverse complement strand
ATTTCTTCGCCGAAGAACAGACGGATCGTGTAATGTTCGGTAAGGATATTCCGGCATCTTACTTCCAGTCTATTAACGCGGTTGCAATCGTAATCTTCGCTTCATTGTTCGTTGCAATGTGGGGCTTCCTGAGTCGTCGCGGAAAAGAACCTGCTTCTCCATATAAGCAGGCAATCGGTTTGTTCCTTCTTGCTTTGGGATATTTGGTAATCGCATTCGGAGTAAAGGGTATCGATCCTTCTACAAAAGTTAGCATGTTCTGGCTGGTGAGCCTTTACATGATTCACACTTTCGGTGAACTGTGTTTATCGCCAATCGGGTTGTCTATGGTGAACAAACTCGCTCCGGTGAAATTTGCATCCTTGCTTATGGGCGTTTGGTTCCTTTCAACAGCAACAGCAAACAAATTTGCAGGAACATTAAGCTCTTATTATCCTGAAACAATGTTGACAGTTGCGGCTGTTGAGAATCAGAAAACCGTTAACGGATTCGACCTTACTACTAAAATGGATAAGGCTGAAGAAATTAATGGAACCAAATACATCAGTATTGACTTAGTCTCTTTTGAAAGTGTTCCAAAAGAGCGCAAAAATGCTATCCTGAAAGAAACATTCAGCGGCTCAATTGTTAAAGAGAAGTCGTTTATGGGATACAAGATCAATGATCTGTATTCTTTCTTCATGCTCTTTGTATTTATGGCAGGTATATCTTCAGTAATTCTCTTCTTCCTGAGCAGAAAGTTATTACAGATGATGCACGGTGTACGATAATCGTACAATTGGCACAGAATATGATCAAACCCCGCAGATGCGGGGTTTTTTCTTAAATTCGTATGTCATGAAGAAATTGTTTTCTCTTTTTGCAATCTCGGCTGTAGCTGCTGTATTTGTCGGCTCAACAGCATTCCGTCCGGGAGATCCGCCGGCAACAACCCAACCTGCAGTTGAGCAGGTAAAATGGTACACTTTGGAAGAAGCGCAACGTCTGAGCGATTCTGTTCCGCGCAAAATTTTTGTTGACTTCACAACAAGCTGGTGCGGATGGTGTAAAGTGATGGACGCAAATACGTTCTCTCATCCGATCATCGCGAAGTATATGAATGCTAATTTCTATTGCGTTCGCTTCGATGCTGAAACGCATGACACCGTTACCTTCAACGGACAGAAATATTTCAATCGCGGAGCTGTAAATACACGCAGTGCGCATGATTTCGCAATTACCGTTCTTCAAGGACGTCTCTCCTATCCTTCTTTTGTTTTCATCGGTAAAGACCGTATAACTTTTACGATCATGCAAGGTTACATGCCGCCGGAGCAATTCGAACCTTATCTGCATTATTATGCAGAAGAGAAAGAGAAAACAATGACGTTTCAGGATTACCAGAAGATTTTTAAGAGCGAGATTCCAAAGCCACGTCAACCGGATGGTCCTCCGCAAAATTGAGTAAAGCATTTTATGGAAGCAGAGTTGCACAATACAGTTCCGAATCTGAAAGAACGCATCATTGCCGTTCTGAATTCGCGTAAGCTGACTTATAAGCAGCTCACGGAATATTTGGGCGTTACCGAAGAGCAACTCGATCACGCGTTGGAGCAGAATACAATTGAAATTCGTACGCTGGAACAGATTTCAAAGGAGCTTCGTATTCCACTATACAGTTTCTTCCGTCATCCGGAAGAAATGGAAGAAGGCAATGAACACCCTTATTATAACGTAAACATCTGGGCTCCGGAAGAAATTCACATGCGAGTTGAAAATGAAAATCTTCGCGCAGAAATTGAACGTTTGCGTTTAGAAGTTGCGAAAAAAGAATTGCTTATTCAGGGATTGGAAGAGCAATTGAAAAAAGAGAGTTAGTACTTAACTCAATCCCAATATCTGTAATACTTCTGCTTTCCGTCTGCGTGAAATCTCAACTTGAGAACCGTCTTTCATTTGCAGATATCCACCATCCGTTTTAATCAACTTCACAACACAACTCATGTTTACCAAATGAGTTTTGTGTACTCGGCAGAAATTCGGAACTGAAGAAAGTAAATCTTCGAAGTCGCCCAAAGTTTTTGACGCGTGAATCCTTTCTCCTTCAGTAGTAATTATGAAGGAGTAATTACTGTCGGCTTCAATACGAAGTATTTGAGACACCGGAATAAAACGTACATCCTGAATTCCGGGAATAGCCAGCTTTTGCATTGCCGGTGTATTCGCAAGATTCTCTTTCAGTACATCAATGTTTCCGGATTCTCCTGAACGTCGTTTTTCCGCAACACGCGCTACAGCGTTTCTGAGTTCTTCTACTTCAACAGGCTTGAGTAAATAATCAACAGCGCTTAAGCGTAATGCAGGAATTGCGTAATGCGCATAGGACGTTACAAAAACAACATCGGCGTTACCGGCTTTGCCGCGTTCGAGCAGCGTTAATCCATTGCCCCCCGGCATTTCAATATCCAGAAAAATAAGATCCGGATTGGCTTCAACAATTAACTTTTCAGCATCAGCAACAGAACCCGCCATACCGGCTATTTCAACTTCCGTGCAAAAACGCATCAACAATGTTTTCAAAACATCGCGACTCTTCGGTTCATCGTCAACTATGATTGCTTTAATCATTCGTCCTGCAAATTAGAAATACTAAGTCTGATTTCCACTTTTGTTCCTGCAATGTTCCCGGCACTGTCCAGAACATCCTCTACCGTAACCATGTCAATCAACGGACCGGCTTTACCGGTTAAACGCAATCGTTCTTTTGTGATTACCATTCCGTAAGAGCGACCTTTCGTAGTGCTTGCCAGTTTTGCCGCTTCTTTTCTTCCGATTCCATTATCTGTAATGGTAATTACGAGCGACTCCTTCACTTTTCGTATTTTGATTATAAGTTCCGGCGAACGGTCTGTCAATGGTTGAAGTCCATGCCAGAATGCGTTTTCAACATAAGGCTGCAATAGCATTCCCGGAATTCTTAAACCTGATCGATCGAGATCGGGATCTACTTGAAGTGTAACAGAAACAAGTTTGGAAAAACGCAGCTGTTCCAGTTCCATGTACAATTGAAGCAATTCTATTTCCTGCTTCAGTGAAATTGTATTCGACTGCGACTGCTCCAGCACTAAGCGAATAAGTTTGGAAAAACGCGCGAGATAAGTGTACGCCTTTTCGCTGTCGTTATTCAACACATAATGCTGAATTGAATTAATTGCGTTGAATATGAAATGCGGATTCATTTGAGCCCGTAAAGCTGATAGTCTCAATTCAAGCATACGTCTTTCAGCTGCACTTCGTTCTGCAGTTT
>JBJOKQ010000294.1:0-3301 GCA_046046005.1 Bacteroidota bacterium | reverse complement strand
GTTCCTCATTTGGGGGTAAATCGGTATTCTTGTGTAATTCATTTACAGTAAGAATCACAGCAAGCTCAACGCTCCACAGCAATAACATACGGGCGGGTAACACCGCCCTTTTTTATGTCAGAATTCAAACAGCGACTCGGACTTCTTGATGCAACATCTATTGTTGCAGGCTCCATGATTGGCTCCGGAATTTTTCTTGTGAGTTCAACAATGGCGCGCGATCTCGGATCTTCCGGATGGCTGATGGTCGCTTGGATTCTCAGTGGCGCAATTACTCTTGCCGCTGCATTGAGTTACGGCGAACTCGCGGGCATGATGCCCGAAGCCGGCGGTCAGTATGTTTACATACGTCGCGCATGGGGGAAAATCCCCGCGTTTCTTTACGGCTGGACAGTGTTCAGTGTTATTCAGACGGGAGTTATTGCGGCAGTTGCAACCGCTTTTGCGAATTACACTTCTGAACTTATACCTGCTCTGGCCTCAAAGTATGTTATCGCAGATTTCGGTTTGTTCAGCATCACGCGTGCGCATTTGGTTGCAGTGGCAAGTATTCTATTGTTAACCTGGTTGAATACACGCGGCGTACAAGGCGGTGCATGGATTGCGAAGATTTTTACCTCAGCGAAATTACTTGCGCTTTTCGCATTGATCATTCTTGGATTGTATGTTGGATTCAGTCACGATACATTGTCGCTCAACTTCACAGATTCGTGGTCGGCTTCACGCACATTTGAAACCGATTCAGGTTGGGTGAATGAACCGCTCGTTGGAATGGGACTGATCGCTGCGTTGGGATTCACAATGATCAACTCACTTTTTTCAAGTGATGCATGGAACAATGTTACATTCATCGCAGGTGAAATCCGCGAACCGCACAAAAACATTCCGCGCAGTTTGATTCTTGGTACCGCAATCGTTACAGCGTTGTACTTGCTTGCGAATATCGCCTATCTCGCATTGTTGCCGCTCAAAGGAAATCCGGAAGGTGCTGAAGTGATGAGTCGCGGAATTCAGTTTGCTGAACAAAGTCGGATCGGTTCTGCTGCTGCTACTGTGATTTTCGGAAATATTGCTTCAGCAATGATGGCTGTACTCATTATGGTTTCTACATTCGGCTGCAACAACGGAATTATTCTTGCCGGCGGAAGATTGTTTTACGCCATGTCGAAAGACGGATTGTTTTTTCCACGCGCAGGGAAACTCAACAGTAACAGCGTCCCTTCGTGGGCATTGTGGGCTCAAGCAGTTTGGGCTTGCGCGTTGTGCTTCTCCGGCAAGTACGGCGATTTACTTTCCTATGCTACATTCGCTTCACTTATTTTTTATATCGTAACAATCAGCGGAATATTTAAACTTCGCAAAACGGAACCGCTTGCTCCGCGACCGTACAAAGCTTTGGGTTATCCATTGATCCCCGCACTTTACATTATTGCTGCAACTTTAATTTGCATCGATTTGCTCTTCATGGATGCACGCAACTCCGGCTTAGGTCTGGCTCTCGTAGGGCTTGGTTTTCCACTTTATTTTGTGGTGAACCGTTTGACATCTGTAAAACCAAAATCAGAATAACAGAAACGTTGTCGTGAAAAAGTTCATCGCACTGTTCACATTCACCAAACCTGAACGAAACGGGTTGATAGTGCTTAGTGTGATTCTTATTCTCGTCACTGCAGCGTTTGTGCTCACTTCCGATAAAAATAGCATAATCGGAAATTTGCCACTTGCACAAATTCAGAATGAAGCGCCTTCACGTGATTCATTCGAGAGAGTGAAAAAGGAAAAACCGGAACATAATTATGTTTCCATCGCCGGGAAGCAATCCGTTTTTCAGCAAAAGGAATTGTTCTTTTTCAATCCCAATACAATCTCAGAAGAGGAATGGATTCGTCTCGGGTTCTCTCCTGCACAAGCACAAAGTATTATTAAGTTTCGTTCAAAAGGCGGAAACTTCAGGAAGAAAGAAGATCTGCGCAAACTGTATGTTGTTTCCCCGGAACGTTACGCTGAACTTGAATCATACATTACAATTCCAACTGATTCAAGCGCCAAGATTGTGAAAGAGAAAATTGTTGTTCCTGCAATCGTTGAATTGAACACTGCCGATACCGCATTGCTTTCCACGTTGCACGGAATCGGTTCCGTCTTCGCGTTGCGGATTGTGATGTATCGCGAATTGCTCGGAGGGTTTCATCACAAACAACAGTTGCTTGAAGTTTTCGGAATGGATCAGGATAAATATTCGCTGATTGAATCGAATGTGAAAGTGGATACTACGTATATCCGCAAAATTAATGTGAATCAAGCAGCGGTATCCGATCTGAAAAAGCACCCTTACATTTCGCCCGGCGTTGCAAATGCATTGGCCAATTATCGTAAAGCGCACGGAGCTTTTGCAAAACTTCCCGACATCATGAAATGTCATTTGGTCAATGCCGAATTATACCGTAAAATTGCGCCATACCTTACAATCTGAATGAACGCAATTCGCAACGCAATACGACTGGTTCCCGATTTTCCGAAGAAGGGAATTATGTTCAAAGACATCACGCCGCTGCTGCAGGATGATAAAGTCGGTAAACTTATTATCAAAGAATTTGTCGATCGATTGAAAGGAAAACGCATCGATGCAATTGCAGGAATTGAAAGTCGCGGTTTTCTTTTCGGTTATGCGTTGGCACTCGAAATGGGCGTGCCGTTTATTCCTATTCGTAAGTCAGGGAAATTGCCTTGGAAAACGGTTGGTATTGATTACGCACTCGAATACGGAACAGCCCGGATTGAAATGCATCAGGACGCTGTTACTGCAGGAATGAATGTAATGGTTCATGATGACTTACTTGCAACAGGCGGAACAGCAGTGGCCGCTGCTAAGCTGATTCAGAGTCAAGGAGGAATTGTTTCATGTTTTTCCTTCGTTGTTGAGCTTTCCTTTCTCAAAGGAAGAGATTCGCTAACCGCTTATTCGGCTGATATTGTGAGTTTGGTGAACGACTGATTTAATATTTTTCACCCGAACCTTTTTTCTCTTCCCGAAACAATTATTTTTACGCTCCCAAAAACCCGGAGAACAATGGAATTTACTTTGAGTGAAAATCAAATCATGATCGCGGAAATGATCCGCAAATTCGGCGAAGAAAGCATCCGTCCTAAATTAATGGAGTGGGATGAAGCGCAGGAATTTCCGGTTCCGGTGATGAAAAAACTCGGTGAACTTGGGTTGTTGGGCGTTCTTGTTCCAACGGAATACGGCGGTTCAGGGTTCGGATATTTCGAGTACGTTACTGCGCTTACAGAGATCGGG
>JBJOKQ010000293.1:0-3348 GCA_046046005.1 Bacteroidota bacterium | reverse complement strand
ACACCCGCTGTGAGGTTCGTCGCATTACCTGTTCCGGTAACATTCGGATTCCAAACGTAAGTGAAAGGTCCTGTTCCTCCGGTAGGAGTAAATGTTGCAGATCCGTTATTACCTCCGTTGCACAATACATTTACTTGTGAAGTAGTGAACGGCAGTGATCCTGTGCCGAGAACAATTACAGTATCAACAGTAGAACAACCTAAAGCATCAGTTACAGTTACGATGTATTGTCCCGGTGGCAAACCTGTTGCGGTTTGTGTGTTTTGAACAGGAGTTGTATTCCACGTATACGTGAATGGTCCGGTTCCGCCGTTCGGTGTTCCTGTTGCGGTACCATTACTCGCAGAGCAAGAACTCGGTGTTTGCGACATCGTCAAGGTGTATGGAGCGATGCAGCATGTCTGGCAGTTCGATTGAAAATACAAACCCATCACACAGAAGTTGAAGCAATCGCCGGTTGAATTTACATTGAACGCAGAAGACGTTTGACCCGGAGTTACGGTTGTTGCAACATCAACATAGTTCCACCAATCTTCAGTTATAGTGAAACCGGGGCCGCCGTTTGCGCTTAACGTCGCGCCAAGTCCTTGCAAATCGGCAATTGCCATGAATCCGCGTGCATTGTTGACAGTGCCGTTGCATGCTGTGAAGTTGTTCATGGTTTGTGTAGTAACTCCGCCATTGATTACTACGCATCCATCCCAAATAACAATATCACCCT
Organism: Bacteroidota bacterium; assembly: GCA_046046005.1. Taxonomy (GTDB): domain Bacteria; phylum Bacteroidota; class Bacteroidia; order Palsa-965; family Palsa-965. The sequence goes on along the minus strand of JBJOKQ010000293.1, from coordinate 2,627 downwards.
GAAACGTTGCAGTCGGATCACTCCAAATAACCATCATCGTTGCACCATCAACATCATTTGTTCCGCCTGAGCTTGTGCTGGTAGGAAATCCGCTGATTGTATAGTTTCCGTTTCCGAGAATTGCAGCTGTAACATCTGCACGATAACTGTGCGTACCAGCATAGCCCCAACATTTGTCCTGATCGCTTCCGATCAAAGTCATTGGATAGTTATTTGTAATTGCCAGCGGATTTGTAACTGATAAATTAATCGCCGCACCATTACCGGACGCATCGCACCAAACGTATGCTTTCTGTATTACTGCTGTCGCAGGAATACCTGCGATTGCAAATGTTGCAGGCTGAGGAACTCCGACCGGAGAGAAACGTTGTCCGATTTTTTGAGACGCAGTTGTGTAGTTGAGTCCGCATTCACTCATCTGAAAAGTTGGACCGAGGAAAGTACTTCCGTCTTGCGGAGTAACATTCGGATCACTTGCTCTCACAGATTGTGGTGCCATTGGGTTATGTCCTGATTCCGGTGTTGAACCAAGCTGCGCATGTGCAATGCCGCATAACACCATCAGTAAAATAACACCGATCGATTGTAAGTATGTGTTTTTCATGAGTTTGCCATTTCAAATATAGTCAAAAACATGACACGACCAATTTCAATGTAGTCAGTCGTAATATACACTCTCCTAAGCCAATTTGTTGGTTTTGCAGCGTTGAATTGGTCTCATCAATTCAACGAAATGAGAATCTTTTCCGTTTTCTGCAGCAATTGAGCGGCGAGATCGAAGTCGGAACCTTTGATGGAATATTTGCGGAGTTTAAGATCTTCGAGATGCTGAATGATTGAATCGACGAATTGAACATCAGAAAATATTTTTCCGAGTTTGTATTTCAGATTGTATGTTGATGCTTCATGAGGTTTCAATTGAGCAATACGACATACGCGCAGCAACAAAGCCTGATATGCAGATTCAATACTCTGCGCACATTGACCATTTCGCAGAATAAGTTTAGCTGAGTTCAATTGAGCGAAAGCCTGCTCACGGGATGTATCAACGGGCTGAACGGGTTCCGGTTCTTCAATCGCTTGATCGGCGGTGGACTTTTTAGCTGCAGACTTTTTTCTGAATCGCAAAATCAGATATACAACAACAGTAATTCCGGCAACTACGCTGAACACAACTACTAATGCAAACGGAAGTCTTGATTTCGCGGAGAGAAATGTGTCGGGAAGATTTGATTCGGAATCCGGATCAATTTTTGTTCCCGGGTTGACATGCAGGGAGATTGTGTCGCCGTAAATGGTGATGTATTTCTCCTGAATCGGATTGAAGAAAGAATAGGCGATTCCATTCAAAACATAATCGCCTTGTTTTTCGGCAATGAGATTGTACTCGAATATTTTTGAAGCACTCTCTATGTCTTCAACTGAAATACTGTCATACGATTTTACAAGTTCCATTCTGAATCCCGCAGGTAAACTGAACGTCGGAGGTATCATCATTGAGAAATTTGTTTTTCCGCTCACTGTAACTTTCATTCTCAGCGGATTCCATTCTTCAGTTGTATTACTGCTCAATGTACAAGAGAAGTTCAGGGTTCCGACATCTCCATTGTAGCCGGGCAGCGAATCGTGAGGCGGAAGATCATTTACTGTTATTGAAAGAACGGGACTTGAAAGATCTATTGATGTTGAAAAAGCATTGTATCCGTCGGTTATTTCAGTCAGCGTGGCTGTTGTATTGTATTCGGGGATCTTCAGTTTGCCTGAGGCGTTCGGGTAGATATAATCAACAGCAAAGATTCTGGAATTGTATTGGCGACCTTTGATAACGACAAGACTGTCATTCCGGAAGTTCTGATCAAAATATCCTGTTACATCAGGATGCCAGAATCCGTCATATTTCGGAGCGAAGACTGAAGAGTTTTCGCAGGTATAATTGTCTCGGTAGTAAATTCTGAAATAGACAGGAATACGTTCTCCGATGAAAAATGTTTTTCGTGGAATTTCCGCTTTCATAAAAGCTAAACCTTCCTGTTCGAAACGCGAATCCTGGGCAACGTTAATTGTGATGGTGTTGGAATAATATTGTTTTGTTCCTGAATAAATAACGGCAGGTCCGATTTCAAATTCACCCGTTTGATTGGCGAAATAGCGGAAGGTTTGTCTGATTCGGATTTTTTTCCCCGGAGCCGCGTTATCGAAGCTCTGATCAGTTCCTGAAGGCGTTAAACCGGAAACAGGTGGAAGAGAAGCGTATTGTGTAAAGTCGCTCAACTCACCGCTTAACGTAATTACGATTTCATCTGAAGTTTTGTAATCCGTTTTGTCCGCCTTGATGGTAATGTTCTGTGCACGCAAATGAAAATTCAGTGCTGATACCATCAGCATTGCAAGTACGAATATTTTACCTGCCAACTTCATTACCAGTCTTTGCTGTTACTTTTTCGGAACGGATTTCCGCTTTGACCGTTTCCGATTCGCTTACGAGTATCCTGCTCTGAATTCTTTAATGAATTTAACAGCTTCTTTGCATCCTCCTGACTCATTTGTTGCTTAGATGGATCCTGAGGTTTTGTGCCGTTTTTATTGTTTTGATTCCCGTTATTCGGATCCTGTTCTTGATTTCCTTG
>JBJOKQ010000292.1:0-3411 GCA_046046005.1 Bacteroidota bacterium | reverse complement strand
CATGGATGAAGAAAAAGGACGCGGTTCAATCAGCTACATGCTCTCTGCGAAGAACTCTTATCTCCAGCAAACTTCCAAAGTGCTGTACAATTACGTTGACACGAACGGAATTCCTTTCAATTTCAGCGATTACTACGGCAAAGTTTCATTCAACAGCCTTGGCGGATCTCGTCTTTCGCTCTTCGGTTTCAACTTCAATGATAAAGTTACCCGCTACAAAGGTTCAGCAGATTTGAAGTGGACATCTTACGGTTTCGGAAGTTCTTTCCAGGTTGTACCGGCTGCTTCAACTACATTGATCCGCGGTAATTTTGCTTACTCGTCTTACAACGTACAGATGTTGGAAGACAATTACACTCCGCGTACGGATTCTGTGAATGGATTCAACCTCGGCTTGAACTTTACTTATTTCCAACGTAAAAACGTTGTGAATTACGGAATCGAAGTATTAGGTTACACTACGATTTTCAAGTTTGAAAATGCTGTCCGTCGCACAATTGTTCAGGAAGAAAATACAACCGAATTCGCTGCGTACTTCAAATACAAATGGGTTTCACGCAACATGGCAAAAGATTCCATGAAATCGCGCTCACTGGTGTTGGAGCCCGGATTCCGCATTCACTATTACGCAACGTTGAATAACATTTCACCGGAACCGCGTTTGGCTTTCAAATACAATCTCACTCAGAAAATCCGTCTACGTGGTGCTGTAGGAATGTATTCGCAGAACCTGATTGCAGCAACTTCGGATCGCGACGTAGTGAATCTGTTCTACGGAATATTGTCCGGTTCCGACAACCTTCCTGAAACATTCGTTAATCAGGACGGAGAAGAAGTCGATGTAACGCATAAACTCCAGAAAGCGAATCACGCCATTTTCGGTATCGAATGGGATCCGATTGATTCAACTCAGAAATGGGGCAATATTGAATTCACTGTGGAGGGTTATTTCAAAGACTTCACACAGTTGACCAATATCAACCGCAATAAATTGTACGAAGACAATGCAGATAACGCAGACCAGCCGGACATTCTGAAAAATGATTTCATCATTGAAACGGGAAGCGCATACGGTGTGGATTTCGTAATGAAGTACGAGTACAAAAACCTCTACCTCTGGACGGTGTATTCTTACGGTTTTGTAAAACGTTGGGATGGAATTCAGAACTATCGCCCGAACTTCGACCGTCGTCACAATATCAACGTTGTAACATCTTACGTATTCGGCAAGAAAGAAAACTGGGAAGTTGATATACGCTGGAATTTCGGAACAGGATTCCCGTTCACTCCAACCGGAGGCTTCTATGAAAACCTGCAGTTGACGAACCTTACTGACGACATTCTTACGGCAAACGGAAATCTTGGAATCATTTACGGCGATCTGAATTCGCATCAGTTGCCAACTTACCACCGTATGGACATTACCATCAAAAAATGGTGGGAATTCAGTGAGTTTTCGAAATTGGAAATCTCTGCAGGAGCAACAAACGCCTACAACAGACAGAACATTTTCTACTTTGATCGTGTTGCATACAAGCGCGTGAACCAATTGCCGCTTATGCCAAGTGTAAGTATGAGTTATTCCTTCTAGGAAAATTCGGATTCAAAGGACAATTATCATAAAACGCGGAATATTTCCGCGTTTTTTTATTGCATATGATGAAGTTCTTCGATTCTATCTCCATCTAAATCCGTACCTTTGAAACCCGGTTACCATTCTGTTTTCAGCTATGTCTTCTACTAAGTACATCTTCGTAACCGGCGGGGTTTCATCATCGTTGGGCAAGGGAATAATTTCAGCTTCGCTGGCAAAATTACTGCAAGCGCGAGGCTACACTACTACGATCCAGAAACTGGATCCTTACATCAACGTTGACCCGGGCACGCTGAATCCGTATGAACATGGTGAATGTTTCGTTACAGACGACGGAGCAGAAACAGATCTTGACCTGGGACATTACGAGCGTTTCCTGAATGTAAATACATCCCAGGCCAACAACGTAACAACCGGAAGAATTTACAAAACCGTTATAGAGAAAGAGCGTCGCGGCGATTATCTCGGAAAAACCGTTCAGGTTATTCCGCATATCACAGATGAAATTAAACATCGCGTACGTCAACTTGGAAACACCGGGCAGTATCAGGTTGTGATTACTGAAATCGGCGGAACCGTTGGAGATATTGAATCACTTCCTTACATCGAGGCTGTTCGTCAATTGAAGTGGGAAATGCCGAAAGATGTTTTGGTAATTCACCTTACTCTCATTCCTTTCCTCACAGCGGCCGGAGAATTAAAAACAAAACCAACGCAGCATTCCGTAAAGATGTTGCAGGAGTTTGGTATTACAGCAGACGTACTCGTTTGCCGTACTGAACACCCTTTGAATTCAGACATTCGTCGCAAACTGGCATTGTTCTGTAATGTAGAAAGCAGTGCCGTTATTGAGGCGCAGGATGCAAAGAGCATCTATGAAGTTCCTCTGCTGATGGAGAAAGAAAAACTCGATCAGGTAGTATTGCAAAAGCTCGGCCTTCCATTCGACAAAGAAGTGGAGATGAGCAAATGGAAAGAATTCGTTCACAAACTCTACAATCCGAAAAAAGAAGTTTCAATTGGTCTTGTCGGAAAATATATTGAGTTGAAAGACTCCTACAAATCAATTGCAGAAGGATTCATTCACGCAGGTGTTGCAAATGATTGCAAAGTGAACTTGCAATGGATTCATTCCGAAAGCCTCAACGAAGCGAATGTGAAAGAGAAACTCGCAGGTCTTTCCGGAATTCTTGTTGCACCCGGTTTCGGACATCGCGGCATAGACGGAAAGATTGCAGCAATTCGTTTTGCGCGTGAGAATAACGTGCCGTTTTTCGGCATTTGTTTGGGAATGCAATGTGCGGTGATTGAATTCGCGCGTAACGTTCTCGGACTTGCAGGAGCGCATTCAACCGAAATGGACGCAGCCACACCGCATCCTGTAATCGATTTACTCGAAGCGCAAAAGAAAGTGACCCACAAAGGCGGAACAATGCGTTTGGGCGCTTATCCATGTGTTATTTCCGAAGGATCTGCTGCAGCTGACATCTACAAAAAGCCTACGATCTACGAGCGTCACAGACATCGTTACGAATTCAACAACGAATACCTGCGCGATTTTGAGCAGAAAGGTATGATCGCAACCGGAATCAATCCTGAAGGCGGACTCGTTGAAATTGTGGAGATCAAATCACATCCATTCTTCATTGGTGTTCAGTTTCACCCGGAATACAAGAGCACAGTTGAAAATCCGCATCCATTATTTGTAGGATTTGTGAACGCGGCACTGAAAGTGAAAACTGAAATTCCTGCTCAGAAAGCGTAAAATGAACGAGCCTTCCGGGGTATCAGAAGGCTCGTGTGTAGGGGTTCTCGGA
>JBJOKQ010000291.1:0-3469 GCA_046046005.1 Bacteroidota bacterium | reverse complement strand
CTCGCGATTGCTTCCAAGCCCAGATTTGCGGAGAGATGTAATAAATCACAGGAATTCCCAGCGATTTTACGTGTGGCGCTATTCTCAAATTGAATCCCGGATAATCAACAAGGATTACAACATCCGGTTTCCATTCTTCAATATCAGCTTTGCACTTATCGAGATTGCGAAGAATCGTTCGCAAATGCATCAGTACTTCCACAAATCCCATGAATGCGAGATCACGATAATGCATGACCAGATCAGTTCCTGTTGCTTTCATCAAATCGCCGCCGAAACCTCTGAACACCGCATCAGGATCCTTCTTTCTGATTTCTTTCAGAAGATTGGAAGCGTGAAGATCACCAGAAGCTTCTCCGGCTATGATGTAATACTTCATCAGGAGATGAATTTTTCGTAAACCACCCATGCCGTGTAACACATGGTGGAAATCAAAACTCCACGCGCCGCTCTGTTCATGTTCAACCAGATCACTCCGAAGAACAAAGGCAAATTAGTGATGTAACAACTGAGACTGATTGACGCTACCACAATATGCATTCGCGAAAAATAATCAATGAATCCTGTAAAGCTGGTTTGCGAGCGATATGTGAATAAAAAATAAACGTACATCCCAAGTATCGGCAATAATCCGCCTGCAAGTATGCCAACAATGATATTGTCCAGTTTATCTTTCATGATGTTCAGCTGTTGATACTGTTCAATTTTTGAATCATCTGATGTGCTGTCAAATCAATTTGCGATGGAACAACAGAAACATATCCATTATCCAAAGCCCACACATCAGTGTCCGTACTCTGCGGCTCAAAATTCTCAAAGCGACCCGTGAGCCAATAATACTTTCTTCCTGAAGGATCTGTGCGCTCATCAAGCTCTTCATTCCATGTTCCTGCAGACTGACGACACGTCTTAATTCCTTTGATTTCACTCAAAGGCAATCGCGGTACGTTAACGTTCAAACAAACACCTTTGTCGAGTTTGTTCTTCAGCACCCATTCAATCACTTTGGCTGCATATATTTTCGCAGCAGAGAAATCCGCTTCTACGGAATAATCAAGCAAAGAGAATCCGATTGATGGAATTCCTTCGATTGCCCCTTCCATTGCCGCCGACATCGTTCCTGAGTAAATAATGTTGATGGAATGATTGGCACCGTGATTGATGCCGGATACACACAAATCAGGTTTGCGCGGCAATAATTTGTTGATCGCCATCTTCACGCAATCAACGGGCGTTCCGCTGCAACTCCAATTTTGCGCGCCGCTGTAAATATGCAACTGCTCCACACGCAAAGTTGAGTTTATAGTTATAGCGTGCCCCATTCCCGATTGCGGTTTATCAGGAGCTACAACATACACATCACCGAATTGCATCGCAACTTCTACCAACGATCGAATTCCGGGAGCATGAATGCCGTCATCATTGGTAACCAGAATCAGAGGTTTTTCCGCCATTGTACAAAGCTACTCATGCAGATTACTCGCAATGTCTGCAAAGTATCGAGTAATTAAGAAAACAATGTTAAAAACACGAGTCCCGGCTGCTATTGCAACACGGGACCCGCGACCAACCGTATTCCGACCTCTTAGCAGAATACGTCCCTCAAGGTTATGCGATTCTGATTTCTCTTGTGTTTTTCGCCGCTTCAGCGCTTTTCTTAGGAAGATCAATCTGAAGAATGCCATTATCGTAACGCGCCGCAATGTTTTCTGCATCTACCGAATTCTCACGCACCCGGAATGAACGGGTAAACGAACCGTAAGTGAATTCACGACGCGAATAATTTTTCTCTTCTTTCTTCTCTTCTGTTTTCATTTCCGCACTGATGGTCAGCATGTCCTTCTCAAGATTAATCTTGAAATCTTCCTTCTTCAATCCAGGAGCTGCAACTTCAATGTGCCAGTTCTTTTCGGTTTCAGAAACGTTTACTGAAGGTGTAAAACCTGAGATAGATTTCCCTGCCAGAAGATCGTCAAACACAGTTGGGAAATTGTCGAAGAATGAATTATCAAACATTCTGCGTGCGGGAGAAAATTTTATCATGTTCATAGTTGTCTGTTTTAGTTTTTTATCTGTTTACGAAATGTGGAACAAAGCATATACCATTCGAGGAAATATGCACTTTCGTCAGTTTTCGTTGGTAAATACTGTCATATTTTCAGCGTGGAACACCAAGACGCGACAAACTTTCAGTTTACATAACGCAATTCCCGTTAACATTCATTCACAGCTTTCATCACGTTTGAATAAACACTGCGTAAAATCCCGATCATCTTCAGTTTGAACATTTGCAAAACGCTAATCGTTTGAAGAAAACATTCTACAGAACAATTGTTCTTTCCGACATTCATCTGGGCGCTTCCGCCTCCAGAGCTAAAGAGGTCACTACATTTCTCAAAAATCACAAATGCGAAAAGCTGATCCTCAATGGTGATATCATTGACGGATGGCAACTGAAACGTTCGGGTACGTGGAAAAAAGAGCACTCCAAATTTTTCCGTCTCATACTGAAACGAGCTGCTAAAGGAACAGAAGTCATTTACATCAGAGGAAATCATGACGATTTTCTCGATACAATTGTTCCGTTCTCGCTGGGCAATTTCACAGTCAGACGCGATTACATTCTTCAATCCGGTTTCAAAAAATATTACGTAGTACACGGAGATTTGTTTGATACTGTAACAACACGATTCAAATGGATTGCAAAACTCGGAGATGTCGGTTACACCTTTCTGCTCTGGCTCAATCGTCATTACAATCGCATTCGCGAACGACGCGGTAAACCTTACTACTCTTTATCACAGCGAATAAAAGCCAAAGTGAAAGAAGCGGTAAGCTTCATTGACGACTTCGAAAAGCAACTTGCAGATGTCGCTGCATCACGCAAATGTCAGGGCGTAATCTGCGGACATATCCATTCTCCTGCCAACAGATACATCGGCAATACGCATTATCTGAATAGTGGCGATTGGGTTGAATCGTTAACGGCGCTTGTCGAAACTGAAGATGGTGAATGGAAAATAATTCACTATACCGATTGGCTTAAAGAGAAAAATCAATTCAATGACCGCGTACTGCAACCTGTTTTGCAAAACGCAGGAATCAAACAACAGTCAATTTCTGAACAATGAAAACAAAAGTTTTGTTTGTCGTTCAAGGCGAAGGACGCGGTCATATGACCCAGGCTATTTCTCTAAAGCAGATTCTTGAAACATCAGACTTTGAAATTTGCTGCGTGCTGGTTGGAAGAAGTGAGCGTCGCGAAATACCAAAGTTCTTTCTTGATAAATTCAGTAATATTCCTGTTCACGGAATACAAAGTCCGAATTTTGTCACGGCCAACAACAGAGGCATACGTATCTGGCCTACGATCACCTATAATTTCCGCAACGCAGGAAAATTTATAAAAAGTGCCGTGTTCCTTAATGAAATGATTGAGAAGCACGAAGCGGATCTTGTACTGAACTTT
>JBJOKQ010000290.1:0-3488 GCA_046046005.1 Bacteroidota bacterium | reverse complement strand
AGTGCGCTGTTATTTTTCTTTCATCCCGATAACGGAGGAAATGACTTTACACCGTATCACCTCGGAATAACAATTGTTCCCTTGTTCTTCGCGAGCATCGGCTATTGGGGAAGTTTGGTGTATTACAATGCGTATCTGCCGGAGATTGCAGAACCTGTTGATCACGATCGTATCAGCGCACGTGGATTTTCCATGGGATATTTCGGCAGTGCGTTGCTGCTGATTGCTATACTAGTGCTCACTCAGTTTACCGGATTGCTTCCGATTAAAACTGCATTTCCGCTCGTAGGATTATGGTGGATAGGTTTTGCAATGATTACGTTCCGTCGACTTCCGAATAACGTGTACAACCGTAAAGTAAGTGGCAGTATTATTCGTCAGGGTTACAAAGAACTCGGAAAAGTTTGGGCAGATATTAAAACCAGATTACAACTGCGCAGATATCTCGCCAGTTATTTCATGTTCAACATGGCTGTGCAAACTGTAATGATCATGGCAACTGCTTTTGCCAATAAAGAAGTTCGTGGTATTCAAACTCAGGATCTGATCATCAGTATTCTTTTGATTCAGTTTTTGGGAATCGCTGGCGCATTTCTTTTTTCTTCTGTATCGAAGAAAATCGGCAATCTGAAAACGCTTTCGATTGCCATTGTAATCTGGATTCTTTTATGCGCAGCGGTTTACTTCTTGGTTTATCTGCCTTGGCAGTTTTACATCGCGGCATCAATTGTAGGCTTAGTGATGGGCGGAATTCAAGCAATGGCGCGTTCCACATATTCGAAGATGCTTCCGGAAACAGAAGATCATGCTTCTTATTTCAGTTTCTTCGATGTGAGCGAGAAAATCGGATTGGCACTCGGAACATTTACATTCGGATTGATTGAAGGACTTGCGGACATCAGAACATCTGTTCTTGCGCTGATCGTATTTTTCCTTCTCGGATTTGTATTGTTACTGCGTGTTCCTAAAAATGAATTGGTGAAGTAGAATTTCAGAATTATGATTGTTGATTTGTTTATTCCGTGTTTCATTGATCAGTTTTATCCTGATGTGGCAATGAACATGATAAAAGTTTTGGAACGTGTAGGCTGCGGCGTGAATTACAATCACGAACAAACCTGTTGCGGTCAGCCTGCATTCAATGCGGGTTATTGGGATCACTGCCGTGAAGTAGGAGAGAAGTTCGTGAAGGAATTTCAGAATGATCGTTATATCGTTTCTCCTTCTGCATCGTGTCCCGGATTCGTTAAACATAACTATGATGAAATGTTTGCGAATTCCGTTTTGCATAATCAGTTTCGTCAGGTGCAGAAAAACATGTTCGAGTTTTCTGATTTTCTGGTGAACGTATTGAAGATAACAGACCTTGGTGCGCGACTTGATGGCACAGCGGTGTTTCATGACTCCTGCAGCGGTTTGCGTGAATATGGTATTCATCGTGAACCTCGTGTGCTGCTTTCGAAAGTCCGTGGACTTGAACTGTGCGAGATGAAAGACAGCGATGTGTGTTGCGGTTTCGGCGGACAATTCAGTGTGCGACACGAAAGCGTTGCTGTGGGAATGGCGGAACAGAAACTGAAAAATGCAGAAGAAACAAGCGCAGATTACATTATCTCAACGGATATGTCTTGCCTGATGCATTTGCAAGGATTAATAGCGAAGCAGCAGAAGCCGGTAAAGTTGTTACATCTCGCAGATGTATTAGCAAGCGGATGGGAATAGCATCATGAAGAAAACGATTCAGCAATACGCAGATTACAATCTTTGGGCGAACACTCAGCTCTTGGAATTTCTGGTTCATCATACTTCCGAATTGTTAGATGCGGAAACCAAGAGCAGTTTCCCGACAATCCGGAAAACGCTGTTTCACATTGCGGATGCGCAGTACATCTGGTATGAACGAATGATTGGTAATTCACCAACGGATTGGCCAAGTGAATCGATGCTGCCTGATGAAGTCTTTGCAAGCGTTGAAAGTACTTCGCGTAAATTTGCATCACTCCTTGCAGAACGAGACGAGGATTTTCTCAATTCTGAATGCAAGTTCAAAACATTGGATGGCAAAGAGTTTTCAGAAACAAATTCAAACATCATCATGCATTGCATGAATCACAGTACATTTCATCGCGGGCAACTGATTACGATGTTTCGCGCTTTAAATCTTGAAGGTAAAATGCCGAGAACGGATTTGATTGCGTATCTGCGCGAGAACCGCAAAAAATAGTACGCGGATTTGGCGGATGAAGCGGATTAAAAGGAACTGAATTAATCCGGGAAATGTTATCCATTTCAGCTCTGCAACAGTGTGTAATTTTTGTATTCACCGATGCGAACGCCGGTGGTTCTTTCCCACCACATCAACAGTCGCATCTTCATTCCCCACTTTTTCTTTGTGGGATCAAATGAAAACTTCCAATTCATTTTGTTGATTCGGTTCTGCATCACAGCAGGATGTGTTCCATTGAATTTCGCTAGAGAATCAATTTGCGAATAATCGAACTCATTTACCTGCGGAATATTCTTTTTCATCCATTCGTCATCGTGCCACATCTTGTGAAACGATTGCTGCTTGGCCTGCTGCGCTTCCGGCGGTTTCACCCAACCGTAATGATAAACGGAAGCATCAATCGCTTTTACTTTCAGCTTAGAGTTGTCGCTGTGACGAAATCCTTGCGCGTCTTTGTACGAACGTATAGTTTTATTCTTTCGCACAATTCGAATTTCGTTTCGGTACCATTTGCGTGAATCACCAACGTAATCGTACGAGCCGTAGAAGTGTGTGTAATTGAACAATAAGCCTTCCACACCGCGGTCGTCTTTCCATTGTTGCATGCCCGCTTTTATTGCAGGATGAAATTGCTCGTGAATCACTTCATCTCCCTGAATGTAAAAACACCAATCTGCTTTTTCTGAAATCGCATCATACGCTTTGTTGGTTTCATCTGCCAATACACTGCCACCTTCACGCAGTGAATCATCCCAGACCGTTTCAATGATTCTGATTTTCGGATCTCCGATGCTGCGGATCAAATCCAGTGTTGCATCATCAGATTTGCCAACAGCAATTACAAACTCATCGCACAGGGGCAGAATGGAAGTAATCGCCTCCACGATCGGATAATCGTACTTGATGGCATTGCGGACAATGGAGAAGCCGGAGATGAACATAATTGCAAATGAAGCATAAAAGTAAGCAAATCGTATTTGAATCAGTGCCCCGTTCAAAACAGCAAAAAGGGAAGACCTTTCGATCTTCCCTTTTCCATTGGGTTCTGCTGTAGTTTATTGTTTGATCACTCGCTGTGTAGAGCTTGTACCGTTTGCTGTAACACGTATGAGATACATTCCGTTTTCTTCGGGCAATTGAAGTGTAATTGCCGAGCTGTTCGCTTTTTCAGTCAGCACAAGTTGACCAACTGCATTGAATACTTCAACGGTTGCATTGTTAACTGATCCGGTTTGAATTGTGATTAATCCGTTTGTAGGAT
>JBJOKQ010000289.1:0-3514 GCA_046046005.1 Bacteroidota bacterium | reverse complement strand
GCGTTATTCATTGCGTAAATTTAGGTAAAGCACAGCATCTGAAGATGAGAATAATCAGGAGAAGTATGCAGAATAAGTGATTTACATTATTTGTTGATCTGCAGAATCCTGAATTCGATACGACGGTTTAACCGATGTAAATCTTCGCGACCTTTTAGCGACGGCACTTTATTGATATAATCATCCGATATGAGCGGCCGGGTTTTCTCGTAACCTTCAGCACGCAGTTGTATCGCCGGTACACCTTTGTCGATCATATAGCGCATAACTGTATTGGCTCGAGCCTTGGATAATTTCATTGAATAGGAGTCACTGGTACGCGTATCTGTATGTCCGGCAATTTCAACACGAAGTTCAGGATGCTCAATGAGAAATGCAGCGGCGCTGTCGAGTAAGGGCTTGGATTCGGAACGTAATGTGGCTTTAGCGAAGTCGAACAGCACCGGAAGTATCCACGCGCTGCCGGATTGGAAAATACTGTCTTGAGGTGTAAAAGATTTGCGCGGATCATTCAGCAAGCGAAATTCAAGTCTTCTGTTTTCGGAATAGAATTTATTTTTTGCAGAATCTGATTTGCATGCGGCAAGTACCGAGTTACTATGAATCAATTGCGTTTCACCATAACCAACAGCTGCAAGACGATGTTCTTCGATTCCTTTCGAAAGCAGATATATTTTAACTGACTCGGCACGTTTCTGAGAGATGTTGACGTTCGCTGAGTCATTTCCGCGTTGATCTGTGTGTGCCGCAATCTCCATGATCGCGCCTTTGTGATCGTTGAGAAACAATGCCAACGAATCCAAAGACTGATTGGTCGCTGAGTTTAGATTATAAGTGTTATCGCTGCTGAATTCAAGTGGGTAGGAGGGTTTCCAAAATGAACCCGGAATGAAAGCAGTATCAGACAATCGGAAAACGCTGCTACTTTGGGCGCAAGCCTGAAAACTGAGCAGCAGCAGAAAAAGACGCAGAACTTTCATTTGTTCATTATAACCAAATAGCAAATGAAAGTAACACTATTTCATTGGAAGATGAACAGATCAGGTCTGTATCACGCCCACATTGTATCTCTTTTTGATCGGCGAGTGATTGGCTGCTTCAATTCCCATTGAGATCCACTTTCGTGTATCAATTGGATTGATAATTGCATCAAGCCACAAGCGAGCCGCTGCGTAATACGGTGTGGTTTGTGTTTCGTAACGCTGCGTGATTTTGTCGAGAAGCTCTTTTTCTTCTTCCGGAGTAATTTCTTTGCCTTTCGCTTTGAGCGTACTTACCTGAATCTGCAGTAACGTTTTTGCAGCTTGAGCACCGCCCATCACTGCAACTTTTGCTGAAGGCCAGCCAACAATCAATCGCGGATCATATGCTTTTCCGCACATTGCGTAATTACCTGCACCGTAAGAGTTGCCGACAATGATAGTGAACTTCGGCACAACAGAATTACTCATTGCATTCACAAGTTTCGCTCCGTCTTTGATAATACCGCCTGCTTCTGATTTTGATCCGACCATGAAGCCGGTTACATCCTGCAGGAACACCAATGGAATCTTCTTCTGATTACAATTCATGATGAAGCGTGCTGCTTTATCAGCAGAGTCTGAATAGATCACACCGCCGAATTGCATTTCACCTTTTTTGCTCTTCACCACTTTGCGTTGATTGGCTACAATGCCAACAGCCCATCCGTCGATTCGCGCAAGTCCGCAGATTATGGACTGTCCATACAATTCTTTGTATTCATCAAACTCAGAATTGTCAACTAAACGCTGAATGATGTCGCGCATTTCATATGGCTTCTCGCGTGTGTCCGGAAGTATTCCGAAAATTTCTTTCGGATCAAGTTTCGGAAGAGCAGGAGCAGAGCGATCAAAACCGGCTTTGTCATAATCGCCGATTTTATCCATGATGTTCTTGATACGATCAAGACAATCTTTGTCGTCTTTGCACTTGTGATCCGTTACACCTGAAACTTCGCAATGTGTCGTTGCTCCGCCAAGTGTTTCGTTATCAATAGATTCGCCGATTGCCGCTTTCACGAGATAAGATCCTGCAAGGAAAATAGTTCCGGTTTTATCTACAATCATGGCTTCATCACTCATGATCGGCAGATAAGCACCACCTGCAACACATGAACCCATGATTGCAGCAATCTGCAGAATACCTTCTGATGACATTACTGCGTTATTGCGGAAAATTCTTCCGAAGTGTTCTTTGTCGGGGAAGATTTCATCTTGCATCGGAAGATAAACACCGGCGCTGTCCACGAGGTAAATAATCGGCAAACGGTTTTCCATTGCGATTTCCTGTGCGCGCAGATTTTTCTTTCCTGTAATAGGGAACCAAGCGCCTGCTTTTACTGTAGCGTCGTTGGCCACTACAATACACTGTCGTTTCTTAACGTATCCGATCATAACGACAACACCGCCGGAAGGACAACCGCCGTGCTCAGCATACATATCTTCTCCGGCAAATGCGCCGATTTCAACTCTTGGACTCTCATTGTCGAGAAGATATTCAATGCGCTCGCGTGCAGTCATTTTTCCCTGCTCGTGCAATTTTTCTATACGGGATTTTCCTCCGCCGAGAGAAACTTTTTCAAGACGTTGCTGCAATGCAGACGCAAGCATTCGGTTTGCATCTTCATTGCGGTTGAATTCAATATCAACCTTATTTTCTTTCGTTGCTGCCATAATCGGAATTGAGACTCAAAGATACTCAAGGAATCGCCAGGTAAGTAAATGTGCAGAATGAAAAAAGACCGCTTTTGCGGCCTTTTTTCACTTTAAAATCAGATGAAATATCAGCGACGGATAATCAGCTTCTGAACGGATTTCTCATTTCCTGAAGTAACGCGTACGAAGTAAATTCCTTCTGCTGCATCGTTCATATTCAGTTGAACCTGACCTGCGTTGCTGTAACGCTGAGTTGAAACCGTGCTTCCAAGTACATCAACAACTTCCACCAGTGAGTTTGAGTAGTTGAGGTTCAATGTTACGTTTCCATTAGAAGGATTCGGGAACATTGTGAATGGTGTTGAAGCATTTTCAATAATTCCGACGCATGCGTCAACGGTAATTGAAGTTGTAGCTGATGCAGAACAGTTGCTGGAATCGGTGTACACATAAGTCACCGTATGCGCACCGTTGCCTGCAACTGAAGGATCCAATTGGTTGCTGCTTACTCCCGGGCCGGAGAATGTACCGCCTGAAGGAACACCGGTAAGCGTAACGTTTGCATCATCAAAACAAACAGAAGAAGACGTTGCAGAAACGCTAACCGAAGGCAAAGCGTTTACAGTAATCGCTGTTGAATCGCTTGACGAACATCCCAATGAATCTGTGAAGGAATACATCGCCATCCACGTACCTGCACCGGCTACTGAAGGTGTGAATGTATTTGGAGTTACGCCGTTACCTGAGAATGTACCACCTGCAGGTGATCCTGTCAAGGGAATCGGAGGGTTACTGATACAAACTGCTGTTTGCAATGCAGAAATGCTTACTACCGGGAG
>JBJOKQ010000288.1:0-3516 GCA_046046005.1 Bacteroidota bacterium | reverse complement strand
TGCATGTGCAGTCAGCGATTCTTGAGATTTGGTATTATCGTTCACTTTTTACTGCACTGTTTAAAAAATTGAAGCCGGAATTCGTTTTTTATAAATGTTACTATGAACACGATGCTGCAGGTTTAACTCTTGCCGCGCGTGAAGCAGGAATTAAAACGGTAGATATACAGCACGGAAAGCAAGGAGAATTTCATCCTATGTATTCACACTTTACAGCAATTCCTGATGGGGGCTACCAACTTCTTCCGGATTATTTCTGGAGCTGGGGCGAAAAGTCTGCACGGAATATTACAGATTCAAGAGGAGGCAAGTCTGCTTATCACATTCCGGTAGTTGGCGGTAATTTGTGGATGGCGCAATGGAAAGGAAGCATTCCTGCTGCATTTGAAAAGGACAGTGAAAAGGTCCCGGAGCGTTGGAATGCCGCAGGCAAAAAAGTTCTATTCACTATGCAGCCTTTAGATGAGCATGAGATGGTTCCTGGTGCTGTGAAGCGAGCAATTTTACAGTCACCGCAAGATTGGCTTTGGCTGATACGACGTCATCCGCTGCAGAAAATTTCCGATGAACGGATACTGGAATTGCTTGGAAATCCTTCTCCGGAGCGCGTTGACATTGCGGCTGCATCTGCATTGCCGTTGTTTCAGGTTCTTAAGTATGCGGATCATCATGTTACGCAATGGTCGTCCGTAATTTTCGAAGCCGATAATTTCGGTGTTAGATCATCGGTTGCAGGTTCCAAAGGAGCTTCGATTTACGCAGCCTACATTGCAGATGGCACATTCCGTTATGCGGAAAACGAAGAGCAATTGTTGAGTGCTGTTTCAGAAGCGAGAAGCGAATCAGATAGCATTCCGTATATCGAGACCTCAGAATCTATTGTTCGCGCTGCTTTCAGAAAGTTGAATATTCTAACTTCGGATGGCAGATGAAAGTACTCTACTTGTTTTTGGATGGAACGAAATCGCCGGGCGTAATCAATAAGGTTAAAGCCAAAATATCGTATTTGAATAAGTCAGGTATTCAAACAACAGGTCTTTTTTTTAATGCTAATATCAAAGAAAAGCAGTTTGATGAACAGACGCAGATTCATTACGTTCCTGCCCGAATAAAGCCGTTGTCCAAGATCTATTTCCGCAGAGGAATACGAAATTGGTATTTGTGGTTTCATTACCGCTCCTACAACAAGCAATTTTACACGCAATTAATTGAGGAGGTTGAGAAGTTTGATTTTGATCTGATTTTGTTGCGCTATCCATTAGCGAGCAAAGGCTTGTTGAAATTCGTTCGGAAGTATAGCAGAAGAATTGTTTTCGAACACAACAGCAAGGAAACAGTTGAATTGCGTTTGGCCGAAAAAGAACAGCAATCTGTAAAATATTACATTGAGGCTGAAGAGAAGTATGGATCGCGTGTATTGAGTAATGCGGCGGGAATTACAGCGGTTGGAAACGAATTGTTGAATTATGAGTTGAGCAGAGTGGAAGGAAGGAATATTCCGGGCTGTGTTATTGCTAACAGTTATGATGTTAATCGCGTTAAGTTAAGACAACAGCCGGAGTATAATGGCTCCGAATTGCGACTTGTTTTCGTTACCGGTTCTCCTTCTCCGTGGGTTGGAATTGATTTGTTGCTGGAAGGTTTATCGAATTATCGTGGTGCGCCTAAAGTATCTCTCAAAATTGTTGGACCGCTATCCGATAAACTTACAGCGATGGTGCACAATTGCAGCGCGGCAAATAATATTCATCTGACAGGTGAGTTAAGCGGAGCTGAGTTGGATTCCTGTTACGATGAAGCGCATCTTGCAATCGGTACACTCGCCATGCAACGCGTTGGACTAGGTGAGCATTCTTCTCTGAAGGTGCTTGAATATGCTGCACGCGGAATCCCTTTCATCATCGGTTATGAAGAGACCAATTTTCCGCCTCAATCTGAAGTAGCCGATTGTTTTCTCAACGTAGGTTATAACGGAAAAAGTGTCGACATAAATGCGATGGTTCGTTTTGCTGGTGTTGTTCTGAATAATCGCGATGCTCCAACTATTCTCAGAAATTGGGCTGTTACGCACTTCAATTCCGAAGTGAAGATGAATCTGCTCAGTAACTTCATTAAATCGGTTTATGCAAAGTAAACAAGGGAAAATATTGCTTTTGTTTACCAGCTCTTTTCCTTTCGGAGAAGGTGAGCAGTTTATTGAAACCGAAATTGAGTTTCTCTCGCAGGCGTTTGAAGAAGTTCATATCTATCCGCTCTCAACGAAAGGTGTCAAACGTAGTGTTCCTTCGAACGTAGTAATCAAGAATGTAAAGCTTTATGCTTCGTATTCACGACTGAAATTTTGGTTAAGGCACGGTATCAGGCTTGTGAATCTTTATCGAAGGCAATTAAAAGCAACAAGACATCCTGAAAAGTACAGTGGTAATCATTGGAAGCAACTGAACTTTCTGAGCCATCGGGTGGCTGACGCTGAAAAGGTTGCACACTCCATTAGAAGTTACAATACGAAGTCGATTGTAGTTTACTCGTATTGGTTCAATGTTTGGGCGATGTCATTGTTGCTTGCAAAGGAGTTGAAGCTTGTAAATATATCTGTGCTCACAAGAGCACACGGCGGAGACTTGGATGAGAATCAGAAAAAGCAGAAGTACTTTCCGTTTCGGTCTTTGGAAATACAATTGATTGATAAAGTAGTAAGCGTTTCAGAATTCGGCAGAAAATTACTTGCAGATGCATATCCGGATTATTCAAATCGTTTTACAGTTTCCAGATTAGGAGTTAATGATTGCGGCGTTAATCCGACTGCGTATGCCGCAGGACGTTTTAAGGTCGTAACCTGTTCGTTTGTATACGGATTAAAACGATTGCACCTCGTCGCAGATATTTTGGAAAGAACAGGTCTGGAAATTGATTGGGTTCATTTCGGCGACGGAGAATTGATGGAATCCCTGAAAGAACGATGCAGTAAATTACCGGAAAGAATCACTACAGATTTTCGCGGACTTGTTGCAAACAGCGAAGTAATCAGTTATTATGCAACTACGCCTGTTGATCTGTTCATGAATGTGAGTGAGTTGGAAGGAATACCGGTTTCAATCATGGAGGCAATCAGTTTCGGAATTCCGGTTACCGGTTGCCGGATTTGCGGCGTTCCTGAAATTGTAACCTCACAAACAGGGTTGTTGCTGGAAAAGGATTTTGATGTTGATGAAGTGGCCCATCAGGTCAAAGAGTTTCTATTGAAAAATGCGGATGAAACAGCAACATTCAGAAAAGGAGTTCGTGAATTCTGGAATGTGAATTTCAATGCGAAAGAGAATTACTTGCGTTTCATCGAATCGCACCTGAAGCAATAAATTTTAATTAATCTGTACATTTGTTGTGAGCGTAAACCCATGAGCAATTATAAAGTCATAGGATTGATCCCTGCGAGAGGCGGAAGCAAGGCTGTACACAAGAAAAATGTACACTTACTTAATAATAAGCCACTCATCGCTTACACGATTGAAACCGCTC
>JBJOKQ010000287.1:0-3539 GCA_046046005.1 Bacteroidota bacterium | reverse complement strand
ATTGCCAAGGCCCCACAGCATTATGAATCCGATTCCACCGAAAAATTCGATGGGCTGAGTTCCGTCTTCTGCTTTCGTTCCCAGTCCGAATATTTTGCGACCGTAAGCAATATTTACTTCACGGTAATGCAACATGGAAATGCTGGTTCCATCGAAGAAATTGGAAATGTTCTGGGTTAATGCGCTTGAATCGAGATAGGCAGGAGCGTTGGCACCGAGAAACATTACTTCGGCTGCATTCTGACTCAAAGTTACATGAGCAAATGCGCGGTCGCGAATATTGACAGCAAGTCCTCCGAATTTCGGGAAGTAAATTGAAGCAGCGAACCAGTTGATGTTTGCTGTGAAGTTGAATCCTTCAGGAGTTGCAAACGCGTTGGCATATTCCTGCTTCTGCGCCATTGTGAAAGTGTCGGACGGATTCATCAATGCATTGCGCAGCGTGTTGAAATCCAAAGCACGCGACTGTGCGGTAAGTCCTACGTTCGCTACTGTAAAGGAAAACACATGATTATCGCGCCAACCGAGATTGGACGGATTAATTCCAATGCAATCAAAGTTGCCGAGCATAGCATTGGCTGTGCCTCCTTTTCCTGCAGCAGCCGGAATACCCATATCTATTTGTCCGAATGCTGTAATGGAAACAGAAACAGCGGTAAGCAGCGTGAGAAGTTGTTTCATGTTAATTTGTGTTTAAACAAAAATATACTTTTTTTCGGGCTGGATTGTATATGCTTACCTTTGAATCGGTGAAGAAATTACTCAGCATACTTGTCATTCTTGTGATTGTTGCAGGATGCAGCACTCCGGAAGGAAAATCAGGCCCTGCAATGGAAGAACCCGATGATTTGATTCCGCGGGAGAAAATGATTCTTGTTATTGCTGATGTTCATTTGCTTGAAGCTTCTCTGGGATTACGTGCACCTGCACCGCCATCGCGCATGCCGAATCAGATTCCGGGACAACCTCCAATGCAAGTTGTTACTCCGGCTCCGCTGCCGGAAGTAACGCAACAGAAATCGCTGCCGTATTACGATATTTTCAAGAGCCACGGAGTAACCTTGGAACAGTACAGAAGAAGTTACCAATGGTATACTTTGGATCCTGAAGAATACGGTTTGATGTACGACGAAGTGATCAATGAATTAACGCGTCGTCAGGTCAAAGAGCAGTCAGAAGGTAACATAGCTGTTCCTGCACAACCGAATCAACGGTAATACCCAACTACTTCCTGTAATGATTGGTGAATAGGTTTGTAAGTAAAACCAATTCGTTCAGCGATTCGTTTTCCATTGTAAGATGCAATTTCCGAAGCCGCTGCGGCACTTTCTTTCGTTATGCGCGGTGAGCGGCCGCTGAGATTTGAGATGAACTTCTCAATTCTCCAAAGCAACCCCAAAGTGAAAGAACTCAACTGACGACGTACAGGTTTGTTGCCGAATAACTTCAGAATTTCATCGGCAAAATCGCGGTACGTCATATTCTCAGCGCTCAGCACAAATCGCTCGTTCACGATTTCACTTTCCATCAATTTCACGCAAGCATCTGCCACGTCCTGCGCATCAACAAAACCTCCACTGCCTTTAGTGTACCAGGAGAAACCTTTCTTAGCCATACCGAAAATTGCATTACTGCTTCTGGAAACATTTCCCGCTCCAACAATAACTGACGGATTCACAATCACAACATCCATTCCTTCTTCACTTGCTCTCCACACTTCACGCTCTGCGTTGTATTTCGAAATCGCATACCAGGAATTGGACGGATCGTTCTTCCACCATGTGTCTTCATTGATATTCTGAAGGTCAATCGTTTTTCCCAATGCGGCGACTGAGCTTAAGTGGCAGAATTTTTTCACGCCGTAATCCATGCTTACGTTCACAAGATTTGCAGTGCCTTCCATGTTAATCTTCAGCATCGCATCTCTCTCTTTCGGATCGAACGAAACCATTGCAGCGGCATGATAAACATGTGTGACGTCTTTCAATGCTTCCTCCAACGAAAAAATATCCATCACATCACCTTCTGTCCATTCAATTCGGGAAAGAAGTTCATCTGCGCGTTGAGAATAATAACGAAATGTTTTTTCGGTTTCACTGACCGATGATCCTTTGCGCTTCAATGCGCGTACGCGGCAGCCCTGTTGCGTAAGTGCAAGCAGAAGGTGAGTGCCAACCATTCCGGTTCCGCCGGTAACAAGAATCATGCGCCAAAGATAAGAAGTAATCTTCCGCAGATTCCGTGTTCCGGAATTGCGTCATTACTGCAGGATCTGTCATCTGCCAACGAAAGATTATATTTGCGCCATGAAAAATTTCGTTGAAGAACTTCGCTGGCGCGGCATGCTGCAGGATGTGATGCCCGGAACTGAAGAATTGCTGAACAAGGAAATGGTGACCGGTTATATCGGTTTCGATCCTACGGCGGATTCTCTCGGTGTGGGAAATCTGGTGCAGATCATGACGCTGCTGCATTTTCAACAGTGCGGACACAAACCGATTGCATTGGTTGGCGGAGCTACAGGAATGGTTGGAGATCCTTCAGGGAAATCTGCAGAGCGCAATTTGCTTTCTGAGGATATTCTGGCGCACAATCTCGCATGCCAGAAGAAACAGCTTGAAAAGTTTCTCGATTTCAACTGCGGTGCGAATTCAGCTACTATCGTGAACAACTACGATTGGTTCAAGAATATGAGCTTCATCGAGTTCATTCGCGATACGGGGAAACACATCACTGTAAATTACATGATGGCGAAAGATTCGGTGAAGAAACGTATCGCAGGTGAAGATCGCGAGGGAATGTCGTTCACAGAGTTTACATACCAGTTGGTTCAGGGATACGATTTCTACTATTTGTGGAAACACAACGGCGTGAAACTGCAAATGGGAGGAAGCGATCAGTGGGGAAATATTGTAACAGGAACGGAGCTTATTCGTCGTAAGGACGGAGGAGAAGCGTGGGCGTTGACTACACCGTTGATCAAGAAAGCAGACGGAACGAAGTTCGGTAAAACGGAAAGCGGCAACATCTGGCTGGATCCGAAGCGTACTTCACCGTACGAGTTTTACCAATTCTGGTTGAACGCCGGTGATGCTGATGCGGGAACATACATTCGTATTTTCACTCTGAAGACGAAAGATGAAATCGAAGCGTTGGAGTCACAACATAAAGAAGCTCCGCATCTGCGCGTGCTTCAGAAAGCTTTGGCGGATGATATCACAACCCGCGTTCACGGTGAAGCGGAACTGAAACTGGCGATTGCAGCTTCAGAAGTATTGTTCGGTAAAGGAACGATTGATCAGCTCTCAGCATTTTCTGATGAACAGTTTGTTTCTGTATTTCAAGGAGCAGGCGTACCGGTGTTTGAAACATCTTCTGATTCTATTGCGCAGGGAATTTCCATTGTGGAGTTGACAAAGAATGCAGGATTGACGGCTTCCAACGGAGAAGCGATTAAACTAATCAAAGGCAACGGACTTGCTTTGAATAAAGTAAAAGTATCCGATCAGCAGATGATTGTAAATCAGGCGAACCTCATC
>JBJOKQ010000286.1:0-3541 GCA_046046005.1 Bacteroidota bacterium | reverse complement strand
AATGGATGGTTCATAACAATCTCTATTTCCTTCTTTATCAATTTTTTTATGTCGCGCATGTACGCCGATTCTTCATCACAACAGAAAGAAAGGGCAACTCCGTTCTTGCCGGCGCGACCTGTTCTTCCGATCCTATGTACGTATGTTTCAGCGAGTTCCGGGATTTCATAGTTGATCACATACGAGAGATCATCGATGTCAATTCCGCGTGCTGCGATGTCGGTTGCGACCAACACATTTATTTTTCTTTTTTTGAATCCTTCCAGGGCGCGAACGCGTGCATTCTGCGATTTATCGCCATGAATAGCTTCTGCTGCGATTCCGTTTTTCGTGAGTTCTTTCGCAACACGATCAGCACCGCGTTTGGTTCTTGTGAATACTAAAGCGTGATTGATTGCTTTGTCTTTGATGACGTGTTTCAGCAATGAACGCTTGTTGTCTTTATCGACATAATAAACGGCCTGATTCACTGTTTCCGCAGGAGTGGAAACAGGAGTTACGCTCACTTTTACCGGATTGCGAAGCAATGTATCTGCCAACACGGAAATTTCAGGCGTTGTAGTTGCGGAGAAGAACAAAGTCTGGCGCTGCGTTCCGTCAGGTGTTTTAGTCGGAAGTTTTGCAATGACCTTGCGAATATCGTTGATGAAACCCATATCCAGCATACGATCGGCTTCGTCGAGCACGAAATACTGAATGTGGTTGAGTTTCACGAATCCTTGCTGCATCAAGTCGAGCAAACGACCCGGAGTTGCAATGAGTACATCAACACCTCTGCGAAGTGTATTGGTTTGGTTGTGTTGAGAAACGCCTCCGAAAATTACGGTGTGACGGATTCCCAGGCCTTTGCTGTAGTCGCGAAAGCTTTCATCAATTTGAATAGCGAGTTCGCGTGTCGGGGCGAGTACAAGCGCTTTGATGTTGTTGTTGCGTTGGTTGCTTGCATTCAGCAGCTGAATGATTGGCAATGCGAATGCGGCAGTTTTCCCTGTTCCTGTTTGTGCAACACCGAAGATGTCGCTGTGTTTGAGAACGTGAGGAATTGCCTGTGTTTGAATTGGGGTAGGATTTTCGTATCCCAATCCTTTGAGTGTCGCACAAATCTGATCTGTGAGACCTAATTCTTTAAAATTCATTAAATGTTATTTGATTGAACTGCAAACCGGTGTATAGAGGAAATTGACTTTAAGAACCGGTTAACGCCTTGAAAAATGTTGTTTATGTAATACTGCTATGCAGTGGCGTTTAGTCGAATTACTGGCGTAAAGGTACGTTAAAGAGAGCTCTCGCCGACATGCCGGGCAAATTTGAAGTGCTGATTGGCAGTGTTTTCGGTGAATAATCGACGAAATGACAAAAAAATCGCACAAAAATTTTCAAAACATGTTCAGCAAATTGAACGGAATATTACTTTTGCCCCCGGAGAGATGGCAGAGTGGTCGATTGCGGCAGTCTTGAAAACTGTTGAGGGTAACACCTCCGGGGGTTCGAATCCCTCTCTCTCCGCCCAGAATTCCGAATGCCCCGCAAGGGGCATTTTTTATTTTCGGGATGAGCCAAATTTATTTGAGTGAAATCCCGGAAATGAAAAATGTAAGGCACGAAGTGCCGGCATTCAATAATCTTTCCGCCTGCTTCACAGAAATAACGAAGGCGATTTAACGCACTTAAGAAATTCTTCTAGCCCCGGGTGAAGCGCTTTACGTAGTAATAGCGAACACGGGACCGAGCGGTAAATTGAAATACAAGTGTTGCGCTGCGAATCAAACTAAAACATAGGCTAACAACTATCTTTGCTGAATGCTTCGTTTGATTGTTCCTCTTGCGGGAGCTTTTCTTCTCTCATTTTCATCATGTCAGGATTCATCCGCACGTGTGAAAACGCAGCTATCCGGAGAATCTGTTACTCTTGTATCCTGGAACATCGCCAACTTCGGAGCATCTACTACGGATTCAGAGATTGTTGTGATAGCAGATGTTGTACGTAACGCCGGCATTGTAGCAGTGGAAGAGGTGAGTACAGGTCCTGCAGGAGCTCAAGCTGTTGCGCGACTGGATGCGGAATTGGATCGGCGCGGGTACAAGTGGGATTACACGATCAGCAATGCAACATCCGGAGAAGGTTCTGAGCGCTACGCGGTATTGTGGAATACAAGCAAGGCAGCGAAATGCGGTGATGGATTTTTGTGTCCGCAGTTAGCCGCGAGTGTGGATCGTGAACCGTTTATGGTGCGAATGAAATGCGGAAGTGATACGTTGCTGCTTGCAGTTTTTCACGCTGTGCCGAAATCGAAGAAACCGAATTCGGAGAATCGACAGCTTGCAGTCATAGACAGTATCTATGAACGCGATCGATTGATCATCACTGGAGATTTTAATGCTTCGCCGCGCACGGAAGGATTTCAATGGGCTGCGCGCCGCAATATGAAATGTGCTTTGGCACAAACGAAAACTTCACTGAAGCAGGAACCCGATGCGCAGGGAAATTATTTCGCTAACGAGTACGATAACTTCTGGTATGAAGCGGATGAGTTTGTAGTTACTAATGCCGGAATCATTGACTTCACGAAGCAATTTACATCGTTCGCGCAGGCGCATAAATTATCCGATCATGTACCGGTTACTGCACAGATCGGATTTCTACATTAAACTTAACTTGATTGGAATTACTCCGCAGCTTCTCCGTCGCGGGGATTCTTCGCAGACAAAGCTTTGCCTTGTTCGTTTTGTTTTTCCAGCGTCCATTTATCGGTAACGGTAGTTTCGAGCCACGCCTTGCCGGACTGTCGGAATATCTGTACTGAAAGACCATAAACATCACTGAATTGCTGTTCGAGTTCGGTAACGGTCATTTCAGGAATAATTGTAATCGAGCCGGAATTATGTTTCGAGCGGCATTCGCCAATAGTGGCGGCCGGATGACGAATCAATTTTTTCGGGGAGGGGGCTCCCGCTTTGTGCGGCGACGAAAAGAATTCAATTTTCAGGAACGGAAACATTTCCGCGAAATCTTCCTGAATTGACTGAACCTTGCGTTTATCGCTGATTGTAATTTTCATTGGAACAAAAATATCCGACCGCGGCAAGGCTCAGAATGATTCGGGTCAGACGAGAAACTGATATTTGTCAGTTCCGGTCCGCAAATCAGTTTCTCATCCCGGCAAGCTTGTCGTAATTCAGGACGGTAATCGTGCCTCCTTTAATGTCGACAAGAGCTTCGTCTTTGAAATCGCTGAGCGTGCGGATAGTCGTTTCTGTGGCAGTTCCTGCCAAATTCGCAAGATCTTCGCGTGAAATGTTCATGCTGAACGTCTTGTCGTCGTCTTTGCGATACCGGTTCGCCAATGTTACGAGCGCTTCAGCCACGCGTTTGCGAACGGAATTGTATGCCAACTTGATGAGCTGCTCTTCTTTCTCCTGCAGATCATCAGAAAGCATTTTGATGAATCGACGTGAAACTTCTGCATTACGATAAACGAGATTATTGAAATCGTCTTTCGGAAGCATGCAGATTTCAGATTCTTCAAGTGTTGTGGCCGCA
>JBJOKQ010000285.1:0-3642 GCA_046046005.1 Bacteroidota bacterium | reverse complement strand
CTGAATTGCTGATTTATTTCTGCTCCAAACCGGGAATCGCAAATCATAACACACGAGCGGACAAATCTTCCATCCTTTGTATTCTACAATCAGTTTGTCGTTTCCTGCAGTGTAATGACGATCTTCTCCTGCCATGCGGAATAAATGTCGCTTGTCGTAATGATAATGTGTTCCGTCCGGATTCACCCAATACAATCGGTTGTGATATTTTCCGTTATCATTTACAATATAACTTCCGGTTACTGCGTAGTTCTTTTTCGCAGCGAGTTCCTTCATCCAATTCAGAGTAGCGCCATCGCGTTCTTCAGCAAATTTCTCCGGCGACATTGAAAAACCTGTAGAGAACATTTCAGGCAGAATCATTACATCGCAGGGCTCTTCGAACGTGCGCAACTTCTCACTGATGTGATGTAAATTCTTTTCGCGATCCTCCCAATGGAGAGAAGTTTGAAGTGCAGCAATCGAGAGAGCAGGAGTATGCATGAGATTCAGTTTATGCAGTTACACTTTGCAGAGAATTTCCGCTGCTTTTTCCAATGTTTCATTTTTCTTGGCGAAGCAGAAACGCAACATTGAGTCGTAAACAGGTTTGTGATAAAACACGGAAATCGGAATGGAAGCAACACCTGCCTCTTTGATCAGACGCACAGCATAATCGGTGTCTTTCTCTTCTGAAATTCCGTTGTATTGCAGGAGCTGAAAATAAGTTCCTGAAGCAGGTGTGAATTTAAATCGCGAACTGCTGATCTGTCTCGCAAAGAAATCGCGCTTCTCCTGATAGAATTGTCCGAGTTCCAGATAGTGCGATTTATCGCTCAGGAATTCGGCGCATGCGATCTGCATCGGTGTGTTGCAGGAAAAAACCAGGAACTGATGCACTTTGCGAAACTCATTCATTAATTCTTTCGGAGCAATGCAATAGCCCAGTTTCCATCCTGTGGTATGAAATGTTTTTCCAAATGATGAAATAATGAAACTTCTGGATGCGAGTTCCGGATAACGCGCCACGCTTTCATGTTTGCTTCCATCGAAGGTGATGTGTTCGTAAACTTCATCCGAAAGAATAATAATATCTGAATTCTTTGTGAGTTTTTCGAGTTGCTTCAGATCATCAGCGCTCATCATTGCACCTGTTGGATTGTGCGGTGTATTGATGATGATCATTCGTGTGCGGTGATTGATCACTTTCTTTACTGCATTCCAGTCGACAGCGTAGGTTGGTGCTTTCAACGAAACATAAACCGGTTTTCCTCCATTGAGTTCAATAGCCGGCGCGTAGCAATCATATGCCGGTTCGAAAATTACAACTTCATCGCCATCGCGGATCACAGCTGCAATGGCAGTGTAAATTGCCTGCGTTGCTCCGGCGGTAACGGTGATTTCGGTTTCAGGATTATATGAAGTTCCGTAAAGTGTTTCTGTTTTTTCAGAAATCATTTCGCGCAGCTTCAGGATGCCGGGCATCGGAGCATATTGATTATTCCCCGCTTTCATTGCTTTGTGAACAAGTTCAATGAGTTTTGGCGGGCATTCGAAATCAGGAAATCCCTGAGAAAGATTAATTGCATTGTGTTCGGCAGCCATCTTCGACATTACAGTGAAAATGGTTGTACCTACGCTAGGTAATTTGGAACTCAGTGAACCTTTAAATTCTGGCATAAAACGGGGGTGAATAACAAGTGCCGACTGTATTGCGGAACGTGAAATTAGAATTATCCGATCACCATTGCAAATATGAATTTCGCTACAGGATTCTGCTTAACTTGCGCCCTAATTACAACAAAAAATTTCAATGATTATTTCTGAAAAACAGGTGGTTTCGGTGAATTACCATCTTACTGTTCCGGGAGAAAACGGCGGAGCAGAAATCACCATCGAAAAAACTTCAACTGAAGAACCATTTGTTTTCCTTATCGGCGCAGGTCAACTGCTTCCTGATTTCGAGAGCAATCTTTCAGGTAAGAAAGTCGGAGACAAATTTGATTTCCGCATTGAAGCAGGTCGCGGTTACGGCGAATATCAGCTTGATCACGTTGTGAATCTTCCGATCGAAAATTTCCTTGATGATAAAGGAAAGCTCGACAGCGAAATGATTGCAGTTGGCAAGAATGTTCCAATGGTTGACAATGAAGGTCATCGTTTGTGGGGCAAAGTGATTGAGATCGGCATGGATAATGTTAAGATGGATTTCAATCATCCGCTTGCAGGAAAAGAATTGCATTTCGAGGGCGAAGTTCTCGACGTACGTTCTGCTTCACAGGAAGAACTCGATCACGGTCACGTTCACGGACCGGGCGGGCATCATCACTAAGCATTTAAGTATTACAGCTTCTTGCGCAATTTTAGTTGTTCGGTGTAAACCGGAAACTTGAATTGCGCATTTTTATTTGCCATTATCAGTTCCGGATTCCCGGCTCTTAACACCCGAAAATAAAACGCCTCCATCGTCGAACGATAGAGACTAAGGCAAAGAAAAGCAGGGGAATTCTTAGTTGTTGCTTCCTTCGATATTCAGGAAGTCTTGCCAATCACCAAGGTTAGCCATAACCTGCAATTGACGGTAACGCTCGTGGAATTCGCGATCGTTGGTAATTCCATTGAGTTGATCAATCCGGTAGCGATCATAGTTACGCAAAGCTTTCTGCTCATCAACAGTCAACGGCTCTCCATTGAACTCACGATCACGAAGATCATTGATGCTCATGGTGCCGCCGATTTCGGCTTTTGCAAAATACTTTTTAAGAAGATCCTCGCGGAGTGTCATAAATAATTTACCGGTTACAAATGTAACGGAATGAACAGGGCAGAGGTTACCGCAACCTTATGGAATTTTCAACAATGAAATGTTACGTTATGACGTAACATTCTGATTTCAAGGCAAGAGCCTTCCGTTATTTAACGGGCGGAGGCGGAACTTTCAGCTTTTCTTCCAGCTTTCCGATGCTGTCCAAAAGTTTTCGTGCATCCTGATCCTGCGGCACCGCCGTGATGACTTTATTCAGGAGTCGTTTCGCTTCCGGATAGAAATCGGGAGATCCGATGATTCCTTGCGCTACAAGGAAATTATAACGTGGATTGGCGGAATCATTGATGTAAAGTTTCTGAACGCTGTCGTTATAACGCGCTGCCATATAACCTTGCGAAAGATTCTGTTTGATTGCCGCATCGTTCGTTCTCTGCCAAGCTGTATCGAATGCGTGCATTGCCACTTCATATTTGCGGGCCATGAAGCTGGATCCCGCGTAGTCAGCCCAAATTTTACTGTCGGCCGGATATGCATACACAGCGTACTGATAGAATTTCGACGCGTTGTCGTAATCTTTCTTAACTGCGAATTCATTCGCTCGTGCGAGAAGCATTCGTGCATAACCTTGCAGAATCGGATTGGAAGGGAAGATTAGATAAACGCGATGCCAAGCTGCAGACGCTTTAGCATAATCTTTCTTGTTGTAATAGCACAAGCCGAGATTCAGCCAACCGTTTGCATAACGCGGATGAAGATCAACCGACTTCTGCAGGTATACAATTGCTATGTCTGCATAATAATTCACTGAATCCTGATTGGCAGAATCACCAACAAGAAACTTCAAGCCGCGATCCATGTAGCGTGCTCCCGCATTCCCGTTGCACAATGCGCTGTTC
>JBJOKQ010000284.1:0-3698 GCA_046046005.1 Bacteroidota bacterium | reverse complement strand
GGAAATACCCTGATTTCAATTTGTCATTCGGAACAAAGCGCTCATTTTGTCGAAGCATTTTTCTTACATAAGTTTCCTGCGACTTTTTTATTCCGCTGCCTTCGATTTCAATATTGTCGTAAACGAGCGGAGGTTGTTTTGCTTTGAACGCAGCGCGCCTTGCGGCTATTTGTGCCGGATCAGATCTTCGAGACACATTCAGTTTTATGTCTTCAATTTTGCGCATGCATGCTGCGTACCCGCTATCAATTAATTTCTGTGCTGATTCAAAATCAAAAAGTCCGGCCCAATCCGCATCAGGTTCGATAACGATTCCGTTTTCACAACGAGGATCGAATTCTGTCGGACTGGTAAGCATTGCTCTTACTTGCGATAATAGATTGTCTTCGTCAGGATCAGGAAAGTCAGACGCAACATTACTACCGATAATGAAGTCGGGAAAAAAATCCTGATACATGATGTTGCTCGGGAAGTTGTTGTACAAACCGCCATCAAACAGCAATGTGCCGTTTACACGAATCGGTTTCAAATAAAACGGATAACTCATTGATGCCCGAACTGCTTCTCCAAGATCTCCGTTGCGAAAAACAACCGATTGTTTTTTTGAAATATCCGAAGCAACACAACGGAAAGGAATAAATAGACTGTCGAAATTATAATTCGCAGCGGCAGATGCTCCGGCAGTTCTTTCCATCAAAGCAAAATCCATCGGTAAAGGAGAAATTACATTCGTGGGCAAACTTGTGCTTAGCGTGGTATCAGGAGAAATCTTGAACGTGATCCAAGAAGCATTATCATCTTTCTTCTTGAAGTAGTATACATACTGCGGTTCAATAACACCATTCGCCCAACTGTTGAACTCATCGGAGAGAATGGTTTGTTCAATTTCATCAGGCGTATATCCCATGCAATACATTGATCCGATAAGTGCACCCATCGAAGTACCGCAGATATAATCAATCGGAATGTGATTTTCTTCCAGTGCTTTCAGAACTCCGATGTGCGCAAGTCCTGAAGCGCCGCCTCCACTTAATACAACACCGACTTTTTCCTGTTTTACAGGTTGAGGCTGTGCTGCAAGAATAGAAGCAGAGATGAGAAATACCAGCAGAATAAGATTTCTTAACATGCCAGTATAAAGATAGGAATTAAACGTCGAGTGAACTTACTGCAATTCTGCGAGGAATTTGTTAAAATAGGAGGGAGATTGAAGCAGACGGGAGCCGTACCATGAAAACATTTCTCCGTCAACGAGTTCCACCTGTGTTTGCGGAAGCAGTTTCCTGAAATGTTCCAGATGTTTTTCTTTGAATGGATAGGGTTCGCTGGATAGAAGAATAAGTTGAGGATTCAATCTTACGATGTCATCGTCGGTCAATTCCGGATAACGATTTCCAGGCGATGCATTTTTCAGTCCGCAATTCTCCAGCATATCGTGAATAAATGTTTCCGTTCCTGCGCACATATTCGGGTTGTGCCAAATGAAATAGAGCGTGCTTAATTTCTTATCTGTCTTAAGAAGAGATTTGAAATTCTTTTTAATCTGCATTACAATTTGATCTGCTAACGTGGATGCGGAAGTAAGGATTCCGATACCACGAATCATTTGCAAAGCATCTTCCAATGTAGAAATATCACTCATCCAAACCGGAAACTCCTTCTGTAGAATTTCGATTTGCGATTTTTCATTCTCTTCTTTATTCCCGATAATCAAATCGGGTTGAAGTTCACGAATAAGTTCAATATTCAGCTGCTTAGTTCCGCCGATTCGTTTTTTAGTGCGAAACCATTCTTCCGGATGAATGCAGAACTTCGTTATACCAACTACTTCTGAATTCAGATTTAAGTCGAAAAGTAATTCCGTTTGGGAGGGAACAAGTGAAACAATTCGTTGCGGTTTCTTTGGCAGGATCAACTCCCGACCCATTTGATCAATTACACTGAGCGGATATTCACTCATATCCGCACACCCATTATACATACATCATCTATCTGTGCATGATTCGATTTCCACTGATCGAATTTGTCAGCAAGAAACTTTTGACGAAGCGGATTTTCAAGTGCAGCAGTTTCAGATACGATGTTCCGGAATCTGGAGTACATCAGTTTTTTACCTTTTTCTCCTCCGAATTGATCCGGATAACCGTCGGAATACGCAACTACAAGATCACCAGGTTCAACATCAATTGATTTTAATGTAAATGGTTTCTCATTTTCGTAAGCGCCGATCGGCTGCTTGTCTGCATCTACTTCCAGTAATTCATTTTTTCTTACAATGTAAATTGAATTGTTGGCACCACTGAACCAAAGTTTATTCTCCTTCGTGTCAATACAGCACAACGCAATGTCCATACCATCACGTTTGAAAGTGTCGCCCGCCTTACGTTCTTTGTTCAATGATTGTACAACCTGCGTACGCATTTCATTGAGCATCGCTTCGGGTGAAAGGATATTTCTCACTTCAAGAATTTCAGTAAGTAACGTCAATCCCAACATACTCATAAATCCGCCGGGAACTCCGTGGCCGGTACAATCTGCAACTGCAAAATACTTGCGATTTCCCTGCTGGCCGACCCAATAAAAATCACCGCTTACAATATCTCTCGGTCTGAAGAAAATAAAGTTTTCCTTGAAAACAGAAGAAATCAAATCAGGAGCCGGCAACATGGCTTCCTGAATATTCTTGGCGTAATTGATACTGTCAGTGATTTCACGATTTACTTCTTCCACCATTTTTTTCTGCTCACTGATAATTTCGTTGGCTCTTTGTTTTTGTCTGTATCCTCGGAAGATGAGGAAGACTAATCCTGCAAGAAGAATCAGACCGACAATTGCAACGGTAAGAATCAAGCGTTGTTGTTGGTATCGCGCTTCCTGAACAGCGTCGCTTTTCGCGCGTTCAATCCGGGCTTCTTCTTTTTCTTTATCAAATCGATGTTGAAGGAAAATTTCAGTTTGCCGCTTTGTGTTTTCCGCGTTGTTCAGTGAGTCGCTGAGTTGGCGTACCAATTGAGAATATCCGAACGCGGTTTTGTAATCTCCTTTGCGCTCGTAAGCATTACATAAAATTCTTGCAGCTTCATGTGCAAGTCCCGGTGATTGAATAGTTCGTGCGAGTTGCAGAGCGCTTTCCGCGAGACTTATTGCTTCGTCGGTATTGCCAAGTTGAAAAAGTGCATTGGCAAGATGATTTTTTGTATCGGCTGTTTCTTTCTGATCGCCTAATTCTTCATTGAGTTTCAGCGACTGTCTGTAATACTGTACAGCACCGTTCAGGTCACCGGACAACTCATTCAGTTTCCCTTTGATTCTGTATCCCCATGCCAGGTGAAACGGATAATTATTTTCCCAAGCCACTTTCAGCGCATCTTCAGTAATGGTTCTCGCCTGCGATGTATCACCTTTCTGTATGAGTATCGCAGCCATCGTAAGTTCTCCGTCACAAGATCTGCTGAAGTCGCCGATTTCTTTTGACAGAGCGATACTCATACGCTGATATTGTTCCGCTTTGTCAAGATCATTCTGTCGCTGATAAATATCACTCATCCCGGCATAAATGAATGCCGTATTGTGTTTGTCTTTTTTCTTCTCGGCAAGATCGAGAGCTTCAAGATAAGTTTCAATTGCTTTCGGGTAGTTGAAAAGATTTGCATGCGCATCCGCAATTGTACCCATACTTCCGGCAATGATATTTTCTT
>JBJOKQ010000283.1:0-3702 GCA_046046005.1 Bacteroidota bacterium | reverse complement strand
TGTATCGTATGATCTTTTTTTTCTTGCCCTTAATCTGACTTTTGAAAGCGGAATTCGTGAACAGAATATTTCCGTTTTTGACTGGGAAGGCAATAAAGTTTTTTTTGCGTCCGGAAAATCTTCAGCGCTGCCGTTTGATCCTTTTGCCTGCGCATTTTACATGGTCAGCAGATACGAGGAATATCTTCCGCACATCCGCGACCGACTGGATCGGTTTGACGCGCACAGCAGTTTGGCATGGGAACACAAGTTTCTTGAAATACCCGTGGTCAATCATTGGATAAAAATGGTGGGAGATATTGTTCTGGCGAAGTTTCCTGAGTTGCAGATTTCTTCAAAGAAATACTCATTCACACCAACTATCGATATAGACAATGCATATGCGTACAAGCTGAAAGGTTTGATGCGGACATTGGGAGGATTTGCGAGATCAATAGTACATTTTGATATTGCCGATTTCAAAAAACGACTACGTGTACTTACCGGTTTCGAGCGCGATCCGTACGATACGTATGAGTATCAATTGGGCATTCAGAAGAAATACGGATTTCGCCCGCTTTATTTTTTTCTACTCGGTGATTACGGTGTGAACGATAAAAATATTCCGCCGCAGAACAGAAAGTTTCAGGAGTTGATTCGGACTTTGGCTGATTACGCCGACGTAGGAATTCATCCTTCATTCGGGTCGAATACAGACGCATCGCGCTTACCTGTGGAGATTTCGCGTTTGAAACAGATTGTGCACGGAGACGTAACACGCAGTCGTCAGCATTTTCTCATGTTGAAATTTCCGGAAACGTATCGCAATTTGAGTGAGAAAGATATCGCTGACGATTACTCCATGGGATTTGCCAATGAATGCGGATTTCGCGCAGGCATTTGTACCGCATATAATTTCTACGATCTAGATATAGAATCTGAAACAAATCTCCGTGTTCATCCGTTTGCAGTAATGGACGCAACATTGAATCTTTACATGAAACTTTCCCCGGAAGACGCAATCCAACGTGTTAATCGGTTGACAGACGAATGCCGTAAGGCGGGTGGAGAAATGATGATACTTTGGCACAACGAAACGTTAAGTGAGATACGCGAATGGCAAGGCTGGAGAAAGGTTTATGAAGAGGTGATTGAATACGGAATGAAAAAATGATAAAGTACCTTCAGCATCACGAGATTGATAAAGAACGCTGGGACGATTGCATACGACGATCGTTCAACGGTATCATTTATGCGTACTCGTGGTATCTGGATGTTGTACATCCGGGTTGGGAAGCGTTGGTGAATGCAGATTATTCAACCGTGATGCCGCTCACCGGTGGTAAGAAGTTAGGAGTGCGATATCTCTTCAATCCGTTTTTCGTGCAGCAGTTGGGTGTATTTTCCGTTGCACGATTATCTCCGGATGCTGTTCGGGAATTTCTGAACGCAGTTCCGCAGCATTTTCGCTATTGCGAGATCAATCTGAATACGTTTAATCATCCAACAGAAGATAAATTTCGATTCAAGGAGAATCTGAATCATGAATTGGATATGATCGGGTCTTATGAAATGATCCGCAAAGAGTATTCCGACAATGCGAAGCGAAATATTAAGAAAGCGCAATTGCAGGATTTGTCGGTTGTGGCATCAACGTCCAATGAAGAAATCATTGCTTTATTCCGCAACGATCGCGGTAAAGATGTAGAAGTTCTGAAAGAGGCGGAATACGATACTTTACGTCGATTGCTGCAGGCGTTAGACGGCAGAGGCAGATTGCATACGCGTGGCGTTCATAATGCAAACGGACAATTGATTGCCGGCGCATTCTTTTGTGATGCAAATGGAAAAGTAGTATTTCTTTTCTCCGGGAACAGTGCGGAAGGCAAGGAGAAGGGCGCAATGTTTTTCCTCGTGGATCATTTCATTCAGGAGAATGCCCAGAAGAACCTCATACTTGATTTTGAAGGCAGCAACGACCCGCAATTAGCCCGTTTTTACAAAGGATTCGGCGCTAAAGAATGTGTATATTTACAAGCGAAGCGCAACACTTTACCATGGTATTTGCGTTGGTATAAAGATTAGAGATTATGGTTATCGACTTAAGCAGACAAAATTCCGTTCTCAGCCAGTATATGGCCGAAATGCGCGACATCAACGTACAGAAGGACAGTATGCGTTTCCGTAAAAATCTGGAACGCGTCGGGAATATTATCGGGTACGAAATCAGCAAAAAACTGGATTACAGAATTGATGACGTGACTACGCCATTGGGAATTGCTCCGGTTCCGGTTATCGCTAATCAGCCGGTAGTTGCAACAATTCTCCGTGCGGGAATGCCGATGCATTACGGCGTTCTTCAAATTCTTGATAAAGCAGAGAATGCGTTCATTTCAGCTTATCGCAAACACCACAAAGACGGAACATTTGAAGTGCATGTTGATTATCTGGCTTGTCCTTCAATTGAAGGCAAAGAGCTTGTGTTGTGCGATCCTATGCTGGCAACGGGAACTTCAATGATTCTTGCTTATCAGGCGATGTTGCGTCGCGGTAAACCGAAACACATTCACGTTGCTTCTGTAATTGCAAGTTTGCAGGCGGTTGATTACGTGCGCAAACACATGCCGGAGAACACAACAATCTGGTGTTGCGCAATTGATGAAGAACTCACTGCGCAGTCATACATTGTTCCGGGTCTCGGAGATGCAGGCGATCTTGCTTTCGGCGAAAAACTCTGATAGAATTTATGGTATCGGGCGAAGAAGTAACACAGTGGTTGAAGGTTGTAGAGGTCGCCTTGATTTCAAGCGTGAAATTTCTATTTGCGCCGTTTGAAGCGGAACGCCAGGGAATGAACTTCGGTCAGGCTTTCGGTGTAACAACGGG
This sequence comes from Bacteroidota bacterium, assembly GCA_046046005.1. Lineage (GTDB taxonomy): Bacteria > Bacteroidota > Bacteroidia > Palsa-965 > Palsa-965. Next base: position 837 of record JBJOKQ010000283.1, on the reverse strand, counting down.
AGGAGGCGCCGTCGGAATCCTTGTTTTCTATTATGCGGGCTCGGCAATTGCTACATGGTGGTCGATCAACATGGCGAAAGTGAAATCATTTTTTACGAGACGACCGATCAGTGATTTTACCGGAGAGAACAAACGCGTAATGACGCGTTCCAACAAACGTATTGTGTGGATCAAGCAAAAATTCGGTTTAGCGGGAATCGCTTTTGTTACACCGTGTTTGATTTCAATTCCCATCGGAACGTTAGTCGGAGTAGCATTCTACAGAAAACGAAAACCTGTTTTACTGTACCTGATGATTTCTCTTTTATTGTGGTCGCTTGCCCTGAATTTTATAGCGCAATGGCTGCAATTATCGCAATACATGCCGGAGGCGTTGCAGCATCATGGCTAAGTATACGCATCTGTTTTTTGATCTCGACAGAACGCTCTGGGATATGGAGCGTAATGCGCATGAAACGCTTTCCGAATTGTTTCATCGTTACGGATTGAATGAGCGCGGTGTTCCTTCTGCAGATATTTTTGTGTCGCATTACAACGAGTACAACAATCTGTTATGGGATCGTTACCGCCGAAAGCTGATTGACAAAGCCACACTTCGAGCGTTGCGGTTCAAGCAGGCTTTAGCGCATTTCGGTATTCACGATAAAAAACTTGCTGAGCAGTTCGATCACGATTACATCACCGAAGCCCCTCGGAAAACAAATCTGATTCCGGGAGCAAAAGAATTGCTGGATCAGTTGCGCGGTAATTACGAGTTACACATTATTACGAACGGATTTCCGGAAGTGCAGGAATTCAAGATGCGCAACAGCGGATTGGATCAGTATTTCGGAGAAG
>JBJOKQ010000282.1:0-3729 GCA_046046005.1 Bacteroidota bacterium | reverse complement strand
ACCGTTCGTTCCTACCCACATATTCCCGTTGCGATCTCGGAAAATACATTTGGGTTGATGCGATGCAAATGCATACGGATCCCGGTCATTCGGTGTGTAATGTTCAAACTTCGCTGATGTTCTGTCGAAAACGTCAAGACTCGTTTCATAAACAGCAAGCCAAACTCGGTTCTCCGGACCGTCACACATTGAGAAGATACGGGCTTCTGCCGGCATGGTGTAACTGCCGTCAGGATAAACAGGTCGCTCGGCTTTATGTGTCTTAAGATTGAAAACCAGAATCCCGCCGCCATCCGTTCCAACCCATAAATGTTCCTTATCATAAATGAACAAAGAGCGAATCAGATTGCACTGCGATTTACGTCGAACATCAGTCGCAATTAATGCAGGATACAACAGCGAAATCTGACTGTCCGTGAGCATGTAACTGAAGAAACGTCTGGTAACAGGATCGAAACTGCAAATTCCCTTTCCGTATGTACCTAACCACATCAGTCCGGATTCATCCTGTGTAATGTCATAAATCTTATTTCCCGGAAGTGAATACGGATCGTTTGGATTATTCTGAAAGCGGGTGAATTTTTTCGTCTTGCGGTCAAAAAGATTAAGGCCGTCATCTGTACCGATCCAGAGATTTTTATCCCGATCTTCAAATATTACACGAACGGAATTGCTGCTGATGGTGCTGATGTTTTTAGGGTCGGAAGGATAATGAATGAATCGTTCGGAAGTCGGATCAAACATGTCGAGTCCGCTACCATTTGTACCGATCCAGATCATGCCGTAATGATCTTCGAATGTGGTATAAATGAAATTATTTGAGAGTGAATTGGAATCTTTCGGATCACGTTTGAAGATGCGGATATTGAAACCGTCATAGCGATTCAAACCTTCCTGCGTGCCGAACCACATGAAGCCCATGCGATCCTGCATTATGCAATTCACCGTCGTCTGTGAAAGTCCGTTCTCTGAACTGATTTGGTTGAATTTGTAATCCTGCGCACTAACTCGTCCGTAAGTCAGAACGAACAAACAGCATACAATTGAGATACCTCTAAAAAGCGCAGTAATCATAGTACTCTGTAAAAATAGTAATTCTCAGCAATGATTCGTTGTTCGGGTTGCGCTGTTAAGTGTACCTTTGCACCCATGGATCGGGTAACAGAGAATTGTGAATGGTTTGAATCGTGGTTTGACAGCCGCTATTATCCGATTCTCTATTCAAACAGAAGCGAAGAAGAAGCGAAGAACGCAGTAGTGGCGATGGCGAAGGAGCTGAAATTGTCGAACGATGCACGTGTTCTGGATTTGGCTTGCGGGCGCGGACGTCACGCAGTAGTGCTCGCTTCTCAAGGTTACGATGTTACAGGTGTTGATCTGTCAGCTCATAGTATTTCTGATGCATCAGCAAATTCTTCCGAGCGACTTCGGTTTTTTGTTCATGATATGCGCAGACCGGTTGCGATAAACTACTTCGACGCAGTATTTAACTTCTTCACTAGTTTCGGATATTTCGAGTCGTCGCGCGATAATATTCGCACGCTTAACGCTGTTGCGGCATGTCTTCGAAAGAATGGAAGTTTTGTGCTGGATTACTTCAATTCTGAATTCGTACGCAGAGCGGTTGAGTCAAATCCCGAAGGCACAAAAAGCATTGATGGTATTCATTTTCATTGGAAGAAAATAATCGACGGTGAATTCTGCGTCAAGTTCATTGAAGTGAATGATCAGGATAAGATATTTCATTTTCAGGAACGGGTTCAGCTATTCTCAGAACAACAGATGCGAACAATGTTGGAGAAGTTATTTGTAGTGAATAAAGTTTTCGGCGATTACAGCCTCAATGAATTTAACGCAGAGAAATCGGATCGCATGATTTTTTACTGCACGAAGCGCTCGTAAAATTTATGATTGTATACGGACTTATAGCCTTCATTTCTGTTTTTGCCAGCGGCTTGCTGTTGCTGATTGTAAAAATTCCGCGGAATCCAATGCGGATTCTGCTTTCATTCAGCGGCGCGTTTCTGTTTGCAATGAGTTTACTGCATCTTGTTCCGGAACTTTATGAATCGGCCGGAGCAAAAGCCGGAATATGGATACTCGCAGGATTTCTGATTCAGTTGCTGCTTGAATATGTTTCCGAAGGAATTGAACATGGACACGTTCATCATCATGGCGACGAGCATCATCATCATCACGGCGGAAAAATTCCTGCAGGTATTGTCATCGGCTTGTGTTTGCATTCATTACTCGAAGGAATGCCGCTCGGCGTACAAACGCAAAGCGATGTGGTGTTCACTCCGTTTCTAACGGGAATCGTTCTTCATAACGTTCCGGTTGCAGTCGCCTTCATGGGATTGTTGCTTCATTATGGAAATTCAAAATTGAAAGCGGTGATCTGGCTGATAGTATTTGCAATAATGACTCCTCTCGGGATGATGATTGCAAATTTCGCGGGCACGCAATTAACGGGAAGTCTGGAACCTTACTTCGCAGTAGTCACCGGAATTGTTGTCGGTATTTTCCTGCATATTTCAACAACGATTCTGTTTGAAACCAGTGAGAATCACAGGTTCAATGCAATAAAATTTGTAACGATACTCGTGGGCATGCTCACCGCTTGGTTGGTTACCTCACATGTTTAGTTCAACAACGATGGAAGATAAAAACGCTTTTGAATTCAGAATGGTGGCCAAAACCATGCAGGGACTTGAAGAAGTTCTTGGCAAGGAACTGTTGAGATTGGGTGCAAAAGAAATTGAAGTGCATAATCGCGCAGTGAGTTTTGTCGGTGATAAAGGCACGATGTACAAAGCGAATTTTATGCTGCGCACAGCATTGCGTGTGCTCATGCCGGTTACTGAATTCGAGGCGAATAACGAGCAGGAATTCTACGACGGAATCATGAATATTGATTGGTCGCAATGGATCGATGAGAACAATACAATTGCCGTTGATTGCACATTGAATACGGAACTTTTTCACCACAGTTTTTTCATGGCACAGAAGTGCAAAGATGCTGTCGCAGATCAGTTCAGAAACAAAACCGGAAATCGACCTTCAGTTGATAAAGAACAGCCGGATTTGCGAATCAACGTTCACATTACACAAAGTAAAGTCACAGTTGCGCTTGACAGCTCAGGAAGCTCTTTACACAAACGCGGTTATCGCCAGGATACCGGCCGCGCTCCCTTGAACGAAGTGTTGGCTGCGGGAATGATTCAACTTACAGGCTGGGATGGAAGATTGAAGTTGATTGATCCGATGTGCGGCTCTGCAACAATTCCGATTGAAGCAGCAATGTTCGCGGCGAATATTCCAGCCGGTTATTTCCGCGATTATTTCGCGTTTCTCAAATGGCGCGATTTCGACAGTGAACTCTGGGAGAAAATTACCGAAGGTGCAATCAACCGCATCAACAATAATCCGGTGGAAATTTACGGTATCGAAATTTCCTCAAATACTTTGAAGAAGGGAAGAGAGAATATTCACAAAGCAAACGTTGACGATCTGATTAAAACATTCTGCGCCGACTTCAATACCTGGGATCCTCCTGCAGGAACGGGCATTGTGATCATGAATCCTCCTTATGGCGAACGAATGGATAAAGATGATATCACAACATTTTACAAAGCGATCGGGGATACGTTGAAGAAAAAGTACGCAGGCTATTCTGCGTGGATAATGTCTTCCAATCCGGAAGGATTTAAGAGTGTAGGACTCAAACCT
>JBJOKQ010000281.1:0-3735 GCA_046046005.1 Bacteroidota bacterium | reverse complement strand
AAGCGAGCCGCGTGATTTCTCTTCCTTCACTTCAAACTCAGCGACATCTTCCATGGTAAGTGTTGTCAGCGCTTCCTGTGTACGTTGAGCGCTTTCGTACGAAGCCATGCGCAAATGTTGATTCTTCACAGCTTCTCCTACCACCTGACGAACTGAACGCGCGTTACCGAAAAACTTATCGCGATTGGCGTAAAGCTGATTCAGGTAATTGCGAAGATGAGCGTCCGCTTCATCTGTAGGTGTTAGCTTTTCTTTATCCAGCAATGATCTGCAGATGGTGTACAATTCTTCCGCGGTGTAATCATAGAATTCATAATGACGATCAAAACGTGACTTCAGTCCCGGATTTGCCTCGAGAAACTTGTGCATGTTATCAGGATACCCCGCAACAATCACTGCGAACTGTCCGCGCATATCTTCCATACGTTTCAGAATTACCTGAATAGCTTCATCCCCGAAGTTTCCACCGCCTGAAGTTCTTCCGCTGCCGTCAGATAAAGCGTATGCTTCATCAATAAACAAAACACCGCCAATCGCTTCCTGAATTTTCTCACCTGTTTTCAGGGCCGTCTGACCGACATAACCTGCGATCAAGCCTTCTCTGTCGGTTTCCACCAAATGACCCTTTTCAATCAAGCCAAGACCTTTGTAGATCTTCGCGATGATTCTTGCCACAGTAGTTTTACCTGTTCCCGGATTTCCGGAAAAAACAGCGTGCAATGAAAAGCGATTCAGTACATCTTTTCCCGTTTCACGATAGAAGCGCACCAACTTCACCAATTCATTCACTTCGGCTTTGATATTGTTCATACCCACAAGCACATTCAACTCATCAAGCCCTTCCCGCAATAATTTCTCATTGATTCCGAGATCAGGAGTGCGACGCTTTGTACCACCGAAAGCCAGTTCTATATCCGAACGTGTGATTGTACTCAACGTATCGTTGTCCAGCTTATCAACGTCACTGCTTTTCATCAAACGCAAAGCCATATTCATCTTCGCGGTTTCGATAATTCCTAAAGCCATACGTGCATTACCAAAAGATTTATCACGCGTTCTGTACACTTCGATAAACTGTTCTTCAAGAAACTTCTGTGCCTCAAGATCCAATACTACACCTTTCTTCTCTGCGCCACTCAACGCTATCGCAAGCAACTCATCCGGAAGGTAATCTTCAAAAATGTAATAATGACTGAATCGTGATTTCATTCCCGGATTAGAATCCAGGAAGTTGTGCATCTCATCAGGATAACCTGCGCCCATGATCGCAATATCGCCGGGGCCGTCAGACATTTCTTTCAGGAGAATTTCAATTACTTCCTTTCCGAAATCTTTCGCATCGTCACCTTTACGAGCCAATGCGTATGCTTCATCAATAAAAAGAATTCCACCTCGAGCCGATTCAATTACCTTCTTGGTTTTCGGCGCTGTCTGTCCGATATACTCCGCAACAAGATCCGCACGATCCGCTTCTACAACATGTCCTTTGGAAAGAATTCCCATCTGCTTATAAATCTTCCCAAGCATATTCACGACCGTTGTCTTTCCTGTGCCCGGATTACCCGTAAAAATGCTGTGCAAATTAATCTTACCACTCTCTTCAAATCCTTTATCCTTACGAAGCTTCAGGAAGTTCAGATAATTGATATGATCACGAACACTTTTCTTGATACCTGTAAGCCCGATCAATGCATCAAGTTTCGCAAGCAGTTCATCCAGTGATTCTTCTTTTACTTCTTCTTTCTTCTCCTCTTGTTTATTCTCTGCACCGTCTTTTGTTTTCGAAGGAACAAGAATTTCATTGCCGGTGAGCAACTCCGGAATTCCTTCCGACTCCTGAGTTCCTACATCAAACTTCACTTGAGCCACAAGTGTATCCATGAAGAGAATCTCCACGTAATACAAATCATCTTTCCATGAACCCGCTACGTCATTTCCCCAGCCAACATCAAATGTGTATTTGTAATCAAGTTTTCCAGCTGAAATTTTACCTTCTCTGAACACTTGCCCTTTATGCTGGTGCGCATCATCGAGGAAGTTAAACGTAAGTTCGTAATCCCATTCAAGATTTGAAATATTCTGAATTTCCAATTCCGCCCAAACATACTGCGTTGTATCGCGGCGAATGGTTTTCAGGTATACACGATTCTGATTCTCCCACGCTTTACCGTCGCCTACATGCAGCTTCAGATGATTGACTTTGAAATACGGATTTGCATCGCGTGTTACCTTTCCGATATCATTGATGATAAACTTTGTTTCACCGACTTTATCATCATCAATCCATGCTTCCCAAACGTATTCGCCCTTCTTCCAATAGGCTCCTTCTTTCGGATTTCCCCAACCATCGCGCAGATAAACGATATTCTCGTCCATCTTAATGTCGCGCTTCGTGTCCAATGAACAAATCTCTTTTCGTTCAGCAGGTAGAATTTCAAAGCATTTCAGAATTACAGTGCAACTCCAATCCTGTTCATCAAACAGCTTATTGAAAAAAGAAAATTCACAACGTACATAGCTTAGTTCCGCTTTGTCGAATACTTTTCTGTACTTCTTGGTTGAATTCACCATCCACTCATCAGAGGAGAAAGTACGGAGTTCACGCAGTTTATATTTTTTCACGGCAGTGGGATTATTTCAGAATAATTTGAAGGTACTAATTTCAGAGGCTTTTGCAATACAGCAATGCGGAAAATAATTTCCGATTACGAATACATTCCGGCGTAATGACTTCCGAAATCCGTCAACGCAACTTCAGGCACATCCGTGGATTTCCAAATCCAGAATCCTTCTTCGGTAAACTCCAGATTGCGATCAATTCCGCCTATGTCGTACAACGAAGGAAACTTCACTTTGTCGCTTCCTTTATATCGAACTTCACAATAACCTGAACGGCACAATTGCTCAACAGCTTCGGCCATTCTCTGACAAAGACTTGATGCGTCGGGGTATAACTGCGATTGCGTGTTGTAGAGCGAATTAAATAATCTCGGAACAGGCAAACATCCGCCACCTTCCAATCTTATCCATCGAAGAATTTGTTTTTGCAGTGTAGTCAGTCGGTGCTTTTCCGGATGTACCTGTTTCATATTTGAAGGCGCAACGCTACGGATAAAATTTACTTGATGATTCCTTCTATGGGTTTGCCCGTACAACCGTCGGTGAATTGTATTCCCAGAAATTGACAAACTGTAGGAGCAATATCCGTAATACTTACCGCGCTTTCTGTTTCACCGCTCTTAACTTTCCATCCCCACCAATAGAGTGGAACATGTGTATCATACGACCATGGAGCACCATGCGTTGTTCCTGTGCTGCGATGATAACCGGAAATCCATCCCGGATTAAGAATAACTGCAATATCTCCGGAACGCTTAATGTAAAATCCTTTTTGCACCTGATACTTTGGCGTTTCTTTAAACTCAGTGAATGCGAGATCCTGAGATGTTAATGCAGACGCAACTCCGTTGAATCGTATCATGAAATTGGCAATATAGCGTTCAACTTCTGCTTTGTTTATTGCTTTGTTTTGAATGGTTTTCTGATGCAGATAAATCTGATCATTTGCATACATCCAAACCAATGTATCGCCGTAGACACGTTTCAGATTTCTCTTGAGTGAATCCATTGCTCTGTCTTCATCAAAAAATCCGGCAGGAATTCCTGTGTCTTTCAGAAACTGCGGATTCTCTACTGCGCCGTGATCAGCAGTAAGGAATACAAGTGTGTTATTCT
>JBJOKQ010000280.1:0-3770 GCA_046046005.1 Bacteroidota bacterium | reverse complement strand
CTTTACAGTCTACTTTTTCAAAGAAGGAAGAAATCTGTTCAACGCGACCTTGATCGCCAACAACAATGACATTATCAGCCAGGTCTTCCGGCTTCAGTTTGAGGTGATAGATGCTTCCATCGGGGTTCAGAATAAGTTCTGATTCAGCTATTGGAGTTTGCATTGATTTTCGCTTAAATTCCCTCAAATATGCAGAATCCGCGTTAATATATGCATGCCTGATTTTCCAGTTTTTTGCTTATTTTTGCGCATCTTTAACCGATCTAACTTTTAAGCATTACCCAACCAAACGATTATGAGTAACACTCCGAACAAAGTTGTAGTTCCTATTGATTTTGGCGAACAGTCGTTCATTGCTCTTGAACAAGCCGCGCATCTTGCGAAAATGATTCAAGGTGAATTGACACTGGTGTACGTAATGGAAACCGGCGGATTCCTTAGCCGCTTCATTTCTAAATCTGATGATGATGAAATGCGCAAGGAAATCAACGCAAAACTCGACGAAGCAATTGCTAAAATTGAAAGCGAGCACGGAGTGAAATGCGATAAAGTGATTGCACACGGTGCGGTTTACGAGAAAGTGGCTGAAGTTGCTGATATGCTCAGCGCAAAATTTGTGGTGATGGGAACCAGCGGTTCTACAGCAGGTCGTAAACGTTTCATCGGTTCTAACGCACTTCGCATCGTTCGCGAATCAAAAGTTCCGGTAATTACAATCAAAGGAAAACACCACCGCGACGGTTGTAAGAACATCGTGGTTCCTCTGGATCTTACCAAAGAAACCCGTGAAAAAGTTACCAAGGCAATGGAATTTGCAAAGATGTACGGAGCGGATATCCGCATTGCATCGGTTCTTTTCACTTCAGATGAGTTCATCGTAAACCGATTGACACGTCAGCTTTCTCAAGTGAAAGCATATATCGAAAAACACAACCTGCGTTGTACTGCAGAAATCATCAAAGGAATCAAAGGAGAAGAGTCACTTGGACAAATCATCGTTGATTATTCCAACAAAGTGGAAGGTGATCTTCTTTTGATCATGACGCAACAGGAAACTGACATCACTGATCTTTTCATCGGTTCTGCCGCTCAGGAAATCATCAACAAATCAGATATTCCGGTTCTTTCCATCGTTCCAACACCGAAGAAAGATCTCGCGGAATTCCACCCTTATTAATAGCGTAAATTCTTTCAGAATAGAGCCCGGTTCATCGCCGGGCTTTTTTATTTCTGCACATTATCATTTGATTTGTCGTTGCTGGTGCTGATATTTACAGAAACACATCGAATATGAACTTCAACATCCGTAAAATCCTTGTTCCCGTTGATTTTTCCGAAACAGGAAAACTCGCGCTTGAACATGCATCATTTCTTGCTCGTTTAGCGAAAGCAGATCTTCATTTGCTGCACGTTATGCCTGCAATGGAATATCATTTTGAAATTCCGGAGCCTGTAATGCGCATCGAGAATCACGAACAAGTGAACAAGATCGTGGAGCAGAAACTGGCCGAATTGGTGGAAGAAGTTCGCATCAACTACGGATGTAAGGCGACTTCATCATTTTCCAATGGAAAAGTGGCGCATGAGATTGTGGAAGAGGTGAAAGAGGAAAATATCGACCTCATCATTATGGGAACACACGGCGCTTCCGGATTTGAAGAATTTTTCATCGGTAGCAACGCACACAAAGTGGTTACCGTGGCTCCGTGTCCGGTGATTACCGTGCAGACGCACGCAGTGAAACTCGGATTCACCAATATTGTTTTGCCTATAGACAGAACGTTGCATTCACGTGAGAAAACGGAATATGCAATTGCATTAGCGAAGTTGTTCATGGCCAAAATTCACATCGTTGGATTGCTGGAAGAAGATGAAGACCATGGCAACGAGAAACTGCAGATCGTTCTCGATCAGGTGCAGAATGCCATTGAGAAAGCAGATGTATTGTTCTCGCGCCATACCATCAAAGGCGATAATCTCGCCGTGGAAGCGCTGAAATACGGAGCCAGTGTAAATGCAGATCTGATCGTGATCATGACCGAACACGAATCAGAAATGAGCGGCATTTTCCTCGGACCACGTGCAAAACAGATTGTCAATCACTCGAAGATTCCGGTGTTGAGTATCAAGCCAAGCGACGGTAAGTTTGCCGACCTGGATATGGGCGGAGCATATACGTTCTGAGAATAAAAACACTCCATAAAAAAAAGCGTCCCCGATTTTCCGGAGACGCTTTTTTGTTTTGGTAATGCACTTACTTGTTGTGCGGGTTCTCTTTGGAACCGAATACTTTTTTCAGGATGTCTGTTCCACGCGCTACAGGATTGGTGCGGATGTTTTTCTCTTCATCGCCAACGAGCTTGAAAAGTCCGTTGATGGCGCGTTCGCAAACATATCCGTCGAGGTCAGGATTCACCGGCGTAACAAAAGGAATCTTGTTGTAAGCATCAGCCAGCGGTTTCCACTGCTTGGTAAGTTCCACTTTCTGTGTCGCCTGCGCTACGATAGGGCGGAAGCGGATCATCAGAGAGTCGGTGCATTTTACACGCAGGTAGTTGGTAGCTGAAGTGTCAGATCCGCGAAGGATGTTCAGCCCGTCACCGATAGTCATGCTGGTAATAGCATTGATAAAGATCGGAGCTGCTGATTTCGCCGCTTCCTCAGCCGCGCGGTTCAGTGTTTCTTCGAATTTAGTTACTTGTGCACCCAGTCCGATTTTCATTGCATTGTCTTTCACTTTCTGCGCAGCAGGAGGGAAAGGAATGAAAATGGCAGGATTCTTAAAGAAACCGTCCGGTTTTGAGGCGTTGGTGGTTCCCTTATTTACGCCTTGTTTGAGCGCTTCTTTAAGACCTTTAATAGCTTCAGCGTTGGTAAGCGGAGCCGCGGTTGTAGTTCCTACAGAATTAGCCGCATCGGTAGCGAGCTTTTGTAATTCTTTACATGCTACCAGAAAAATACTTCCGGCTAACAGATATAATGCAATCTTTTTCATGGCTGGTTAAATTGTACAACTCAAACATACAAATAGTTTGCCAGAAAATGGAGGGGTGGGTGGGATGATGTGAACTGCGATGGATTGCCGGTTGAATTTCTCCGGAGATGTGCGGCGTTTGGGAATAGAGTAAGTGAATGAATTGAGGTGTAAAGGAACGTGAGAATGGTGAAATCGGTTTCTTGGGGTTTACTTGATTAAAAATGCTCAAGTGCTATCTCAGCATATTTTTTATCATTAAATCATCAGGATCTTTTGAGCCTGAGTATGTGGCGATGATATATACCGAAGTTCCTCTTTTGAGTAACGTCAAATAAATTTTGGTACGAGGATCGCTCTCTTTGAACGCATTAAGTGAACGCGCTCCAAAAACAAAATAATTTGCGGACTCTGGACCTTCCCTGAATGAAAGGTTTTTAATGCTGAATTCTAGAAAGATTACAGAGTCTCCTCTAACACTGCTATCAATTAGTTTATCAAAGTAGACGATTTGTAAATCTTTAAACAGTGAGTCACCCACAGACGTAAAACCCATTTCGATGCGGGATAGGTGAGTTCCCTTATATATTAGTCCTTCAGTCCTATTGTTAGGTGCTTTAATGGTAGTGAGAAATGAAGCAAGTGGGGTATCTTTCACTTGCTCAACTTTATGAATCCAAATGTTTATTGCGTTATCGTAAATAAAGTAACAATACGGATGATGAGAAACAGGCACCTCCGTAGAGTTGCTTTGTAAACGGAGTCGAAATGTGTCGTTAAAAAGTGACGAATATTC
>JBJOKQ010000279.1:0-3790 GCA_046046005.1 Bacteroidota bacterium | reverse complement strand
CTGGAAGCTGTTTCATTTACCAATACGCGTTTCACCCACCTGACAAGCAATGAACCGTCATCCTGTACAGGAATGCCTCAAGCGCTCACGGTGATGGGCATGATGCAAAACGGACAAGGGTGGTTCAGAAACAACATCAGCACTGTTGCGCAGCTTTCTCAAATTGAAGAAGAAAAAATAATTGCTGTTCCGCAATATGCAATCAATGCTTATGCGAAGGCTTTTGAATCGATATATCTGAGAACGATTTCCGCGGAAAGTAAGTCCGGACCGATAAATTCCGAAGCTGAAAGCATCGCGTTTACAGTAAAGATGTTAAGTGAACTTCCTCTTAGTAATGAACCCGGCAATGTTTATGCAATGAACAGTTTCGTGTATTCGGTTCTTCAATTTATGAATGATGAATCGATGGCTGCGCAATATGGTTTTGCTCAGCGAAATTATAACCTCAAGCAATTATTCGGAGAAGAAAACTATGCTGTGCTCTCTGCGCCTTCCGTGCAGATTTCACGTGAACGTGTTATTGATCGCAATGGAAATCAGTTTCGTGCCGGGAATGATGATATGAATTTGTTATCGCCTGACTACGGTCCTGCTTTGTGGAACCAGGCCGCAAGTTGCAATTACAGCTCGAGAAACGGCGTATTGATCAGTGCGGTAACTATACATACTGTACAAGGAACATACGCAGGATGTATTTCCTGGTTTCAGAATTGTTCAGCAAGCGTATCTGCACATTATGTTCTGCGCTCGAGTGATGGTCAGGTAACACAAATGGTTTATGAATCGCAGAAAGCATGGCATGTGGGTTCGGAAAATCCATATACAATTGGGTTGGAACATGAGGGTTATGTAAGCAATCCTGCCTGGTATACAACTGCGATGTACACCAGTTCAGCAGCGCTTGTTGCGAATATCTGCGCAGACAATAACATTGACCCAATGCGCACCGGATGGTGGCCGTGGTTACCAACGACCTATTACAATCAATCTTCGATACCCGGTGCGTGCACACGAATCAAAGGACATCAGCATTATCCGAATCAAACGCATAGTGATCCGGGTGTCAACTGGAACTGGAACTATTATTACCAACTTATAAATGCAGCCCCTGGAGCAACAATATATACAACAGCATCAGGAACATTTTACGACAGCGGCGGGTCAGCTGCTAACTACTCAGATGATGAAAGATTAATCTGGACAATTGCTCCTGTGAATGCAACATCAGTAACCGTAAACTTCAGTTCATTCAGTGCGGAGAATACTTGGGACTATCTCTACATCTATGACGGGAATTCAATAAATGCGCCATTGATCGGATATTACACGGGAACGAATAGTCCAGGAACTATTACATCGAGCGGAGGATCCTTGACATTTGAATGGCGTTCCGATTGTGCGACAACAGCAAGTGGATGGAATGCAAGCTGGACGAGCACGATTAACAATACACAGGCTGATGTAACCGCGCCAACCACTCAAGTAAGTATATCAGGAGTGTGGCAAACGCAAAACTTCAATGCCAGCTTCTCGGAGAGCGATAATGTTGGAGGAAGCGGTCTTGAAAAATCATATTATCAAGTTATAGATTACGATGGATCAGACTGGCGCGCGAATAATACAAGAGGATTCTTCAGTGATAATTTCGATCAAACTGCTATTCATTCTGATTGGACAACCTACACCGGGACGTGGGCGATAAATAATTCGGTACTGGAACAGAGTGATGAAAATCTTACTAATACGAATATATCAGCGCCGTTGACGCAAAATCTATCGAACCGATATCTCTATCACTGGGCAGGAAAAATTGATGGCACAGGAAATAACCGTCGCGCAGGATTTCATTTCTTTTGCGATAATCCATCATTAACCAACAGGGGAAATTCCTATTTCGTTTGGTTCCGCGTTGATCAAAGTGTGTGTGAATTTTACGAAGTAATCAACGACACCTTCTACCTGCGAAATTCTGCAGCAATGACTGTTAATGCGAATCAGTGGTACGACTGGAAAGTAATCTATGATCGCATCAGCGGGAAAATGAGTGTTTATCAAGACAACGTTTTTATTGGAAGCTGGACAGATTCGACGCCGCTTGCAACGGGAACACATGTGTCGTTCCGTAGCGGAAACAGCAACTGGCAGATCAATAACTTCAAAGTTTATCGATCCAGATTTTCAAATCAATCGACAACAGTAACAGTTGGCAACTGCCCAACTTGCGACCTCAGATATCAGAATACTAATCCTGCGACGCCGGCAGGAAGAGTAAAAAGCATTGTTGCTGATACGGCGGGAAATCTATCGGCGATATCTTACCAGGATGTCAACGTAGATTGGACCTCCCCGACTCCAATTACAACGGTAGATGACAGTTTAGGAAGTGATATAGATTTACTGACGATCAATACTGATTTGTGGGGCGATTGGTCGCCTTCTTCCGATACCAATTCCGGTTTAGCGAGATATTGGTATGCGATCGGTACCACACCTTGTGACAGTAACGTGGTGAACTGGACGAACAATTGGGGATACGACACTGCTCACGTTGGTAATCTTACATTATCAACCGGACAGATGTATTACTTCTCGGTGCGTGCAGAAAACGGTGCCGGTTTACTCACACCTTGCTATTCGAGTGACGGAGTGCTGGTTGATTTGACAACAGGATATTTCGCAAATACAAGTCAAACCATTAATGCAGCAGTAAGCCCAATGCCTGCAGAGGAGAATATGGTACTTCAATATTCTATTCCAGCTCAATCTAGAGTTACTATCTGCATTTACAATCCCATTGGTCAAAAAGTTGAGCTTTACAATGCAGATCAAGCAGCGGGGACTCATACATTTACACTCGAAAGAAATCAACTTGGTCTTACCGGTGGCGTTTATTACATTTCTATACAAACCGAAAAAGAACAACTTGTAGTTCCGGCAATATTCAAAAACTAAATATGAAAATCAGATTTATTTATTTTCTAATTCTGTTCGCCAGTGTGACGAATGTGAATGCGCAGTGGGCGGAAGTTAACTTACCAGAGAATGTGTATTTACGCGGTGCAGCATTTTTCAGTTCAACTGAAGGATATGTATGCGGATACAGCACACCTCCAGATTCCGGCTATTACGGGAAAATATGGAAAACAACTGACGGAGGTCAATCGTGGACGATGAACGCATCTTCTATCAACCATAAATTTAATGATGTTGTAAAAGCGGGATCGGATAACGTTTGGGTAACGGGAGATAGCGGACTTGTGTTCAGATTTGATTTGATGAATAATTTCTACATCTATCAAAACATTACCGGGCTTTCACTTCTATGCGGATCGTCACCGGACAGTTTGACATTTTACTGTGCCGGTGAGAACGGATCGTTATTCAGAACATTAGACGCAGGAAATCACTGGGACACTTTGAGTTCCGGAACACTGGAGAATATCAATGATGTTTACTTCACCACAACAGCGCAAGGGTGGATTGTTGCAGACGGAGGATATCTTGCAATGACTACAGATAGCGGAAACACATGGACATTTGCGAATCAACCCTTCTGGGGATTCCGTGATTTGAAATCATTGAGTTATCAAGGAACTACAGGATTGAATCCATATGTAGTTGGTACAAGCGGATCAGGAATGTATTCAACTGATGGCGGCACAAGTTGGTCTCAGTTTGCGACCAATACCGGCGAAGTATTAAACTCGATTCAATTCGGAACTACGAACGGCGGAATTATTTGCGGGGCAAATGGATTTGTTTCGCGTTCAATTAACGGTGGTGGAAT
>JBJOKQ010000278.1:0-3797 GCA_046046005.1 Bacteroidota bacterium | reverse complement strand
AACCGAGAAATCCGGCTGCTCCGGTAATCAATACGCGTTTCTTCGAACTCATATCTGCTATTAATTTTCAACCACAGCGCGGCCGATACTCACATAGTAAAATCCGTTTTCCTGCATCTGATCCAATCCGTACAAGTTACGTCCGTCAAATATTGCAGGGCGACGCAACATCTTTTTCATTTTTGCAAAATCCGGCGTGCGGAACAAACTCCACTCTGTGCAAATGATCAATGCGTCTGCATTCTCAAGAACAGAATATTCATCAATACCGAACGCTACAGAACCATCTGCGTAAATTTTTGCAACATTGTTCATAGCCTCAGGATCGTAAGCGGAAACAGTTGCTCCCGCAGCCTGCAATTCTTTAATGATATAAAGTGCCGGCGCTTCGCGAATATCATCAGTATCCGGCTTGAATGCCAATCCCCAAATCGCGATCTTCTTTCCTTCAAGATTATTATTGAAATACGAACGCACCTTTGGAACTATTATCGTTTTCTGTGATTCATTCACTTCCATCACGGACTTCAGAATCTTCATATCTGAATTGGCTTCCGATGCAGATTTCGCCAATGCTTGTACGTCTTTCGGGAAACAACTTCCGCCGTAACCGATTCCCGGAAAAAGAAAACGCTTCCCGATGCGATCATCACTTCCTATACCGATGCGCACCTTGTCAACATCCGCTCCAACTTTCTCGCACAAATTTGCAATTTCATTCATGAAAGTAATCTTGGTTGCAAGGAATGCGTTCGCAGCATACTTCGTCAACTCTGCAGATTTTTCATCCATAAAAATGATTGGATTTCCCTGACGAACATATGGCTTGTACAATTCTTCCATTAACTTGCGCGCACGTTCACTGGATGTTCCGATCACAACACGATCAGGCTTCAGAAAATCGTCTACTGCAAACCCTTCACGCAGGAACTCAGGGTTGGAAACAACATCAAATTCCACTTTCGCATTTTTCGCGATGGCCGCATGAACTTTCTCTGCGGTGCCTACAGGAACTGTTGACTTATCAATGATTACCTTGTAATCTTTAATAATCTTCCCGAGATTTTCTGCTACACCGAGTACATATGAAAGATCTGCGGAGCCGTCTTCACCAGGAGGAGTTGGCAACGCGAGAAAAATCAGTGTTGCATTCTCAATAGCGTCAGCAAGATTTGTCGTGAACTTCAGTCGACCTTGTTTGATGTTTCTTTCAAACAACACGTCGAGATGCGGTTCGTAAATCGGAATGATGCCATTACGCATCTTTTCAACTTTAGCTTCATCAATGTCAACACATATAACGTGGTTGCCTGTTTCCGCTAAACATGTTCCTGTAACCAGCCCGACATATCCGGTGCCTACAACTGCAATATTCATAAAGTCGGATTATTTTAAAAACTCCTTCACAGAGTCGGTTATGTATTTCAAAGTTTCTTCATCCAGCTCTGTATGCATCGGCAAAGAAAATACGCTCGAACACAATTGCTCTGTTACAGGAAAATCTCCTTGCTTGTAACGTGGATCCAGATATGCTTTCTGCAAATGCAATGGAACAGGGTAATAAATCATCATCGGAATTTCCTTAGAAGCAAGAAACTCTTTTAATGCCGTACGATCCGCTCCGATCAACTGTAAAGTGTACTGATGAAAAACATGATTCGTATTCTTTGCGCGCTTCGGAGTCTTCAATTTCGGATGACCGGCGAACGCCTTATCATAGTAATCAGCTGCATTGTTTCTCGCAGCTGCATAACTATCAAGATGACGTAATTTAATGCGAAGGATCGCAGCCTGCATACTGTCAAGACGTGAATTCACTCCAATGCTGTCGTGATAATATTGCACACTCTGTCCGTGATTTGCAATCATCTGCATTTTTGATGCGAGATCATCACTGTTTGTGTACATCGCTCCTCCGTCTCCGAAACATCCGAGATTCTTCGAAGGGAAGAATGAAGTGCAACCGATATCACCCATCGTTCCTGCTTTCGCTACGCGTCCATCACTGAATGTGTAATCTGCTCCGATTGCCTGTGCTGTATCTTCAATAACGAAAAGATTGTGCTTCTTCGCCACAGCAAGAATACGTTCCATATCGGCGCACTGTCCGAACAAATGAACAGGAACAATTGCTTTGGTTTTCGGAGTAATCGCTTTCTCAATGGCTTCAACATTGATATCCATTGTATCAGGATATACATCTACCAGAACAGGTGTCAATCCTAGAAGTGCGATGACTTCAGCCGTAGCAACATAAGTAAAATCGGCAGTGATAACTTCATCACCGGGCTTCAAACCCAATGCCATCATTGCAATCTGCAGGGCATCTGTTCCGTTCGCACATGGAATCACATGCTTCACTTTCAGATAAGCCTCCAATTCTGCTTTGAAGGATTTCACTTCAGGGCCGTTAATGTAAGCCGATGAACGGATTACATTCAGAACAGCCTCATCAACTTCTTTCTGTATTTTCTGATATTGACCGATCAGGTCAACCATCTGAATTTTCCTGGCAATTGTTGTCATTAATTTGTTCAATTACAATCGTGCGAAGATAGACAAATTAGCCCGTTTTACCTCTGTTCTGACCGCCCCATGGCCGCTTTTGGCTATCTTTAACCCATGTTCAGAAAACATAGGGTTTTAGTGCTGATTTTCGTTGGACTGGCGCTGGTATCTGCGAATAACGCAAGCGCCCAAAGCCGGAACGTGCGCGATTCAATTATCACTACCGGTTTCTTCGCCGCCAGCTATGGCTATTTTATTCCGGGAGGCGATCTGGCTGAACGATTCGGAGACAACTCCACAATTGGAGCTTTCGGAGGATATAAGTCCAAACGCAATCACTTTATTACCGGTGAGTGGAATTACATTTTCGGATATCAGGTAAAGGAAAACGGAATTCTCGACAGCATAAAAACCAGCGGTGGATTCGTCATTGACCAGGAAGGCAAAATGGCCGACTTGAGAATCTTCGAACGCGGTTTCACTGCTCACGTTCAATTCGGACATCTTTTCCCGATAAATGGAATTTCTCCGAATAAAAATTCCGGAATTCTATTGACATGCGGCATTGGAATGTTGCAACACAAAATTCGCATTTATGACAATGGAGGAAGAAGTCCGCAATTGACCGGCGAATATCTCAAGGGTTATGATCGACTGACGTCAGGTGTTTCATTTTCGCAGTTCATCGGATATTGGTACATGAGTAATTCGCGTTACTTCAATGCGTATTTCGGATTCGAAGCCTATCAGGGCATTACCAAAAGCCGTCGCTCCTGGGATTACGATTTAATGAGAGCTGACACACGCATTCGTACAGATTTACTTTACGGTGCGCGCGTAGGATTTGTAATTCCAATCTACAGAAGAGGACGCGGCGAATATATCTGAGATGAAATTTCTTTACGCACTCGGAATTTTCAGTTATGGCGTTGCAATCCGCATAGCTTCACTTTTCAGCACGAAGGCAAAATTGTGGTTGAGAGGGAGACGTGATCTTTTTAAAAATCTGCAGCGCGAAATCTCTAAAGGAAATGGCCCCGTCATTTGGTTTCATTGTGCTTCATTAGGAGAATTCGAACAAGGCAGACCTCTAATTGAAAAAATTAAAGCCCAAAAACCGGACCATAGAATTCTGCTTACATTCTTTTCTCCTTCAGGATATGAAGTGCGAAAGAACTACAACGGCGCAGATATTGTCACATACATTCCTTTGGACACTAAATCGAATGCTAAACGCTTCGTGGAAATTACAAATCCAGTTGCGGTGATTTTTGTGAAGTATGAATTCT
>JBJOKQ010000277.1:0-3803 GCA_046046005.1 Bacteroidota bacterium | reverse complement strand
TGTGGGTAGGAACGAACGGTAAAGGAGTACAGGTTTATTTTACTTCCACGAGCAACATTACACACATCCGAAGATCAGAACGCCCCGGTGTTGGTGACAATACTTTGCAAAGCAGTTCCATCATGAGTGTGATGGAAGATTCACGCGGACAATTGTGGATCGGAACTGCAGGCGGCGGATTAACTGAGCTGAATCAGAAAACAGGACAATACACACAGCATCCGGATTTGTCGACCGCTCTTAACGATGGAATTCTTTCACTGAAAGAAGGGCGCGACGGTTCAATTTGGGTTGGAACATACGGAGAAGGCCTGAACAGATACAATCCGAAAACGAAGGAAATCAAATACTATCGTCCGGATGAAAAAATGGAGAACGGAACAATACTTTGCATTGCAGAAAATCCTGCAGATGGAAGTATTTGGTTCGGAACTTTCGGTGCCGGCATTTACAGGCTTGATCCGAAAACAGATTCACTAACGGGTTATGACAGTGACAATTCTGATTTAGCTGCGGATGTAATTTTCAATTTGTATTTCGACAAAAGCGGAAATCTGTGGATTGGAACGCGAGGTGCAGGACTATGCATGCGCAGTCCGAACGGATCTTTTAAAACGTTCAGCCATGATGATCGTGATCCGGCGAGTATTTCGAATGATTTGGTGTATTGCATCACAGAAGATGCCTCCGGAAATCTGTGGATCGGAACTGCAAACGGATTGAATCGTTTTGATGTGAAGAAAGAAACTTTCACAATCTGGTATGAGCGCAACGGATTGCCGAGTGATAACATTTATGCCGTACTCATCGATAATCAGGGATTCCTTTGGCTTAGTCACAACAAAGGAATCAGTCGTTTCAATCCTGATGCAAAAAACGATCAGGAAATGTTTCTGAATTACGGTCCTGCATCCGGAGTTCAACCTTCCGAGTTTAATCAAGGAGCCTATTGCAAAAACAAAAACGGTTTGCTCTATTTCGGTGGTCAAAAAGGTTTGAACATTATCAATCCGTCAAAGTTGGTAACGAGCACACATGTTCCTCCTGTGTATGTTACATCTTACAAACGATTCGGAACAGAGATAAAACTGGATTCCAGCATTCTTTCCAAGCGCAGCATTTCCGTAACATGGCGAGAGAATTATTTCCAATTCGAAGCTATTGTTCTCGATTATGTAGATCCCGAAAAAAATCTTTATCAATATAAACTCGAAGGATTTGACAATGATTGGTCGCCGGTAACCACTAACCGTTTTATCAGTTACACCAATTTACCCGGAGGAGATTATACGTTGCACATTCGTGGTGCTGACAGCAACGGAAATTGGAATGATGAAGGAATTTCACTGGCAATTCACATACAACCACCATGGTGGAAAACAAATTGGTTTTATGTGCTGTGCGTTATCACAATAATCGGCGGTGTAATCGGATTTACACGTTATCGTACAAGTGCTATCAAGAAAGAAAACAGAATACTTGAAGCCAGAGTAGAAGAACGAACGCATGAATTGGCTCAGAAGAACGCAGATATTACCGCCAGTATTCAATATGCCAAACGAATTCAATATGCGATTTTACCGGAGCTTGATTACATCTACCGTCATTTCCCGGAGAGTTTTATCGTTTACCGTCCGAAGGATATTGTAAGCGGAGATTTTTACTGGTTTGCAGAGAAAGACGGACGTAAAATTCTTGTTTGCGCTGATTGTACGGGTCATGGGGTACCGGGCGCATTGATGAGTGTTATCGGTCACAATTTGCTCAACCAAATTGTACTGGAGCAAGGCATTACTTCGCCTGATGAAATACTGAACCGATTGAATATCGGAGTCATGACCGCTTTGAAGCAAGGTCAGCATGAAGAAGATTCGCGTGACGGAATGGACATTGCGATCTGCTCGTTTCGTGAATCATCAAATGAAATGCTGTTTGCCGGCGCGTTGCGTCCGCTTGTTATGATTCGCAAAGGAGTATTGATAAAAACAGACAGCGATCGCTTCCCTATCGGAGGAAACCTCGCACCTGCGACATCGAAATATACGCTTCATAAAATCATTCTGGAGCCTGGCGACATGATTTATATGTTCTCTGACGGATACGCAGATCAGTTCGGCGGACCCAAAGGGAAGAAATTCATGGTGAAACAACTTCTTACGCTGCTTTCCGAGTCACATCATCTGCCGTTGCATGAACAAGCCACGCAACTCGAACAGCATTTTGATGATTGGAAACAGAACTTTCAACAGGTTGATGACGTATTAGTGATCGGAATACGCGTTTAAATGCGTTTATGCGTCATTTGCGGGAATTTCCTATTTTTGAGTATTAAACCCTCGGATAAGGTAAACGTCTGATAAGAAACAATAAATCCATATTCATGAAACGAATTGCACTAACCGCAGCATTGATTTTTGCAGGATCCGTATTCTACGTCAGCTGTAAGAAAGATGATGTAGCAGATACCGACACTGTGTCCGCAACCGACAATAACCTTTGTGAAGGTGAATTTATGCGGGTACTCCCGACTGTAAATAAAATTGCAATTGACGAACCGGGAGTTCAGAGAAATGATCCGTATGGCAACCCGAACGTTCAGAGTTGTCCGTTAATTTCAATTGACACTGCGAATTCATTTCCGGTTGTAATGACCATTGATTATGGCGCATCATGTACTGATCCTGTTGACGGCAAAGTACGTTCAGGTCGTATGTTCATCGAATACAGTCTTCCTTGGGATTCGGTAGGATGTGTAATGACTATCACACTCGATAGTTTCCATGTAGGCGCAATTCATTACGAAGGAACTGTTGTTGTAACGCGCAATGCGAACAATTCGTTCCGTTATGTACTCAATAACGGTCGTTGTACAAAAGGCGGTTCTGCTCCATGGGAAATCCTGTGGGCAACAGATAAAACGATTACCTGGACTTCCGGAAGTCAGAGTTCACAAGCCAATCAGGTTGTAACGATTACGGGAAGTAACAGCGGAACAGATCGCAACGGGAACACATTTACCGCTACCATCACAAATCCGTTGGTTCGTGATTTAAGTTGTTCATGGATTACACAAGGAACAGTTGAACTGGTTCCTTCCGGCAAACCAACACGTACTGTTGACTTCGGAAGCGGGACTTGCGACAATCGCGGCACAATAATGATTGAAGGGAACACTTTCGAATTCACAATGCAATAGAAATAATAGGCGGGAAAGCTTGACTTTCCCGCTTTCTTTCGGCGATACGGGAGAATATTTAACACGAAGTTCACCACGTGTTTGTTTTTACCAAAATCCCGTTATATTTGCTAAAACCAACCCGGAGAGCCTTAGTTTTATGATGGTCGACATCTACGACTTTTATGACAAAATGGAGCGTAATAACATTATGCTTTCATTCAAAGGTGACATTACCTCCGAATTGTTGACCTCTATTCTGCAAATCATGGAATCCAAATTGGATACTATGCAGGAAGAGCCGAAAATCAAGAAGAAGGTTTACAATGTTTTGGTAGAGTGCTTGCAGAACCTTTACCACCATATGGATGAAATTCCTCGTTCACTTAACGGAGCTTCATCCGGAATTGATGGCGAGAATATTCGTTCAGCGATCTTCATGATTGGTAAGTTGGACAATCAGTACAACATTATTACCGGGAATTACATTCTCACTCAGAATGTGGAAGGACTCAAGCGCAGACTTGACGAAATCAACAAACTGACAAAAGAAGAATTGAAAGATTACTACAAAGCAGTTCTGAATAACGGAGAAATGTCTGATAAAGGCGGCGGCGGCTTAGGGATG
>JBJOKQ010000276.1:0-3842 GCA_046046005.1 Bacteroidota bacterium | reverse complement strand
AGTTGCCATGATCTTATCGCATCCTACGAAATTGATTACACACGATACCATGTAATCATTTTCATTCAGCGTGTATTTGTATTCAATGTACGAAGTAGTGCTGCTATCGGCATACAAACGGAACACTGCCGAAGCAGGTTTAGCTGTTGTAGCTGCGGCATTGTCAACTGTTCCCTGGAAGAAAAGTGAATCGGTATGAACTCTGCGACGTTGCTGATCGAAAAATTCAAGACTGAATACAGTTGAATCTTTGCCATACAAATGCAAAGGTTGGCCGCTGTGCGTTTTTACACCTTTCAGTTCAACGTCACCGATTTTTCCGCCCAAAGGGAAAATCGAAGCTTTCATCTTACTGTTTTCGAGAACAACAGGTGTGTTGTTTCCTTTTGCAGCACCTAGAAACAAGCCGTAACGTTTACGCGCTTTCTCCGCTTCGAAAGCGGCCAGATTGAACGTAGTGTCTTTCTGACGCTCTTTCAATAAACTGTCTTCTCTGCGTTTTTCAACTTCAGCGATCTGCTGTTGACGAATAGCTTCAACTTTGGCAATTGAATCCTGTTCGTGTTGTTTTTTCGCGTCAGCTTCGCGGTCATCGTTGCCCATGGTCATCCAAAGGGCAAGCAGCAAAGCAATAATTCCTAATCCAAGAAGGGATTTACGATCCATTTAATTAATGCGGCTAATAAATAATCCTGCTTTCCGGCAGGGCAGGCGCAAAGATACAGTTAAGCACGGATTATAAGTCGAAAAAAAGCCCCGGACTATTGTACCGGGGCTGTGTTAATTTCTCAAAATGTTACCAAATATCTACGCGTTCTTCCTTTTTTCTCCACATTTTGTCGCCTTCCTTCACATCAAACGCTTCATAGAACTCTTTCATATTCGAAAGCGGTCCGAGAACACGGAAACGGGCAGGTGAGTGCGGATTCGTTTTCACCATGTTCATGAGCGATTTCGGACGCTGTGAATTACGCCAAGCCTGTGCCCAGGAAATGAAGAAACGTTGATTGGGAGTGAACCCGTCGATTTGCTTCGGCTGCGGATTTTTCTTCTGCGCCATTTGGAAAGCGTAGTAAGATATTGTTAAACCGCCCAAATCAGCGATGTTTTCACCCAAAGTAAGTTCACCGTTCACGTGCAAATTGATGGAGTCAATTGCTACAAATGAGTTGAACTGATCAACAAGCATTTTGGTCTTCGCTTCAAAGTTCGCTCTGTCTGTATCTGTCCACCAATTAGTCATGTTGCCATCACCGTCAAACAACGATCCCTGATCGTCAAATCCGTGTGTTAACTCATGACCGATAACAGCACCCATTGCTCCGTAGTTCACTGCATCATCAGCTTTCTCATCAAAGAACGGCGGCTGCATAATTGCTGCAGGGAACACAATTTCATTGTATGTAGGATTGTAATACGCATTAATCGTGGCAGGCGTCATTCCCCATTCTGTTTTGTCAACGGGCTTACCGAATTTGCCTAGAATCCATGCAACATCAAACTTGTTTGAGTTAAGATAGTTGCGCACATAAGATTCACGCGATACTACTAATCCTTTATAGCTTCTCCATGTATCAGGGAATGCGAGTTTGCGCATGATTTTGTGAAGCTTCGCAATTGCTTGCGTTTTTGTTGATTCGCCCATCCAATCGCGCGTCTTGATTCTCTGCTCGTATGCAGCAGTAAGGTTGTCCACCATTTCATTCACACGCTTTTTAGCAGCTTCACTGAAATGACGCTGAACATAAATTTGTCCTAACGCATCACCCAAAGCACCTTCAGTAACTGACATTACGCGCTTCCATCGTGGCTGTTGCGTTTTTGTTCCGTTCATTACAGTACCCCAGAAACGGAAGTTTTCGTCGGCAACTTCCTTGTGCATTTTACCTGCAATGAGGTTAATGAAGCGCCATTTAAAATACGCTTTCCAATCTTCCAGAGTGATAGTTTGGCTTTCAATCAAAGAATTGAAACGATCGAAGAATTTCGGATTGTCAACAATCACTTCGTTTACGTTCGTAACACCCAAAGTCTGAAGATAAATTTCCCAAGGGAAAGAAGCTGTGCGTGATTGCAATTCACCAACGGACATTTTGTTGTAAACGCGTTCAATATCTCTTTGTTCGACTGCTGATAAAGAAGAATCAGCAAGTTGTTTTTCAATTGCGAAAGCCATGTCGGCATGACGAATTGCCGCGTTCTTTTCTTCGCCTGAAAGCACAAACATTGTCATGATATGCTCAACGTATTGCGATCTGATTTCACGCATTTCGTCTGCCAGATAATATTCTCTTTCCGGAAGCCCCATTCCGCTTTGTCCAACGTAAACGGCGTTCTCATTAGAGTTTTTCAAATCAGCCATTACGTAGAAACCGAAGCCGGCATTCACTTGCATAAGGTGAAGTTTCGCCAATAGTTCAGAAATTCCTTTCTTGTTTTCGAGCTTATCGATCATTTTGAACTCTTCAGTCACCACTGAGAATTTATATTTTTCGATCGCATTCGTATCCATTCCTGCAGCGAAAAAATCACCGATCAATTGCTCATTGGAGCCTGCAACAGCGCCTTTTTTCGACGACATGTCGATGCAAATAGCCTGAAGTGCTTTTTGTGATTTATCCTGCAACTCATTGAAATTGCCCCAGCTGTTTTCAGATCCCGGAATCGGATTGCGTCCGATCCAGATGCTGTTTACATAGCTGTAGAAATCATCCTGAGCGCGGTATTTGGAATTGATGTCTTTCGGGTCAATACCAACTCCAAGAATAGCTTCCTTCATTGCGAAGCCTACGAAACCAACCAGCGCAAGGCTGATTATTACTTTAAAGTTCGTTTTCATGTGAAAAATTTGAAGTACGAAAATACTCATTTTCACTCTGCAGATGTTCACGGATTTGTGAACGGTAATAACTGCATATGAACGGATAAATCAGATCATATTCAGTACAGTTCGGCTAACATACAGCGAATACTGCCGCCGCCGTGGTGTTCAATTACGGGTACGGGAATTACGACAGGAAGTGTCATGCTTTCAATTAACGATTTCTGTTCCGGAAGCAACGAATTCCACGCAGTTTCCGATATAACAGTAAGCGTTCTCTGCAATTCAGGTTGTTCAATAAACAGCACATTTCCGGCAAATTTTTCCATTTGCTCCATGCTGATTTCAACTACCGTTTTACCGCATTTGCGGAAATAATTTCTGATTCCCGATTGATCGTCAGGATTCACAACAGCATCGAAGCAAAACAGGGCAATTTTCTTACCGATTCCCGTGATGACATTCGTATGATACACCGGTTTCCCGTTTCTGTCGGCACATTCGAAAACAAACGGAAGATATCCTTGTTTCTCGCAGACTTCGAGTAGTACATTTTTGTCGGTACGTGGAGAAATTGCCGCAAATGCAATGTGTTGTTCGTGATCGAAAACTATACTTCCGGTTCCTTCCAGAAAACGATTTTCATTTTCGTGAGCGGAAAAGTCGTGAAGTGTTCTATAGCCATAACGGCTGCACAATTCTTTAATTATATTTTCTCTTCGTTCCGCGCGGCGATTGTCGGCCAGCATCGGATAGAGATACAATTCCGATTCTGCCGTTGTGGAGAACCAATTGTTCGGAAAGATGGAGTCGGGAAGAGGATTTGCACGATCGTCCTGGAATACTTCTACAAGAACCGAATGATTGCGCAAAATCTGAACAGCGTTATCGAACTCGCTGCAAGCATCAGAATGTACATCAGCATCGGAAGGATGTTGGAAAGAATTTGACGCGGCCGTTTGCGGATTGAAACCGAAACGCGCAGGTCGAACCATCATTATTCCTCTTGCTTTCATTCTGC
>JBJOKQ010000275.1:0-3850 GCA_046046005.1 Bacteroidota bacterium | reverse complement strand
GCCTTATCACCAAGTCGTTTTTTAGCACGTTCCAAAGCAGCGTTTGAAATGTCGAGCACCCAGATGTTCCGATATCCTTTTTCCAATAAGACATCGACAAAGCGACTATCGCCTGCACCAACGTCAATGATATTCGCATCCGGAGGAAGATCAAAGAGTTCAAGAAACTCTACAGAAGTTTTCGGGTACTCCTGAAACCAACTGACTTCATCATGCGCCTTGGTCGTGAATACTTTTTCCCAATGATTTTTGAATTCGGTTTCCATTCAATGTTGAATGAGATTAGTGTGGTAGTTTATCTCGCAATAATCCGTAAACCCAAGTTCCTGCGATTGCACTTATTAATGTAACTGCTATTACAGTAGCTCCGCTTCCGATTTGTGCAAATAGCGGGCCGGGACATGCACCCGTGATCGCCCAACCCAAACCAAAGAGCAATCCTCCGATGATCTGTCCTTTGTTAAATGTGCGCGGGTGAAATTCAATTTTCTCTCCGTAAATCGTTTTGATCTTGAATTTCTTAATCGCCCAAACAGAAATGATTCCAACTACCACAGCGCTTCCAATTACTCCGTACATATGGAAAGATTGAAAGCGGAACATCTCCTGAATTCGGAACCAACTGATGATTTCAGCTTTTACAAATACAATTCCGAACGCAATACCAACAGCGGTGTATTTCAGGTTGTGATACCATTTGTGTTGTAAGTGACTTTCATTGACACAAATCGCATCAAGAGAGCGGACTTCAAAGTCTTTATTTTCTTCTGTGTTGCTCATGATTTTATAATGAAAGTATTAACGGAAGAATAAAATTGGCCATAACAATACCGCCCGCCATAAAGCAACAAGTAGCAATAAGGGAAGGCCACTGTAATGTGGAAAGACCCATGATGGAATGTCCGCTTGTACAACCTCCGGCGTAACGTGTACCGAATCCGATCAGGAAACCACCACCGATCATCATAATGAATCCTCTTAAACTGAACAAGGAGTTCCAGTTTATAATTTCAGAAGGCACAAGCTGGTCATACGCAGTGATTCCATATGTTCGAAGTTCAGATTTCAAATCATCTGCAACGACAATTGGTTCCGGATTGTCAAGAAGTGACATTGCGGCAAAGCCACCAACAGTTATCCCGCCAACAAAAAACAGATTCCAGATTTCCTTCTTCCAATCATATTGGAAGAACGGGATTTTCGCGGGTATACATGCAGCACAAATATGGCGGAGCGAAGAAGAGATTCCGAAACTTTTGTTTCCGAGAATCAGCAGAGCCGGAACTGTTAACCCTATAAGTGGCCCGGCAATATACCATGGCCAGGGTTGTTTCAAGAATTCAATCATTGTGGTAGCGTATTAATAAAAAACAGCGTCCGGCTTTTGTCAGACGCTGTCCCGGATCGTAAAATTACTATTTGTTATATGTTTTTTTTACATCTTCCCAGGAACCGCCGTTAATAACATTGGTAATTCCATTTTGCTCAAGAATCGCTTTTGCTTGTCCGCTTCTGTTGCCGCTTCTGCAGAACACCACAATTTCTTCTTTCCCTTTGAATTCTGATATACGGGAAGGAACCTGATCGAGTGGAATATTTACTGCGCCGGTTACACTTCCTTGTGAGAATTCACCCGGTGTGCGCACGTCGACAAAGAAAATATTCTTTGCTTTTGTAGTGTCTTCAGGAGCCGAACTTACTGCCGGCGTTTGTACTGATGTTGATTTGTCCGGGTTGCCATTGGCATTTGAGCAACTCGCGAAAACTGCACCCAACGTAATGGCTGTGATTAATATACTTTGCTTTGACATATGAAGTCTGTTTTTGGAATTGCTGTTTCTGAAATTGATTTGAAGCCACCTTCTATTTCGGAGAAATTTCTGTAGCCACGCGCCTGAAGAATTGAAGCTGCAATCATGCTCCGGTATCCTGCCGCGCAGTGAATATAAAAGTGCTCATTCGGATTGATGTCTTTGATCCAATCGTTGATGTACTGCAACGGTTTGCTGTATGCGTCTTCAACATGTTCAGCTGCGTATTCGCCTTCTTTTCGCACATCAATTACTTTGATTTTATCTGCCGCAAATTTATCAGCGAATTGCTTCGCAGAGATTCTGTTTACCGTATCAGATTCCTTCCCTGAGTTTCTCCATGTTTCATATCCTCCGTTGAGATATCCCAAAACATTATCGAAACCTACGCGACTTAGTCGAGTGATGACCTCTTCTTCTTTGCCCGGTTCACTAACAAGCAAAATCGGCTGTGAAACATCTGCAATTAATGCACCTACCCACGGAGCGAAGTCGCCGCTTATCCCAATGTTAACTGAACGCGGTACAAATCCTTTCCAGAATTCGTTGTTAGATCGCGTATCAATTACAACGGCGCCGGTTTCTTCAACTGCGGTTTCAAATTCTTCAGCGGATAATGCACGCTTGCTTTTATTCATTACCTCGTCAAAACTTTGATAACCTTTCTTGTTCATCATTACGTTCAACCCGAAATAAGAAGGAGGAGGCGTGAGTCCGTCAGTAACTGCTTTAATGAATGATGCTTTGTCTGCTTGACGCAATGCGTAGTTCATCTTTTTCTGATTGCCCAGAGAATCTACGGTTTCTTTCATCATGTTCTTTCCACATGCACTTCCTGCACCGTGTGCCGGATAGACTGTAACATCGTCTGCAAGCGGCATAATTTTGTTCATCAGGCTTTCGTAGAGCATTCCGGCTAGATCTTCCTGCGTCATGTTCGCAGCTTTCTGTGCAAGATCAGGACGACCAACATCTCCGAGGAAGAGTGTATCCCCGCTGAACAACGCATGATCCTTTCCTTCTTCATCAATCAGGAGGTAACAGGTACTTTCTAAAGTATGTCCAGGTGTATGCAGGATTTTGATTTTCACTTCGCCGAATTCAATTATTTGATTGTCTTCAGCACTGAGTATTTCGAAATCCGGTTTAGCCGTTGGACCATAAACTATTTGTGCTCCGGTTTTTTTGCTCAGATCAATATGACCTGAAACGAAATCGGCATGAAAATGGGTTTCGAGAATGTATTTCAGTTTGACGCCATCTTTATTCAGACGATCGATGTATGGTTGCACTTCACGAAGCGGATCAATAATAACGGCTTCATTCCCCGAAGTGATGTAATACGCGCCTTGTGCCAGGCAGCCGGTGTAAATTTGTTCGATTTTCATAGCAGTTACATCTAAAGGTTGGTAATACAAAGGTCGTTTGTAAAATCGTTCAAGTCAGTAACATTGGTTACAGGTTATTTTACTCCGGGGAACGCAAGTTCTTTTACGAGAATGTAAATTCCCATAATCAGAATAAAGTAACCGAACGCAGGTTTGAGTTTTCCGCCGTCTATGCGTTTTGATAATGCTATTCCTCCGAATCCACCGGCAATAGCAAACACTGATACCAAAAGAAGAAATTTCCAGTCTGTATTTCCTTGATGCGATTCGCCAATAAAACCGATTAATGATTTAGCTGCTATAATTACGAGTGAAGTTCCTACAGCCATTTTCATTGGTAACTTACTCAATACAACGAGCGCAGGAATGATCAGAAAGCCGCCGCCTGCACCAACGAGTCCCGTTAGTGTTCCAACTACTAAACCTTCAATAATAATCATCGGGTAGTTAAAGGTGCGTGAAGCAGGTTCTTTTTCTTCTGAGATTCTGACTTTCTTGATCATGCTGTATGAAGCTGCAATCATCAGAACTGCAAACAGAGAAAGCATGAATAGATTTTTGGTAAAATGAAATTCCCCAATAGAAAAGAAGTGTTCAGGAAGCACGGGAACCAGCCAAGCTCGTGTTGCAAATACAGCGATGATGGAAGGA
>JBJOKQ010000274.1:0-3859 GCA_046046005.1 Bacteroidota bacterium | reverse complement strand
ATTCAGGTGTCGTGTTAAAAATCAACGTTACTTCCTGTTGTGCAGGATTTGGAGAAATGCTGAACATATCCGCAGCAATCGTCTCTTCTATTCCTGTGCAGAATGAAGGATCGAATGTAATCGTATCAGAAGATGTTACCTGACAACCGAGAAAATCCGTAGTGGTTACAGTATAAATGCCGGAAGTGGTAACGCTGATTTGTTGTGATGTGTCGCCGGTTGACCAAGAGTATGAGGCGCCCGGATTCAGCACGTACAAATCCAAAGTATCTCCCGGACAAGCAGAATCATCAGGGCTTGCGATTACCTGATTGAGCTGCGCCACCTGCGTGATTACGATTGTATTCGGGCTATCTGTGCTCGTATCAGCCGGATTGGAACTGATCACGCGGATGCGATACAGAAAACCGAAGTTCAGATTGGCAGGAAACGTTCCGTAGATGATTCCACTTCCATTAAGAGTAATGAACGTAGTTCCGAGATTCTGCGGAGCAGTCCAATTGCCCCAACCATCAGAAATCTGTGCGGTGAAAATATTTCCCCAAGGAAAAGTACCGGTTGTTTGAAACGGAATGATCACATTCCCGCCTGCGCATGTTGAAGTTTGAAGAACACTGTCGCAAGTGATGGAAGTTTGCGCATTCGCGCTGATGAGGATGAGCGCAAAAGCAGCAGAAAGGAAAAATTTCATTGGGTAAAAGGTTTTACCAAATATACCCAATTAACTCAGGCATTTACTTTCCCGTACAAATCAAAATCTTCAGCACGCTCAATGGTCACTTCGGCAAAATCACCGATACGAACGTAAGACTCCGAAGCCGAAACCAGAACTTCGTTATCCACTTCAGGGGAATCCGCTTCTGTACGACCGATGAAATGTTCGCCTTCCTTACGATCGAAAAGAACTTTGTACGTATTGCCTACTTTCTGCTGATTAATTTCAAATGAAATTCCCTGCTGCACTTCCATTACAGCCTCTGCTCTCGCCTGCTTTACTTCCTGAGGAACATCATCATTCAGCGAATAGGCTCCTGTATTTTCTTCGTGCGAATAAGTGAAAATACCAAGGCGGTCAAAGCGTGTGTCTTCCACCCAGCGCAGCATTTCTTCGTGATCTTTTTCTGTTTCTCCCGGATAACCTGCAATCAGTGTTGTGCGCAAAGTAATTCCCGGAACTTTATCGCGGATCTCATTTACAAGATCAATGGTTTTCTGTTTTGTAGTTCCGCGTTTCATGCTCTTCAGCATGTTATCCGTGATGTGCTGCAAAGGCATATCCAGATAATTGCAGATTTTCGGATTGTTACGCATCACATCCAGAGCATCCATAGGGAATCCACTCGGGAACGCGTAATGCAAGCGAATCCAGTCGATGCCATCCACTTCAGAAAGTTTCTCCATCAACTCCGCAAGATTGCGTTTCCCATAAAGATCCAATCCGTAATAGGTTGAATCCTGCGCAATGAGAATGAGTTCTTTCGTACCGTTCTTCGCGAGATTCTTTGATTGCTGAACCAGTTGTTCAATCGGAGTTGAAACGTGCTTTCCACGCATCAAAGGAATTGCACAAAATGAACAAGGACGATCACAACCTTCTGATATTTTCAGATAAGCGAAATGTTGCGGCGTAGTAAGAATGCGTTCACCAACCAATTCATGTTTATAATCGGCTTTGAGTGTTTTCAGAATGCGAGGTAAATCGCGCGTTCCGAACCATGCATCCACTTCCGGAATTTCCTTCTCAAGATCAGTTTTGTAGCGTTCGCTCAGACAACCGGTCACGTAAACCTTTTCAACCAATCCGCGTTCTTTTGCATCTGCAAACTGCAGAATGGTATTCACGCTTTCTTCTTTGGCGTTGTCAATGAATCCGCAGGTATTGATGATGACAATTGCCGCATCACCTTTGGTGCTTTCATGTTCCACTTCAAAGCTGTTGGCTTTGAGTTGTCCCATCAACACTTCAGAGTCGAAGATGTTCTTCGAGCAACCGAGTGTTACCACATTGACTTTATTCTTACGAAGTGTTTTGGTTTTCATGGGTACAACTGATGCGAAGCGGAACTTCAGTTTAAGATGAACGCGCTTTAGTTTTTAATGCGGTACGTGTTATTAACGGGAGAATAGCGAATTAACGAATTCCGATTTATTGAAGACCTGAAGATCTTCCATCTTCTCTCCAACGCCGATGTAGCGAACAGGAATTTTAAACTGATCGGAAATGCCGATAACAACACCACCTTTTGCTGTTCCGTCGAGTTTGGTAATGGCCAAAGCAGTTACATCCGTTGCAGCAGTAAACTGTTTGCATTGTTCAATGGCGTTCTGACCTGTTGAACCGTCGAGTACGAGCAGCACTTCATGCGGTGCATCCGGAATCACCTTCTGCATCACTTTGCGGATTTTTCCGAGCTCGTTCATCAGATTCACTTTATTATGCAGACGTCCAGCAGTGTCGATAATTACCACATCCATTTCTTTTGCAAGACCTGAACTCACAGTATCGTAAGCAACTGAAGCCGGATCTGCGCCCATGCCTTGCGACACGATTGGCACATCAACACGCTGTGCCCAGATTCCCAACTGATCAACAGCCGCTGCGCGGAATGTATCAGCAGCGCCGAGCATTACGTTCTTTCCGGCTTTCTTGAATTGATGTGCGAGTTTTCCGATAGTGGTTGTTTTGCCGACACCGTTTACACCCACAACCATAATCACGTAAGGTTTCTTTTCGGTTGGAAGATCAAAATCCGGCGTATCTGCCGATTTGTTTTCTGCCAGCAATGCCGCGATTTCTTCACGAAGAATGCGATCGAGTTCGGAAGTATTCACGTATTTGTCGCGGGACACGCGATCTTCGATACGGCGAATGATTTTGATAGTGGTTTCAACGCCCACATCGGAAGTGATGAGAATTTCCTCGAGGTTATCGAGCACGTCTGCGTCAACAGTGGATTTACCCGCAACGGCGCGAGCAATCTTGGAAAAGAAACCTTCCTTGGTTTTGGAAAGGCCCTGATCCAGACTTTCTTTCTTTTCCTTACTGAAGAAACCGAAAATTCCCATACACAGTATTATCAGAAACGACGAAAGCCTCTTTCGCTGAAAGAAGCTTTTGCCTGTTTATCGTATAGATAAAAATTACTTTTTGTTTGCAAGGAAGTCCTTGATGTGGTCGTTATGAACCACTTCTTCCTTGAAAGCGTAAGCACCTGACTTAGGCGACTTCACCATTTTAATCACACGGGTGAACTGCTTGCCTTCACCGGTTTTGAGAGTAGCGACTACTTTCTTTGCCATGACACTTAACTATTGAGGGTGATTACTTGATTTCCTTGTGAACAGTAACTTTTTTCAGGATCGGGTTGTATTTCTTCAACTCGATACGGTCAGGAGTGTTCTTCTTGTTCTTCGTTGTGATGTAACGAGAAGTTCCCGGCTTGCCGCTGTCTTTGTGTTCGGTGCACTCCAGAATAACCTGGATGCGATTGCCTTTCTTAGCCATTGTAATGCGTTATTAGGGATGCAAAGGTAGAAATATTGTGTGATTTACGGTATACAGAATGCGTTTTTTTTCTTGTGAGTTTCGGCAGGAATGAAATTAAGTTGCATTTATCTGTTTTTCAGGATATTGCA
Source organism: Bacteroidota bacterium (assembly GCA_046046005.1). Taxonomy (GTDB): domain Bacteria; phylum Bacteroidota; class Bacteroidia; order Palsa-965; family Palsa-965. The sequence goes on along the minus strand of JBJOKQ010000274.1, from coordinate 223 downwards.
AATCCACCCTCCAAGGGTGCGGACCCTCCAAGGGTGCGGACCCTCGGTCTAATATCAAACGTCTAACGTCTCCACCTCATTTCTTCATCTCCAACTCTATCGCCTCAGTCGTTTTCGGCACCATGCCCGACAAAACTTCAGGTTCTCCGGCCGTAATCAGGATATCGTCTTCAATCCGCACACCGATATTCCACCATTTCGGGTCGCAATCGCTGCCGGCAGG
>JBJOKQ010000273.1:0-3874 GCA_046046005.1 Bacteroidota bacterium | reverse complement strand
TCAATAAAGATGTGGATTGTCCGGAAGGAAAAGGATTGATCATTTCAGATGATCCATTCAGAGATTTTAATGCGCTGGTTCGTCATTTCGAATTGAAAGGACATTCACTTGTGCAGCATTCGCCCGATGTGAAAATCGGAAAAGACACTGTTATCTATCCGAATGTATATATCGGACGCGATGTTACAATCGGAGATAATTGTGTGATCAAAGCAGGCGCATTCGTTGGAGATCACACTGTGATCGGTAACAATGTCATTATACATCCTAACGTTGTGTTAGGGGGCGAAGCATTTTATTTCAAGCGCAGAGCTGATCATTTTGACAAGCTGCTGACTTGCGGAAGAGTGATTATCGCTGATGATGTTGAAATAGGTGCCGGTTGCACAGTAGATCGCGGTGTAACTGCGGATACAATTATCGGCAAAGGAACGAAGCTGGATAATTTGTGTCACATCGGACACGATACTGTTATCGGAGAGATGTGTTTGTTTGCTGCAGGAGTAGCCATTGCAGGAGTAACCACAGTTGAAGATCGAGTTACGCTTTGGGGACGCGTTTCCGTTACCAGTGATGTTGTTATCGGCAAAGGATGTGTTGTACTTGCAACATCGGGAGTTTCAAAATCTCTTGAAGCCGGTAAAACGTATTTCGGAGCACCAGCTGAAGAAGCAAGAGGAAAATGGAGAGAGCTTGCTGCGATTCGACAGCTGCCTGATTTGATTTCCGAAATGCGCAAATCCTGATATTAAGCCGTTAATCGTAACGCTTTCTTTATTGGTCTAAATTAACACGCTTACACGCGTCTATCTTCTATATTCGCAACAATGGCAAAAGGGCGTGAAACCGGAAATGTAAGAATACCTCGACTGAAGGATTTCAAATTGAATTCTCTTCTCGATGTTACGAAGGCCATCAACAACAATGTTCCGGTTGCAGAGTTGCTTACACTTTTCGAAGAAATTGTAAGAGAAAAACTCGGCATTGGAAAACTGGTTTTGTTCAGTCACGACGGAGAACAATGGCAACGTCTGCTCAGTTTCGGTGACACCAAGCATTTCAATGAAATTAATCCCGAGCGTGATTTCGCCGGAATAAAGGAAATCACAACAGTTGATTTCTCTCAGAAATCACTTAACCGTTCTTTTGAAATCATCATTCCAGTATTTCATAAATCGCAGCCGCTTGCGTACGTTCTCATCGGAGATCTGAATGAAGACGACAGCGGGATGAGTGCAGCAATCAAACATTTGCCGTTTGTGCAGACGCTCACCAACATCATCATTGTTGCAGTTGAGAATAAGAAATTGTTTCGTGAAAATCTGAAACGTGCAGCGATGCACAGAGAACTTGAACTTGCCTGGGAAGTACAACGTATGTTGTTTCCTGATAAACTTCCGCACAATGAATTTCTCGACATGGATGCGATTTATCTTCCGCATCAATCTGTAGGCGGCGATTACTACGATTTCATTCAGATCAATGAAAACGAAGTGGTGTTCTGCGTTGCAGATGTTTCAGGCAAGGGCGTTCCTGCTGCATTGCTGATGTCGAATTTCCAGGCAAGTCTGCAAATACTGTTGCGTCACATAACTGATCTTTCCGAGTTAGTACATGAGCTCAATGAGAAAGTAATGCGTAACAGTAAAGGCGATAAATTCATCACGCTCTTCATTGCACGTTACAACACACAAACCCGTATCCTCACGTACATTAACGCCGGCCACAATCCGCCTTTACTGGTTGACAATGACGGCACCAATTTACTGACTGTTGGCTGCACCGGTCTCGGCATGTTTGACGAACTCGTTAAAGTGCGACAAGGTGTTGTGAACGTAAACAAGGGTGCGATGCTCGTTTGCTACACCGACGGACTTGTGGAGCAATCGAATGAACACGAAGAAGAATTCGGCATGGATCGCCTTCAAACCATTTTGAAAAGCAATACAGAAAAGACTCCTGCTGAAGTAATCGGTACTTTATTGGAAAAGTTGAATGCACACAAGAAGGAGAAAGCTTACGTGGATGACATTGCCATCATCGCAGTGAAAATTAAATAGCTGATTTAGCTTCCCGCTCTTTTTTCTCTTTACGTCTTATTGCAATATCAGCAGCAACTAACATTGCCGTGAATCCCCAGAACGGAACTGATGCTTTATCCGTATCGAGGAAGTTGTTGAGTGATCCGTGTACGAGATAAGTTACGAGTCCCAGCACAACAGCAAGCATTGTAGATTTATACGGTCCGCGTTCCAGTTTAAGATATACGCGCCATCCCGTAGCCACAATAGCAATTGCAACTGCAAGAAATGTGAGCATGCCCGGTAATCCGGATTCCGCTAACGGCCCGATGTATTCACTGTGTGCATTTCCCATATCTCCTGCATTTGTACTGATGATGGTTTTCTCAGCAGAAAGCTGATAAGGCGCGTAAAGGAAACTGTATGTTCCCGGGCCGAATCCAAAAACAGGTTTATCAGCGAACATCCGGAATGCAGAGTTCCAACGATTGATACGTTCAAGATTGGATGCATCCGTAGAAATATTCGAAATAGATTCGAGGTGTTCTGCGAGATCGTCGGATGTGTCCTGACGGTTGCGCTCCAAACTGATCATGATATCCGTCCACGATGCGGCTACATAAATAATTACTACGAGCGCAAGTCCAACGATGTATTTCCAATTGATGTTGAATCGCAGAATGAAATAAAATACGAGCGAAACTGCCAGACTCACCCAAGCGGCACGAGTGAAGGAAAATATCAGAGCAACTGTAAACACAACAAGAAGCATTGCGGAAATCATACGCATATTCACGGAGTAATTCATCCGGAACGTAAACACGAATAACATCGGATAAAACATTGCAAGCGCTGCTCCGTAAGCGGTGTGGTCATTATAAAATGGCGACATCACCCAGTGCGCAGGATCTTCTTCAAATCCAAACAGCGAGTGCATATACAACGTGTAACCGATTACAATTGTTAGGGGAATAATATACAGCCACATGAATCGCTTCGTATTACTGAAATCAGCGAACATGTAATATCCGATGAAATAAAACGGAACTATAAACCAAAGCTTCGAAACAACAAACTTTGCTGAAACAACCGGCAACTGGCTTGTCATTGTTGTAATTAACAACCAAACGAGATAAAGTATAATGGTAATGCTTACCGGATGTCGCACCAGCTCCATGTTGACTTTACCCTTGTAGACGAGTCGAATTATATACAACAACAAGATTCCCGCCATCAAAGGTTCTGCCGGAAGACTTAATCCTAATTGTATATCGGCACTTGCCAGATTAACGGACAGCGGCACGAGAAAAACGCAGAACAAAATAATTTTGTCCATACGCGTTACGGCGAAATAACCGATCAACAATACCGGAGGTAGTAAATTAAGCCAGAAGAATTCCTGAGCAATACAGATGGCGTTCGCAATCAGATAAAGAAAACTGATTCCATACACCCACCAGAGCGTTTTCCTGTCGCGTACTTCATCAGATGCCAGATCTGTCATGATTTAAATTTTGTTTCTGTCTGCAATTACAAAAACCACAAGAGCCAGAAGTGTTGCGGAGAACACACTGATCAGTACGATTACCCAACGAACAGGATATGCTTTGCTATCGGATGGATAAGGACGAGAGATAACGTTAGTGTAAGTCAATTCTTTATTAAGATCAATTACGGCCTGATCGTAATTTGTTTTGATCAGGTTATAATCATCAAGCAACGCCTTGTATTGACTGCTCAATGCGAGAAAATCTCCGCCCTTGTGTTGCAGATGGCGATAAAGTGTGTCAACACCTCTGTATTGAGAAAGCGAAGAATTGTTGGAAGCAAGTTTAAGAAAGCTCTTAGTTACT
>JBJOKQ010000272.1:0-3886 GCA_046046005.1 Bacteroidota bacterium | reverse complement strand
CCAGCTTGTTACTTCGCGAGGTTTATACAACCCGATTGAATCCAATAACGTAAACGACAGTTTTCCGGAAGCATCTCTATCCACTCTCCAGATTTTGGAGCGGGTATATTCACCGGTATAATATTCATCCCCGGTAGTGGTCAGCAACTTTCCATCTTTAGACATTGACCATGAGAGCAAATGGGAGTTATGACAATTGTGTAAAATAACACTGTTATCCTGCATACTTCTGAACATGAGTGTACCGAATTGCGCTACGTCGTTGATTTCCATATTATCTACAATTCTGTATACTCCGACGTTGGCCGCAGACTTCGAATATTCTGAAGCTTCAAAGTCCTGTACCAAACCAAAGAAAGCAGCATCGATATTCTGTTCATTCACCTCAAACTGAGTATTTGTCGACAGGTTATAACCATAGTATTTACCATAACCGTGTACGACAACTTTCATTTCTGCTTCCAGCATTCGCGGATGAAAATAGTTCTTGCCCTTTATTTCGGGTATAACGGCGTAACGCGTTGGAGCGACGGCAGTAAGATTAATAACAGAGATCGTATCACTCTTTGGATGTCGAGAAAGAAAATAGTTTCCCTGATCACTGAAATTATATGAGCCATACTGATATACAGGATACAATCTGGTTTTACCGGGAGCATCCGGATAAAAAATAATAATGCTGTCGCCTGACCAATTATGCCCCGATACAATTCTGCCGTTGTCAAGTACACGAATCGAATGCATACCTTCTTGCGGCAAAGGAATACTCTTCAATTCTTTCTTATCGGTTTTATTGAACACCTTAATGTGGTCATCTCCGATAACACACCAATTCCCGCTCTTATCAATGTATGAAGCCTGAGGTTTATCCATCTCATTTTTACGATACTTGCTCATTGGATTTCCTCCCGAGAAAGTATGTTCACCTAAGTACTTTCCTGTAATGCCATTGAACTTCATCAATCTGCCCTGGTAAGCAGCAATAAGCATAGCGCCGTCATTAGTAATATCTGCTGCAGTCACTTTAGTAATACTGTACACTACCGAATCAGCCGCGGCGTCGAACATCACGCAATACTCCGGTGTTTCCATGAAAACATATGGTTTCTTACTAAGAGCTTTTCCCCTCTCTACGTTTTTAAATCCAAGTGTCGATACTAAGTCGCGACTACCTGTTGTAACGTTAAGTTTCACCAAACGATCATCTCCGTTTATGTAATAGAGATACTTATTATCCGGAGACATGCAGATGGCTTTCTTGAAAGTTTCTCCGGTAAGAGTGATGGATTGTCCGAAGGGTTTGTATTCGACCTTACTGTATCTTTCGGTTGCGTACTTAGTGGTTTCTACTTTGTATTCAGTTGAACCTGCCTGATAAAATACGATGTATGTGTTCTCGCTGTTACATGCAATGGTTAAGAAATGCTTTTGGGTAGTAAATCCGACGATCTCCTTTCGCACCAATGAAGTATTGGTTTCGGGAATGGTAGTGATGTGCTCAAAATTCTTCACTAAGGTTTTACTCAGGAGGGAAGAACTTTTTAAATCCTGAGTTAAAGTTGAAATTGATTTATCGTTATTCAGTGCAATAAGATCGAACCCGGCTTCTCGGTTATTAATTTCGCCGCCATTCTCAAATATGATCGCGGTATCAGGGTTGGGCAGCTGGTTCGGCCATACTGAAAATTTTGACCCGATCTGTTTCACCAACCCCTGATCACGAAGATAGAGATAATGAAATCCGTGATCCGCGCACACAAAATTGGAAGCATTGACCTGACGGGACAAAGCAGTATCAGGATGACCACCCACGGCAAAATCCGGAGCATATCGTGCGCGCTTGTCATAGTTTTCGAGTGTATTTTTTGAGGGCGTAAGCACATAAAAATATGGATATACCTGACTCATCAGAATACGCGAAACCAGTTCATTGAATGACCGCGGAACAAGCGGACTCCTGTTATCGTGCATCGTACCGGAATAAAAACGTGCATTGAATCCTGAAATATCAATTTGTGCGGAGAGGCTCAAGACGAAGCAAAACATTATGGCACCAAGGCACAGAGATTTCATACTGAAACTGTTCATAGACCGGTGAGTTAGATGTATTCAGGTTTGGTTGTCAAATCTAATAAAGCCTTCGCACATTAAAAGTGACAGAAAACACCATTTTCTCAGGCTATTGTGCGATTCAATTCTTATTGTCCTGCTTTCTTAACCCAAGTCAATGCACAGGATTTTGCACTCCTCTAGTTTTGCAGCGTTAAACACAACGAAAACATGAAAGCAGCAGTATTCTATAAATACGGATCACCGGAAGTATTGAAAATCGAAGACATCGCAAAGCCGCAACCGGGCGAGCATGAGATTCTGATCAAGGTTCACGCCACAGCAGTGAATTCCGGCGATGTACGCATCCGCAAAGCAGATCCGTTCGGAGTAAGGCTTTTCTTCGGACTGCTGAAACCCAAATACCGCACGTTAGGCAGCGTTTACTCGGGCGTGGTGGAAAGAACCGGAGCCGGAGTGAAGAATTTTAAAGTCGGAGATGCGGTATACGGACATACCAACATGCGATTCGGAGCATATGCAGAATACATCAGGGTGAAAGAGGATTCTACCGTGGCATTGAAGCCGGCCTCGCTGTCGCATCAGCAAGTAGCTTCCGTTCCTTTCGGAGCGCTGACTGCGTTGCATTTCATGCGAAAAGCAGATATACAACCAGGACAGAAAGTATTGATCATTGGTGCATCCGGCGCAGTTGGAAGTGCCGCGCTGCAACTGGCCAAAGCTCAGGGCGCGGTTGTAACCGGAGTTTGCAGCACAAACAATGTTTCGTTGGTGAATGAAATCGGTGCAGATTCAGTTATCGATTACAACAAAAGCGACTTTACAAAAAGTGCGGAGCGCTACGACGTAGTGATGGATACAGTGAATAAAGAAAGCGTATCGCGTTGCAAACAGGTTCTGGAGCCGAAAGGTACATTGATTCTCAGTGCTGCAGGAATGAAAGAGATGTTTCAGGGTATGCGCGTTTCAATGAGCGGAGGAAGAAAATTCGTTGCCGGTGTAACCGCACACAACAAGAACAATCTGCAATACATCTCTCAACTCATTGAAGAAGGAAAATACAAATCTGTTGTGGATCGCATTTATACATTGGATGCAATTGCGGAAGCGCATGCGTACACTGAGCAAGGACACAAACGTGGAAATGTTGTGATTGACGTTGCGCCTACTTCTTAAACAAACGTTTGCGGATGCGGCTCAGCGATTCAGGTTTTACGCCTACATAACTTGCAATCTGATATTGCGGAATGATCTGCAGCAATTCAGGTCGCTGCTCCATGAGTTTGAGATACCGTTGTTCCGCTGTATCCGTAGTGTATGACGACATCATTTCCTGTTGTGATGCAAACACCTGCTCCATCACTTTTCTTGAAACCGTTTCGAATTTCGGAAAACGGCGGTACAGATCTTCTTCTTTCTCGCGGTTACCGACCACCAGCACCGAATCCGCCGCGCAATCCAGATAATGCTCGGAAGGTTTGATCTGCCCGAAACTCTTCATGGAAATCACCCATTGTTCTTCGGTAAAAAAATTGCTCGTCTTTTCTTCTCCGTCAACCAGATAGTATTGCCGCACACAACCGTCGAGCACGAAATACACTTCCGTCGACACTTGTCCTTCTTCCAGCAGAACCGTTCCTTTCGGATACTCGCGAATGGTAAGCGTTTCAACAATTGCATCAACCTCTGTTTCTGTCAAAGGCATGATGCGTTGAAAATACTGCAGAAGCTTTTTATGCATGTGGTAACGTCGGGGTGATGCGGGGTAAAGGTAAGGATGTTGGTGGAGACACAGTATCACACTTCGGTGGAGCCG
>JBJOKQ010000271.1:0-3913 GCA_046046005.1 Bacteroidota bacterium | reverse complement strand
ATCATCACCGGGTTTGTGGTAATCCGAATGCTGACCGGTAAAAAAGTGGAGCACAGGAATATTTTTCAGATAGAAAGATGTTTGATCCGACGGACCGATTCCTGAACTGTCCTGTTTAATTTTAAAAACAGAATTTGTTCCGTTGATCATCGGAACCCAATCAGGCGCAGTGCCAACTCCATAAATCATCAAGGCCTTAGTAGAATCATTCAAACGACCGATCATGTCCATGTTGATCATGTAATTCACTTTCGTGAGATCAACGGTTGGATTCTCGCAGAAACGTTTTGAACCCATCAATCCCAATTCCTCACCGGAAAAACAGATGAAGAGAAAGTTAAAAGCTTCTTTGCGTCCGTTGGAAGTATAATAACGCGCCAACTCGATTACGCCCGAAGTTCCTGATGCGTTGTCATCAGCACCATTGTGAACTTTCCCTTCAGGATTTGCATCCAACGAATTTTTATCGTGTCCTGTTCCGAGGTGATCGTAATGTCCGCCGATTACAACTGTATATTCCGCACCGTTATCGAGATAACCGACAACATTTTTACCCGTGCGTTCTTTAAGATTCGCTGTGGAAGTATCATGCGGATTCGGATTCGACTTGAATGTGAAAGGCTGGTAAAATCCTTCTGTTCCTTTCGGAGATAAACCGCATTTCTTGAATTCGCCTGCGATATATGCAGCTGCTTTCTTCTCGCCTTTCGATGATGTACCGCGACCTTCAAGTTTATCTGAAGCAAGATAAGTAACGTCTTTGCGGATTCGTTCAGCGCTGATTTCCTGTGCCGAAACTGTAAACGCTGCGAATACAAATCCGAGCGCTAATAGAAATGATTTTCTCATGGTATTATTCTGGTCTGCAAAGATACGCACCGCAAACCGGAATGACCACAATAATCTGCCTGTGGCAGCATGAGTGTAGACTTATTCTTTCCAGTCGGCAATGAACACGTTGGTATCGCGTGTGCCCCAATTGCGGCGGTTTGAAGAGAATGCAATTTTCTTCCCGTCCGGAGAAAACATCGGAAACGAATTGAAAACACTTTCGTACGTCACTTGTTCCAATCCGGTTCCATCGAGATTTACAAGGAACAACTGAAAGTTGAATCCCTTCTCTGAAGCGTGATTCGAAGAGAAGATGATTTTGTTTCCGGAAGGTGTGAAATACGGCGCCCAGTTCGCTTTGCCGAGTTTGGTAACCTGTTTCATGTCCGTACCATCAGCATTGATGGTGAAGATCTCCATGTTGGTAGGAGCGACAAGATTCTGAGCAAGCAAGTCTTTGTAATCTTTCACTTCCTGTTCTGTTTTCGGACGTGAAGCGCGGAACACGATTTTCTTTCCATCCGCAGAGAAAAATGCACCACCGTCATAACCCAATTCATTCGTTAACTGAACAGGATTACTTCCGTCGATGTTCATGATCCAAAGATCAAGATCTCCGCCGCGTGTTGAAGTGAAAAGAATTTTATCGCCTTTCGGAGATACAACCGCTTCTGCATCGTACCCTGGTGAATTTGTCAGCTGCTTCGTGATGTTTCCTTTAAGATCAGAAACGAAAATGTCATACGTATCGTAAATCGGCCAGAGATATTTTCCGTTCTGACGAAGATTATCTGCAGGCGGACACATCTTTCCTCCAATGTGTGTTGATGCAAATAAAACATGCTTGTTATCCGGCATAAAATACGAGCAAGTAGTGCGACCATCTCCGGTGCTCACGCGTGCAGGAACGTACAATGAATCTTTCGCATTCTTAAGATTCAATACGTAAATCTGATCGCATGAATTTCCCCACTTCGAGAAATCACTCTGAAACGTGAGCATCTTTCCATCAAAACTCCAATACGCTTCAGCGTTGTTACCGCCAAATGTCATCTGACGCAAATTCACCAGGTGTTTTTCCTGCGGATTGTCGATTGAAGGCTTCTTTTTCCCTGCGGAAATTGAGAAGAAAAATACGGTAAAAATCAGGGTTAAGGAGAGAATGGATTTCATGCTGCAAAAATACCCTTGCAGCGCAGCGGAATTGTCGGAAATCTGTCAGCGCTGACCAATGTCAGGTTCAGGGCTATGCTTTACTCGGTGTGATTCTCTTGAACCGCATTTGCAGAACGCCCCAGAAAGCTTCTTTGAAAATTTTGGTACTCATTTTCGAAACGCCTTCAACTCTGTCGATAAATGTGATTGGGACTTCAACCACTTTATATCCTAAACGATGAGCGGTATATTTCATTTCGATCTGAAATGCATAACCTACAAAGCGGATATTGTCGAGATCAATTTTCTCGAGAACCTTGCGCGTGTAACATTTAAATCCGGCGGTTGTGTCTTTCACGTTCATCCACAAAACGATGCGCACATACAGTGAAGCGAAGTACGACATCAGCAAACGACCCATCGGCCAGTTTGCAACTTTTCCACCTTTCACGTAGCGAGAGCCGACAGAAACATCCGCTTTTCTATTGGCGCATGCATCCCACAAACGAATCAGATCATCCGGATTGTGAGAGAAGTCGCAATCCATTTCGAAAATGAAATTGTATGCGCGTGCCAGCGACCATTTGAATCCGTGTATGTAAGCGGTGCCGAGTCCGAGTTTTCCTTTGCGCTCTTCAATGAACAATCGATTTGCAAATTCACCTTGCAAGCGTTTCACAATGTCAGCTGTACCGTCTGGCGAACCGTCATCTACAATCAGCAAATGAAAATCGCCTTCCAGGGACATAACTTTCCGGACCATCTTTTCGATGTTCTCCTTCTCGTTATACGTAGGTATTATGACGATTTTATCGGACACTTGTTCTGTTTGAGTCAACGAAGATAGGTTTGACAGTTAAATCTTACAACGCAATTGAGGTATTTTGGCATAATTGCTGAAAGTATAATGCCGGAAGTCTCAAAAAGATTCGTTAAATTACATTATGAAACAGCTGCTTGCGGCCTTATTCGTGCTCATCCTGCTCTCACCTGTTTCAGGTCAGACGGATTCCACACGAATTGACAGTTTACAGACGCAAAATGCGTCGAAAGTTGTCTTCGCGGACAGCTTGAAACCTGATTTCCCTGTTTATCTGGATTCAGGAATTGCAAGTTGGTACGGCCCGAAATGGAAAGGTCGGCTGACTGCAAGCGGAGAATATTTTGATCCGGACAGTATGACGGCAGCGCACAAAACTCTTCCGTTCGGAACGATTGTGAAAGTGACGAATGTTTCGAATGATTCTGTGATTTACGTTCGCATTACGGATCGCCTTCCGAAGAAGTCATCCCGCTCCATTGACTTGACGCCGGTTGCAGCAAAGAAACTCGGATTCTATTCGAAAGGATTGCAGAAAGTACGGATGGAAGCGGTGGGCATTACGCCGGTGCGTAAGAAGATGAGATCTGTGGGTGCTGTGCAGAAGAAATAAGTTTGCTTCCGAATCATCGGAAAATCCTATTTTCATTGCATGAAGAAATCCATGCGTTTATTGTTGACAGCAGCAACAATCACACTTTTGTCAGCATCCTGTAACAACAAATCCGGGGAACCGGTGATAACAATTGATTCTGTTGTGAAAAAAGATAATGGTGCAGACTGGCTCACAAGTGACAGCCTTTCCTACAATGCAGAACTCGCTGCAAAACTCGGTGCTGACGAATACGGCATGAAACAATATGTGATGGCTTACCTGAAGCGCGGTCCGAAGCGTGATCAGGATTCAGCAACAGCAGATCAATTACAAAAGGCGCATCTTGAAAATATAAATCGCATGGCTGAAGAAGGCAAACTTGTAGTTGCCGGTCCGTTTATGGATGACGGAGACGTACGTGGCATTTACATTTTCAACGTTGCGACAGTTGAAGAAGCAAAAACACTTACTGAAAGTGATCCTGCAATTCAAGCCGGACGCCTTGAGATGGA
>JBJOKQ010000270.1:0-3918 GCA_046046005.1 Bacteroidota bacterium | reverse complement strand
AATTAACGTGTGGAGTAGTTGTATTACTGATGCCGATTCGTTGAAAAATCTCAGGATCCAATTTGTCTTGATCTAGCTGGTACTTTACCGAATATGCGGTTGTATATCCTGCTTCACGCGTAGCCTTTCTGGTGAACGAGTTATACAACCCGTAAGGATATGCAATAGTATTGCAGGGTTTGCCTGTTAACTCTTCGATTCTTCGTTTGGATTCACTTAACTCAGAGATAACTACTTCTTCGGGAGCAGTTGTGAAGTTGATGTGTGTAGCGGAATGTGATGCAAAACTGAATAAAGAATTTGCAGCAATTCTCTTTAAAGTTGCGGCATCTATAAACCGTACATATTTGCCATATACCGGATCGCTTATAAAATCGTATGGAAACTGAGCCGAAAGCTCTTGCGCGAATGAGCTCATCTTGTGTGAGTTTTTAATGATATATGAATAAATATCATCATTCTTTTCACTCACATAAGCCAAACCTCTGCGATTGAATTTCAATCGGTCAATTGTGATATGCTCCGGATTAAACTTAGCAATTATACAATCAATTGTGTCTATCGGTAAAGTGAAAGCGCTGTTGTTTAACGATTCAGAAATCAGGAAGAACGTCGCGGGAATATTCATTTCTTCCAATACAGGTACAGCTTCGAGGAAGTTATTCATGTACCCGTCATCGAACGTCAGCGCTGCTCTGGGTTTCGAAGAATTGCCTCTACGGGAGTGAAGATCATCAAGCGAAACCAGTTCAAAGTCCTTTTTGAGAAGAATTAACAGTTGCCTGAATTCCACTGTTGACATGTGTCTAACGCTCCCTTTTCGTTCAGCAGTTACGCCATGGAACATTAAAACACAAGGATTCGCGCGTTTCCGGAGCCACACTTTGTGAAAACGAAGAGCTACCAAAACAGGAGCCACACACTTTCGGAGAACAATTTGTTTGATGTTCATTTCGTAAATTGCACAAATTTACAAAATTAGAGGGCGTGGGCATTATCAAAAAACAAAGTATTGCTTCAACTGTTTACAGCTACTTGGGTGTTTTGATTGGATTTGCGAATGTATTGTTCATTCAACCTCGACTTCTGGATTCTGTGGATATCGGACTCTTGCGATTGCTTTTGTCAGTGAGCTCCATTGTAGCTATGGTGATGCCGTTCGGCATTGGCAGTATAACGATGCGATTCTTTCCTGTGTTCAAGGATGAGAAGAGTTCACATCACGGGCATTTCTCGATGATGTTCTTATTCACTGTAATCGGCGGTGTGCTGATTACCTCGCTGCTTTATCTGCTCAAACCTCAGATCATAGCTTTTTACATTGAGAAGTCACCACTGATACCGCAGTATTTTGATTTCATCTGGTTCTTTGCCTTCACATTGGGATTGATAGCGATTTATGGGATTTTTTCCGCATCACTATATCGTTCCGGATTCACGTTTTTTCTGAACGATGTTCTCGTTCGTTTGCTTTCCATTCTAATTGTTGTATTGTATTACTATGATGTTTTCAATCGAGACGGCCTGGTTATCTCGTTTATTTCAATTTATGTAATACAATTTTTGTTGCTGGTGTTTCACCTTTACAAACTCGGGGTGATATCACTTAAAATCGATTGGGAGTTTTATCGAAGCACAGCATGGAAAAGTATGCTGACATACGGGTGGGTGATGTTGTTGACAGCTATCGCTTCGCTGGGTATAAAGTTTGTTGATCAGATAATTCTCGGACATTATCTCAGCCTGAGTATGGTTGGTATATACAGCATCTGCATTTTCATTGTTGCTGTAATGGAAATACCCTATAACAGTATGGAACGTATCACGAATGCTAAGATGGCTGAAGTCTGGCATAAAGGAGATAAGGACGAAGTTTTTAGTATTTATAAGGATTCCGTTAAATACCTTTCGATAATTTCAGTGTTGATTTTTGGTTTGATTTGGACTCAGGCAGAGAATATTTTCAGAGTTCTTCCTGAAGAGTTCGGAATCGGTTTATGGCCAATGCGAATTATAGCATTTTCTTCGCTGATTAATTCAATTACCGGATTGAATGGTTCGGTGCTGACAACTTCACACAAGTATTTTGTAGGCGCATTTCTGCTTGTAATATTATTGGTAAGTGCGGTGCTTCTGAACTGGGTCTTAATTCCGATTTACGGTTTGAATGGGGCAGCATTGGCAACTTGTCTTGCTGTAATATTTTTTAACTTACTGAAGTATTTCTATATCCTTTATCGATATAAAATGCAGCCTTTCGATTTAAAAATATTTGTGATCATCACTTTCGGTTTGGTGGTGACTTTCATTACCACACTAATTCCATCGATGACTAACATTTGGTTAGATTTAATTATCAGAGGCTTGTTAATGGTTGTTCCGTATTGTTTGTTTTTGCTCTATCTGCAACCCGTTAAAGAAATTGTCAAACTGAATTCAATAATCCGGACTAAAATTTTGAGACGATGAATAGAATAGTTTTGATTTCCTTGTCAGTAGCTTCGATGCTTCATTTTGTACCGACGTTTGGTCAAAATAGAATTCCCAATTCCGGTTTTGAAACTGTTTCCGCTATGCCTTATCAAGGCAATCAATTGAATTTGGCTTCACCTTGGAGTAATTGCAATGGTAACTACAGCAGTTTTATGGTTGGAACACCTGATTTGTTTCATGCCAATGCGAACAACCAGATGGATGTCCCGGTTAATTTTATGGCAGATTGTAATTCGCATACAGGCAATGCGATTACCGGAATTGTAACGTGGAATGATAATTACTCTGATTACAGAGAATACATGTCGGTTCAGTTGCTTGCGCCCTTAGTTCCGGGACAGGATTATATTTTCAGTTTCTGGTGGTCGCACGGATCAAATTTGAACTACAAGTACATTACGAACAATCTCGGGGTATATTTCTCAGTTAATCCTGTAACGCAGACAGGTTGGAATATTATGAATGTAACACCACAGTATGAATTAACAAGCACGTCTTACACTGCCGGGTGGACGCAGCTTGTTTATTCGTTCACTGCCACGACGGCGTGTAATTATGTTACGGTTGGTAATTTCAAATCTGACGCGCAGACCCAGCATAGTTTAGTCGGTTCAGGTCAACCATACGGCTATTTTTTTCTGGATGATTTTTGCTTGTTGGAGCAGGATATCAGTTTTGCGGCAGGAGATTGCAGCGTACCTTATACAGGAATCGGAATTGCTGAAACGAAATCTGAACCGAAAGCAGAAGTTCAAACTTTTCCTAATCCATCACAAGGATTGGTAACTTTTGTGTGGGCCTCAGGCTTGAATCCGGAGAAATTGGAAATATTTAATCTTGCAGGTGAAGTTGTTTACTCCTCATCAATGCCTGTGAATTCTGATAATACAATCACTGTCAATACCGCGTTGGCAGCAGGAACGTATTTCTACCGCCTCAGTTCACAGGAAGGCAAGATCGGTGCCGGTATAATTATTATCGGGGAACAGCTTTAATGGTTGAATAAACTATTTGGGTAATTGTGTTTATTCAACGCACACTAAATGCTTTATTGGTTATTTAAGTATCAATAACTCTGCAGCTCCTACATTGTCCGTAGTATAGACAAACACAAAGTAGACTCCGTTTTCAAAATTACTGACATCCAGGATTTCTCCGGTGCTGTTATTTAAATCGTCAACGACTTTTACCAAAGATCCCGTCACAGAGCGCAGCTCAATTCTTGTTATAATCTCAGAGTTAGCTGATACATATACTTGGTCGGAACTTGGATTCGGATATAGTTGCGGTGTGAATGATTCGTTCGATTGTTCCGTGATTCCGGTGCAGGCATCTACTACCAATGTAAATGCATCGGTTCCGCTGCATCCATTAACATCTATAAGTTGAACTGTATAGGTAGTTGTCACTGTTGGGCTTGCCACT
>JBJOKQ010000269.1:0-3956 GCA_046046005.1 Bacteroidota bacterium | reverse complement strand
CGGAACTGTATTCTCTGTACAGCTCGGCGCATATCGCGAAAGCGTTCCTATCGATCAGGCTAACCGTTTCTTTCAGTTTGCTTCACGCGGAATATCTATTTACAAAGACTCGAATACCGGTCTTACCGTGTATCAGGTAGGTGCGTTGAAATCATACGATGATGCAAATTCCTTGAAATCTGAAGCAGTTTCAAGTGGAATTTCCGATGCATTTATCGTAGCATGGCGCGACGGACAGAAGATTTCCGTTGAAGAAGCACTCAAACGCTGAGCATCCGGATTTTCCCCCGTTTTTCGTAACTTTGCCGGACAATTAACCGCAATGAAAAATCCGTTTTTCCATTACGAAACCGAAACAGAAGAATTGGTCCTGACCGAAGAACGCGTCAAGGAACAAAACGAAATTATTCTGTGGAACGACGACGTGAACACGTTTCAGTTTGTAATTGAAACACTTGTCGAACTGTGTCATCACACTCCTGAACAGGCTGAACAATGTGCTTTCCTGGTACACTATACCGGAAAATGCAGCGTTAAGAAAGGAGAATATGCGAAACTGCGTCCTGTGTGCGAAGCATTCCTGGATCGCGGTTTATCTGCAACAATCGAATAATCCTATGAAAACGAAGTTCATCATTTTTATCGCCGTACTTGGCGCAATTCTCTGGTCGTGCTCGCGCGTTCCGATTACCGGTCGCCGCCAAATGAAATTACTTCCTGATGCGAAACTCATTCAGCTTTCCAATCAGGAATACACGAAGTTTCTGAATGCGAATACGCTTGTTCCTTCAACGGATTCAAACACCATCATGGTGAAGAAGGTCGGGAACAAAATCGCAATGGAAATTCAGAAGTATCTCGTTGCACAGAAACAGGCAAAGCGACTCAACGGATACAAATGGGAATTCAATCTTGTGCAAAGCAACACTGTTAACGCATGGTGTATGCCGGGCGGAAAAGTTGTTGTGTACACAGGACTGCTTCCGATCACCAAAGACGAAAAAGGTCTTGCTGTTGTAATGGGACACGAAATTGCACATGCTATTGCGAATCACGGTAACGAACGCATGAGTCAGCAAATGGCCATTCAGATGGGAGGAACTGCTCTTGCTGTTGCAATGGAACAACAGCCCGGACAAACAGCTGAAATTTTCAACCAAGCTTACGGTGTAGGTTCGGGACTCGGTGCTTTGGCTTATTCTCGTAAGCATGAAACAGAAGCTGATAAACTCGGATTGTGTTTCATGGCAATGGCCGGTTACGATCCGAATGCAGCAGTTCCTTTCTGGGAACGCATGGCGAAAGCAGGAGGCGGAGCATCGATTCAATTGCTGAGCACGCATCCTAGCGATGCAAACCGCATCAAAGACATTAAAGAGTACATGCCGAAGGCAATGAAGTTCTACAAGAAGCCGCAGTAACGGAAAGCTATTAAAGCAAGAACGCCCCTGATGATGACTCACCAGGGGCGTTTCGTTGTCCGGAGATCAACTTCACTAGAAATCGATAGTAGCCTCCTGCGTTCCCGCTTCGTCGGTTCCCTTCTTCCGACGCTCCAGAACAACGATATTGACGGTATAACTTGTTTTAACCTTTCTGACCTGAACAGCCATACCGTTTGATTTGATTTTACCTTTCACGTCTTTACGTTCATTCAGAAACTGTTCCTTCGCATCTTTAATCGCCATCTCCGAATCAAATCCTTCTGCTTCGTAACTCTTCGAGAAAACATACTCTACAACAGTACTGCGCATTCTCTTGAAGATGTCGAATCCGTGTGATGCTTTCTTCACGCGCTTCTTCGCTGTAGCACCGGTATAACGACTCTTACCTTTCTTCTCAGTTCCATTGGTGGTTTTGTGCAGCGACATATATGCAACGTGATTCTTTGCAGCAGTCGCTAATGCTTTCTCAGTCTTCACCGCTTCAGGGAAAAGTGCTTCTTCCAGTTTCGCAGTAATCGCTTTTTCATATTGCGAATTGCTCATTCGCTTCTTGCTCGGAGTCGCCTGCACATCAGGAGAGTTGGTGTATACAACCTGATTATTCGGTAATGCAGTAGTTGTAAATTTCGAAGGCATCGGTGCTTTCAAAGCAACTACTTTGTATCCGCGATCGTATGGTTTGCGAGCAAACAGATCTGTTCCCCAAGCTGTACCGCCTTCCAGATTAAATGCAACACCGTGCATGTAACTGTCCGGGTTCAACATATTTTCGTTGTGGCCGGGAGAAGCTTTCCACTGATTAAAGGAAGCTTGTGCAATCCGCTCCGCAATTTCAAACGCCGAGGATCCCCAGGCCGAGTAATTGTACAGCGCATTCTCTCCCGACCACTGTGTTTTTCCTTTGTCAGATGTTACGTAGAGGTAACGTCCGCCCGGACTCGCCGCAGTAAATGCAGTCGTTCCTTTGGTTTCGTCGTGCGAAAGCTTGTCGTTCTTCAGCATCCACAAATTGTGATTGCGTGATGCGAGCCACAAAGTATCATCCCATTCCAGCGCAGCGATGCTCTTGGAAAGTCTGTACTCGTTTATCTTCTGATGAAAAAGAAACGCAGCTCTTCGTTCTATGTATTGAATGGAATCCGTCTCTGCATCTTTCAGCAAAGCAGGTAAGGCTTCAGCCTTTTCGATTTTTGCCTGTGCCGGAGCGTGTAAGGCAAGAAACAGACTGCAAATCCCGGCAAGAAGGGCGCTCGGAGTTTTCATAACGCAGGTCATTTAATTGGTTAGCGTATGGCTGTTTCATAGTCGTTGTTTGATATGTAACGTGAAAAGATCGTGCCAGATTGTGTGTGGTGCAGAATTATATGTGAAATACCTGGTCAATTACTGCACCAGACCTTAGACTTTTGACTTTAGACACCCAGCCTGCGGCAGCATGGAATTCATTTCATATAGAATCAATTCTATAACTCTTTCAGTGCTTGTGCGGTCGCTCAATTCAGAAGGTTGTTCAAATCCCGAAGGGATGATATTACTTTTGCCCAAAGTGAATGAACAAAAAGAAAATTCCTTGCTGCCGCAGGCGCCCCTAAAGTCTACCGTCTAAAGTCTAATGTCTAACCGAACAACATTCTCCACATGATGCGTCTGCGGAAACATATCCACCGGCTGCACTTTCGTGATGGTATAGTGCGTAGATAAAATCGCAAGATCTCGCGCTTGTGAGGCCGGATTACAACTTACATATACAATGCGCTTCGCTCCTGAATCGCGGATGGCTGTGCAAACATCTTCATGCATTCCTGCACGCGGCGGATCTGTAATGATCACATCCGGTTTGCCATGTTCATTCATGAATGATGCATTGAAAATATCTTTCATGTCTGAAGCAAAGAAACTGCAATTGGTAATGCCATTCAATCCTGCGTTCTCTTTTGCATCGGCAATGGCAGAAGGAACAAGTTCAACTCCGATAACCTTCTTTGCCTTCGAGGAAACAAACTGCGCAATGGTTCCTGTTCCGGTGTACAGATCGTAAACGACTTCGCTGCCAGTCAGTCCGGCAAAGTCACGTGTAATTTTGTAAAGTTCGTACGCCTGAGCGGAATTGGTTTGATAAAATGATTTCGGTCCGATGCGGAATTTCAAACCTTCCATCGCTTCAAACATATGATCGCGTCCTGCATAAACATGAACAGGCAGATCAAAGTAAGTATCGTTGCCTTTCTGATTGATGATGTAGAGCAGAGAAGTGATGTTCGGAAATTCAGAATGAATCGCGCTCATCACATCTTCGATCTGTTCTTTGTTGTCGTCGAAGAATTGCACAATCACCATATTTTCTCCCGTAGAAGAGGTGCGAATGATCAACGAGCGCATCAGGCCATGTTGATCGCGAATGTTGAAATATGGATAGTTTTTCTTTCTCGTGTATTCGCGCACAAACTTGCGCACGGATTCTGAGAACGCTCCTTGCAAATGACACTCTTTCAGATCAAGAACTTTGTCGAA
>JBJOKQ010000268.1:0-3988 GCA_046046005.1 Bacteroidota bacterium | reverse complement strand
GCCGGGATGATTCACACGCTCTGCTTCGCGGCGCAACCCGCATTCCTTCGCTCCGTGAATCCTCCAATGCGCTTTTCGCGCTAGCCAACGCCTGAGAAATTCATTGCTGCGCTTGGATGTGACAGGAGCTTCTAAATGAGTTAGCAGCCACTTCAAATTCAGAAGCGATTTTGTTGCAAGTGTTTTTGCGGTGCAAAATAATTTCAAAAAGAAAGCCTCCCCAATTAACTTGAGAAGGCTTTTCTATCGTAAGAAATACTTCGCTTACTTCTTGGTTGCAGCAGGAACCGCCATAACAGAGTGAAGTGTAACTTCAATGCTCTCTGCGATTTTCTGTCCAACAGCAGTCGGAACTTTGATATCGTGATCAACAAGAAGAATGTTGAATTTACAATCAACTGTAATGATTCCGCCTTTGATCACAAGTGTTGCGTTGATCGTGCGTGGCTTCTTCACATTGTGGACCGTAAGATCACCTGTCATTGTCACATTGTATGTACCGTCTTTGGTGTAATCAACTTTCTCATTGATTTTACCATTGAAAGTTGCCATACGATTCGGATACGTAACATTGCCTTTCCCGTCTTTCGGGCCCGGCTTGTTCGTTTCCATGTAATTCTCATTAAAGTGTTCTTCCATCAATGGATTTGCAAAGCGGAAACCGCGAACGTCGACCTGTGCAATCACCATATTGGTCTTCGTGTTCAACAATGTTGTTGCAATTGTATCCGTTGCAGAAATATCTTCCAACGCTGTGTGCGAATAGAAAGTGATTTTGTTTGATGTTCCGCGATAAACAGACTGAGCTCCGAGGATTCCGAATGAAGCCACGAGCATCACAAACAGGGTTAGTGTCTTTTTCATTGTAGTTTTTTGAGTTTAGTTCTTCTCTGCAACGATCTTGCCAAAAAAGCGGCAGTGTTGCAGCAACAGATTGATAACGTTGAATTCTATGTAGTTACAAACATAGTGATTTTTAACGCCTTTTCATCGATAAACCTTCAGATCTGACGGTTAAGTGACTTTTAAGCTCAGTATGCGCAGATTCCATTTCAGGTAAGATGCTCAACATTATGTTTTCCCTATTTTTGTCGCCCGGTCAATGTCGGCCGCTTATACAGAAATTTATATGGCAACAGATCAGTTTCAGGCTCCCGATTATTATTTGTTGGATGAGCTTTTGACGGAAGAGCATAAACTCATTCGCGATTCTGCACGTGCATGGGTAAAAAAAGAAATTTCACCAATCATTGAAGATTACGCACAACGTGCTGCATTCCCGAATCAGATCCTGAGAGGTCTCGGAGAAATCGGCGCGTTCGGACCCTATATTCCAACAGAATACGGCGGCCCGGGTCTTGATCAGATTTCTTACGGACTTCTGATGCAGGAACTCGAGCGCGGCGATTCAGGTGTTCGTTCAACTGCATCTGTTCAGAGTTCATTGGTGATGTATCCGATTTACGCTTACGGTACTGAAGAGCAGAAACGCAAATACCTTCCGAAACTCGCAACAGGAGAAATGATGGGTTGTTTCGGTCTTACTGAGCCGGATCACGGATCAAATCCTGCGGGAATGATCACCAACATTAAAGATAAAGGCGATCATTACCTGTTGAACGGTGCGAAGATGTGGATATCGAATGCTCCGTTTGCAGACATCGCTGTTGTTTGGGCGAAAGATGATAACGGTGATATCCGCGGGCTCGTTGTTGAGCGCGGTATGGAAGGATTTACTACTCCTGAAACACACGGCAAATGGTCGTTGCGTGCTTCTGCAACAGGCGAACTTGTATTCGATAACGTAAAAGTTCCGAAGGAAAATCTATTCCCGACGATCAAAGGATTGAAAGGTCCTTTGGGTTGTTTGAACTCTGCACGTTACGGAATCGCTTGGGGCGCAATCGGAGCAGCAATGGATTGTTATGATGTTGCATTACGTTATTCGAAAGAACGCGTTCAGTTCGGAAAACCAATCGGCGGATTTCAGTTGCAGCAGAAGAAACTTGCAGAAATGATTACTGAAATCACAAAAGCACAATTGCTCTGCTGGAGACTCGGTGTTCTGAAAAACGAAAACCGTGCAACACCTGCGCAGATCTCAATGGCAAAACGCAACAACGTTGATATGGCTTTGACCATCGCACGCAATGCGCGTCAGATGCTTGGCGGAATGGGAATCACGGGAGAATATCCGATCATGCGCCACATGATGAACCTTGAATCGGTTGTTACCTATGAGGGAACACATGACATTCACCTGTTGATTACAGGAATGGATGTAACCGGATTCAATGCTTTCGTTTAGACGATTGACTTTTGACTGTTGATTCCTTGCGAAGAAGAAGGTAACGACAATAGTCATATTACATAAAACCGCTGTTGAGATTGCTTCCTTCGTCGCAATAACTCCACAGCGGTTTTTTTATTTCACGAAAAAGGCGGCTCATCGCCGCCTCGTTCGCTCTCTGACCGATTTGTTATTGCTTTATAACATTAACCGATTCCGTACCGCTTTCAAAATAAACCGTGACATAATAAACTCCGCTTTCAAAATCGTTCATATCAATTTCCGTATTCCGCATTTGCGGTTGTGCTTCATGAACCACTTGTCCAAGTGAGTTATAGATCACAACACGATTCATGTTTTCATTTGCTCTGATCTGAAGTTTATCATTCACCGGATTCGGATAAACCGAAATGTTGTTCAACACGTTCTCCTGTGTTGCCACTTCAGTGCAAATATCAACCTGTAAATTTGCGCCTGCGGTATCGCTGCAGCCATTCGCATCTGAGTATGTATACAACACGTAATGCGTACCAACTCCGGCTGCAGATGGATTGAAATTCCCGTTGCTGATTCCGTTTCCTGAATAAACTCCGTTAGATGGGTTTCCTCCGTTTACAGCAAGAATCGGATCAGACAAACAGAATACGGTTTGCGTTGGAGCGAACGTTACAGTCGGATTCTGATTTACCGTAACAACAAACGCTGCAGAATCTGTACAACCATTCAAGGCAGTTCCACTGACTGAGTACGTTGTTGTTACAGATGGCATGAGTATCTGAGTAACAGAAGTCGAACTGTCGTGCGACCAGAAATAAGTGTCGGCACCGCCTACGTTGAGTGTTACAGTTTCTCCTGCGCAGATTTCGTTATCACCGCTTATTGCTACGACCGGTGAAGCGTTTACTGTAATAGCAACTGTTGCGCTCGATGAACATCCATTAGATCCGATTCCAACGAGAGTGTACGTTGTAGTTGCCGAAGGTGTAACTGTTGGCGTTTGTCCCGTAATCAAGCCTGGGAACCAAGTGTAATTTGTTGCACCTGTTCCAGACAATACTGTGCTGTTGCCTGAGCAAATAGTTGCGTTCGCAACCGTTGCAGTAACAGTTGGCGTAGCCTGAACCGAAACTGCAACTGTAGCGGTGTTAGTACATCCGTTAGCAGCAGTTCCGGTTACAGTGTACGTGGTTGCGGAAGAAGGGGTAACAGAAACCGATGCTCCGTTTGTATTGATCGGTTGCCAGTTATATGTTGCCGCTCCTGATGATGTCAATGTTGCAGCGTTACCGTTACACACACTTGAAACATTTGAAGAAGCAACAACAGTCGGACGAGCGAGTACATTCACCGCAACGTTAGCAGTATCTGCGCAACCGAATGTGCTCAAACCGATAACCGTATATGTTGTCGTTGTTGAAGGCGAAACGTTAACAGTTGTTCCGGTAAGGTTACCAGGCGTCCATGTATAAGTGGCAGCTCCTGATCCTGTAAGAGCCACTGAAGTTCCTGAGCAAACTGTGGAGTTACCGGCGCTTGCCGAAACAACCGGTGCAGCTTGAAACTGAATCGTTGTGAAATCAGTTTTGCCTGCGCATGCATTCGTGGTGTTTACAATTGCAACTTGATAGTTTCCTGCAGTTGTTACATTCAATGATGTTGAAGTTGCACCAACAACTGGGGTGCCGTTCAACAACCATT
>JBJOKQ010000267.1:0-4045 GCA_046046005.1 Bacteroidota bacterium | reverse complement strand
CGATTATGGGAATTATCGCTGATCGTCACAAAATTTCATTGGAAGGAATGAAAGCCGATATCACAAAAGTGATGGGCACTGACCCAAGAAGAGTTGTTGAGATAAAAGTGGATTTTACAATGCCTTCGTTGAACTATTCAGACAGCGACCGTCAGTTGCTGATCAATGCAGCGATGACTTGCCCGGTTGCAAAAAGTCTGCATCCGGATCTGAAACAAACGGTAAGTTTTAACTGGCTGTAACCGATTCGGAAATTATACGCGGATCAATTCCGGAATGAGAAGCGGTATAAATGCACGTGCCGTTTCGGATGTACAACACTTGCGGCGATTCGTGCTGAACGTTGTATTTACCGGCAATGGATTGTGAAATTTCGCGAGCAGTAAGTACGTTCACCACGTAAGTTTTTACTCCCGAAGGAATAGCGTCCAAAAAACGTTGATAACGATCAAATGCCATGTTGCTGATGGAACAACGCGGGCTATGTTTGAAGACAATAAAATCGCCTGAAGAATTCAACTCCTCAAGGCGGTTTAATGATTCAAGATTTTCCATTTTCTGCAATAAAAAAAGGCTTCATCTGAAGCCTTTTAAATTTTAAAAGCGTTACTTAGTAAGACTTTGAAGTCTGAACCTTGTCAGCTTTTGAACTGTATGCATCGCACTTTTCTTTGCTCTTGCATGAAGTAATAGATACCGCAGATAAGAACAATACTGCGAAAGCGAATACGAGTTTTTTCATGACATTGGGTTTGATGATGTGTGTTGTGTTTGCAAATACCATGCAAAAATATAAGTCTCAGCCAATTCCTGAAAAATATGTTTATACATTTTTCAACAAGGCTCCAAAAAATTACTTTTACGCACTTTTGATTTTTATTGTTGTTAACGCTGATTTTGAAACTATTTTGAATTTATGAGTAATTCCAATTCCGCTGCCCCGAAAATTCATGAAAGCTGGCTGAATGTGCTTCAGGGCGAATTTGACAAACCTTATTTTACTGATCTGAAGAACTTTCTGGTAGAAGAAAAACAGGTTTTTCCAGTATATCCTCCGGGACAATTAATCTTCAACACGTTTAATCAAACTCCATTTAACGAGGTTAAAGTTGTGATTCTGGGTCAGGATCCGTACCACGGACCCGGACAGGCGAACGGACTTTGTTTTTCAGTTTCTGCGGGGATCAAACATCCGCCTTCGCTTGTAAATATTTTCAAGGAAATGCAGAAAGATCTGAACGTTCCTTATCCGAAAACTGGCGACTTGACAGGTTGGGCGAAACAAGGCGTGTTGCTTTTGAATACAACACTTACAGTACGCGAACATTCGCCTGCTTCACATCAGGGAAAAGGTTGGGAGGAATTTACCGATTCCGTGATCCGTTCTCTATCTGAACAGCGGGAAGGAATCGTATTTATTCTTTGGGGGCGTCACGCGCAGAATAAGAAACCGCTGATTGATTTAACGAAACACCATATTCTGGAAGCAGCGCATCCGTCTCCATTCTCCGCGAACGGTTTTTTCGGATGTCGCCATTTTTCAAGAGCGAACTATCTGTTGATGCAGGACGGTCAAACGCCGGTTAACTGGGTTGCGCTCGGATAATCAGCGGTGCAGCACATTGAAGAGTTTCTTAGTGATTTGATCCGTCTTTTTGTCGATCATCTGAATCTGATAAAGTCCATCAAGCAACGCGATTGTGCTCAATGAAACGGATTGTCCGCTGATCAAAGTGATTTCTTCCTGTTTGATGATGCGTCCGGTCATATCAGAAATAACGATTGTGGCAGGACCCGAATTAGCAGCTATCAAATTCAATTGATCATCAGCCGGCACAGGAAACACATTCCATTCACGCGCATTGATTCCGGCAGTGCCTGTCATAACCCAATTGATCTGATTTGAAGTATCCGGACATGGAGAAGCATTGTAGGTTACAACGACTTCGTACATCCCATTTTGTGCAGGTGTGGACGATTGATTCACTTCACCCGGAATCGCAATTCCATTTAACAGCCATTGATATGTGGCAGCAGCTGTGCTGTTTAATTGATTGCCGTTGGCAGAAATAACAGGAGAAGCAATCGCACATGACATTTGCGCATTTACACGATTCGATAGAGTCACGCTATCCTGAAATGCGGACCATGCGGCACAATCATTTTTCAGATAGAAGTTCAGCCACATCAGCGAAAAATCCTGAGCTGCATCCTGCTGCTCAGCTCTCGAAATTGTCGGATTGGGAGAACATGTTCCTTCTCCGAATGAGCAATTGAAATTTGATTCTGCGAAATAACAATGTCCGCCACCGAGAATTTCAACATACGCTTTGCAGGAAGAATTCAGAGAATCGTACATCGGCACTTGATGCTGTGCGGGAGGCGCCACGCAATCATTTTGACCGGCAATTACCAATGAAGGAATTGTTATGTTCTGCGCAGCAGCGATTGACGACGGGTTTGTATTAGCTGCAGCCATGGTGATCATTGTCGTGATTGAATTATTGTTCTCCGCCGCAAGAAATGAAGAACCTCCGCCCATAGAATGTCCCATCACTGCGGAAGTAGAACCAACGTGGTTGTAGAATAACGATGAAGTGTTCTGAGCGCCTTCCGACTGAATTTTCGTAATGAGAAATGCGAGATCCGCACCGAACTCAGCATGGACAGGACTAACACTTCCTTCTGTACGCGGAAATGCAACAATATATCCCGCAGGTACTAACGCTTGCCAAATGTTCTGATACGCGCTCCAAACCATTACAAATCCATGACCGTAAGAAATAACGGGAAATGTTCCCGAAGCAACCGGTACACTTTCACCTGCAGCAGCAGCGGGATAATAAATTTCCGTTTGAATGGCGCGATTCTGTCGGGCAGGATCGTTATAAGTAATCTGAATATGACCAATAGCATAACTCTGCGCTAACAAAGATTTGGCCGACAACATCAACGCAAAAAGGACAAGGATTTTTCTCATGGCACAAACATGTTGCACTTGGTTTCCGAAAAAAAATCTCTCACATAGCGTGTTATCAGACCAAAAATTTACCTTTAAGCATGCTCAGTATACAGAAAGTTGTTGCACTTCTCAGCGATTATCACCTTCAGGAATTCCGCAATCACCTGAAGAATTCGGGTGCGGAGTTGCCTTTGGCGTTGGTAGAAGCTGTTCATTCGCACGGATGGGAAGAAGCAGATTCTGATGATCTCTGTAAAATCATTTACAAGAAAAACGGTGCGGCAGAAAAACGGAAATTTTTTCAGCTGGCGCATCACACTTTCAAGTTGACCGGATACCTGAGCCGTAATTATCCGTCGTATTTGCTGCACAACATTTCCAAGATTGAGTTGCTGATCAATCAGGGTAAACTAAAGGAAGCAAATAATCTTGCAGAAATACTTCTGGATATTGCTGATAAGATTGAAGATTTCTCGTCCTGCAGAGTAGTGCTTACTTTTTTCGCGCAGCAATCACACATACGCGAGAAGAAAACGGAATCCATTCGGTACTTGGAACACAACGCGCGAATCATTGAATCGGAAAAGGCGTTGAACGACATCTATCTGTATTTGCGCACCAATCTTCACTTCAAGGATAAGACGAGCGGAGAATATTCCGAAACGGAAAAACATCTATCATTCTTTAAATCTTTTCATCAGCATCCTTCCTTTGCGGTGCGTATTCTATCCGGTTATGCCTGGTGTTATACGTTGCACTTTCTGAATGATGAGCGTTTTTATACACAGGAAATGCAGGATCAATTGAATTCACTTGCGGATGAACTCGAGAAGGCCCCGTATGTTGTGTTCTCTTTCGTGGATGACGTAGAATTGAATATAGATTACCTCAAGCTCAAACTTCTTGTTTCCTGGCTTGATAAGGATGAACTTCAGAAAGTTGCGTCGGGTTTACTCAAGAAACGTGAGACGCCGCGATTCTGGAGAAACTATCTGAACACTGCGCAAATCGGTTTCATCAGCATACAAGGAAGCTTGCTGGCCAGCACACAGGGATTCTGTTACCGCAAAGGTTGGTTTGAGC
>JBJOKQ010000266.1:0-4071 GCA_046046005.1 Bacteroidota bacterium | reverse complement strand
CTCAAATCGCTGATCAGAACGTTACTACTCCTCCAACATTCCCTACACTTCCATCAATGGTAGAAGATAAAATGAAATCTTCTTCACGTTTCATCGGTCTTGGTGGCGGTATGGAATGGCGTCGTGGAAAAGGTCGTTTGCAAGGTTTCTACGGAGCTGATGCAATGTTCTGGATGAGCGGTTCTAAGACTACTTATGAGTACGGTAACACTTTGGATGCAACACATCCTGTATCTGGTGCTAACACAACTAACTGGGGAACTAACCTTACAACTGATACATACGGAAACTCTGCGCGTATCACTGAAATGAAAGGTGCTTCTACACTTGGAATCGGTGCACGCGGATTTGTAGGTGTTGAATACTTCGTACTTCCTAAACTTGCTATTGGTGGTGAGTTCGGATGGGGACTTGGTTTCACAAGCACAAAAGGCTCATCTTACACTACTGAATCAATCGGTGGTGCAGGACCAGCTCTTGGAACACAGGAAATCGAAGGTTCTAAGACTTCAGGCCTTATGCTTGACACAGACCGTAACGCGTTCGGAACTGGTAACGGATCACTCCGTATCAATTTCTACTTCTAAGCTTAACCGTTTATAAGATAAAAAGCCTCGTCGAAAGACGGGGCTTTTTTATTTCAGTGCATTGTTACCGCACATCTTTGAACCAATTCAGCGAAGTAAGCTCTACCGAATTGCAATCGTCTTCTGAATTACTTTAACTTCCTTTGCGTTTCCCGCTCCGTATCTCTCTTTTTGATATCCTGACGTTTATCAAACAACTTCTTTCCTTTAGCGAGCGCAATTTCCATCTTCGCCCAACCTTCATCGGAAATGAAAAGCTTGATCGGAACAATTGTCAATCCTTGATCTTTCATCTTGTTCTGCAGCTTCCGAATCTCAGCACGTTTCAAAAGCAGTTTTCGGTCGCGTTTCGGCTCGTGATTGTAGTGAGTTCCTTTTTCGTAAGGCGAAATTTCAATGTTACGCACAAGAATTTCATCATTGAAAATGACGCAGAATCCATCCGTAATATTGGCTTTGCCCAGGCGAATGGATTTGATTTCCGTTCCGCTCAATACCATTCCTGCAACGAATTTTTCCAGAAAGGAAAACTCGAAAGAGGCTTTTTTATTGAGGATGGAGATGGATTTCATCTTGATTAAGCTGTTTCAAAAGTGCAGTAAAGTTTGGAATCTGTACCGACTTAGAACCTACACTTCAGGTAGTTGATGAGTTCATGAGAGAAACAGTGCAATTTGAGAAATTACGCTCTCTTCGCTCGCGCTCTCTCAAATTGTGGTGCCCACGGGGAGACTCGAACTCCCAAGGATTTAACTCCAACGGCTTCTGAGACCGCAACGTTTACCAATTTCGCCACGTGGGCTCATTTTGACTTGCGAAAGAAGCTTTTGTTTCGCGAATTTGATTTCGCAAAACAACAACTTCAATCGTAAATCGAATGAAAGTGCCCAGGACGAGATTCGAACTCGTACACCTAACGGCGCCACCCCCTCAAGATGGTGCGTCTACCAATTTCGCCACCTGGGCATTAAAGTCAGAACTTTCAATAAAACAGCGTAAACCCGCGTTTTAAAGGACGACAAAAGTAATACTTTTCATTAATTTTGGAAAAAATGAAAAGGTTTTTCGCGAAATATCTCATTATCACGGCTACAGTCGCGGTTCTTGCGGGTTGTTCCGATAAAGTAATCGCTCCGGATTACCGTCAGGAAATGCGGGATTTCATCATTCGTATCAGTTCTGAAGGTGAAAGAATACATCCCGGATTTATCGTAGTCCCGCAAAACGGTCTCGATCTGCTCACCGCAGAGTCCGGGGCGCAAGGTGCCGCGAACATGGCATATATCAACGCCATCGACGGTTGCGGACAGGAAGAATTGTTCTACGGTTACGACAATCAGAACAATTTTCTGAGTGAGAATTATGAAGAGCAGGCGCAGTGGCTGGCTCAATGCCGCTTCGCACATACGCATGGATTGAAAGTGCTGGTCACTGATTATTGCAGCGCGCCGGATTTGATAACAGACTCCTATAACAGAAACGATGCAGAAGGATTCATCTCCTTCGCTGCGGAATCGCGGGAGTTGGATCTTGTTCCGTCATCCGTGCATAATGAAAATGCAAATAACATCGACAGCTTGTCGCAAGCACAAAACTTTCTGTATTGCATAGCTCCTTCATTATTCGCATCCAAAGAAGAATTTCTTGTTGCTTTGGAGAATTCCAAACACGATGTACTCATCATTGATCTTTTCTATAATGAAGAAATCCTCACGGCAGCTGATATTGCGCGTTTGCAGAACAAACCGCAAGGCGGAAGACGACTCGTTCTTTCATACATGAGTATTGGCCAGGCGGAAAGTTACCGTTGGTATTGGAAGAATGCATGGAATGTGAATGCGCCTTCATTTCTGTTGCAGGAAGATCCATCGTGGGTTGATAATTTCTATGTTCGATATTGGGATCCGAACTGGCAATCGATCATCATGTATGGCAACGATTCTTATCTGAATAAGATAACGGATAGCGGATTTGATGGCGTGTACCTTGATATTGTAAATGCTTTCGAATATTTCGAACAATGATATTTTCGCTGAAGTTCATACTGGCTCATGCGCTTACATTCGGAAATCCGGAAGTGAATGAAATCAGTAATTCAGCCACGGTTGCGGATACTACATTGAGCCTACGCGACAGTATCGTCAATTACGCAAAAACATTTCTGGGAACGCCATACAAATACGCGTGTGCTTCACCTTCAGGATTCGATTGTTCCGGTTTCACGTGGTACGTGTATCATAATTTCAGAATTGATGTTCCGCGCTCTTCAAAAGATTATCAGAATTTCGGAAAGCGCGTTCCGATTGACAGCGCAAGAGCCGGAGATATTATTCTCTTCACAGGAACTAATCCAAGAGAGAAGCGGGTAGGGCATGTTGGAATTGTGATTTCCAATCCCGGAGATTCATTGAAGTTCATTCACTCTTCTTCTTCGGATAATCACTACGGCGTTGTGGTTACAAATTATCTTGCATCAGCCTATCCGAAGCGCTTCATTGGTATTACCAATGTCATTACCCGTTAAATCCTTTTCGTGCCACAACCTTCAGTGCACGTGGCGTGAGATTTATTTTCAGTTCGGCATCCATCGCTGCCGGTTCTCCATCATAATGCGCAGCACCCGCTTTCTTTCTGTGAATAGTAACGGATTTACCTGTTATTGTTTCAATGAAAGGTGACTGATGAATTGATTTTCTGAAAAGTCGAATGGCCAAGGAAAGTAAATTCCACCACCGAAAAGGTTTCATAATTACCACGTGAAATAATCCGTCACAGGCATTTGCCTGCGGAGCAATCCACGCATCATTGCCATATTGTCCGGCGTTGGCAATAGTAATCAGAAATGCGTTTCTCGAATAAGTTTTCCCATCAATGACCAGATTGTATTCTTCACCTCGATAAGCACGAAACTCGCTTATGGTAAGTTTTGCATATGTCCAGAAACCGCGCGTTGTACTTTCTGCAAACAGCTTTCCTATACGTGCATCGAAACCGGTTCCTGCCGTGCAGAAGAAACTCATTCCGTTCATTTCTCCTTTATCGATCGCTACGATATCACCCGTTTCAAGATGTGTCATTGCTTGTTCATAGTTCATCGGAACGCCGAGATGACGTGCCAATCCGTTGCCCGATCCGAATGGTAAAATTCCCAATGCGGTATCTGTTCCAGCTAGCGCATTTGCAAGCTGACTTACTGTTCCGTCGCCGCCAACAGCAACTGCGATGTCGTATTTGCCTTTAAGGACTTCATCGAAAATGGAATCACGATCTTCGATTTTCTTCCATTCGAAAATGTCGGTATGACACGAGGCAGATTTCAATCTGTTCACTAATGCTACACGATCAGTTTTTCTGTCGCTGCCTGATTTAGGATTGATAACAAATGCAATTCGCTTCATACGTTGAATAAAAGTAAAATTTTAATCCGATTTCCTCAGAATGAATTGTCGGTCTTGCTTCGATCGGAACTGTAATTCAATACGCT
>JBJOKQ010000265.1:0-4139 GCA_046046005.1 Bacteroidota bacterium | reverse complement strand
GTAGCGAGCAGATAAAGTGATCCGGAAAACAATAAAATGCCGGTGATGAATAGCCAGAATGATGCATACAACCATTTCGATTCTGATTGAACTTTGGCAACAATTCCGCAAATCAGAATTGCAAGTGCATGATACATTTGATAGCGTGCTCCGGTTTCGAAATTTCTGAGCATTTTTTCATCCATCAAACCGCTATCCACATATTTCTGCAAACCGTGAGCAGCAAAAGCGCCGAATATAACCGACAACATTGCCATTGTAGATCCAATTGCAATCGACTTTTTTATCATATACCAAATGTACAAAGAAGTCGTTGGTGTTGAATCTGCTGTTTCATGTCAAGAGGTAAATTGTTGGTCGACACTTTCCTGCACTTTACCGCATGAGATTTCCGCACCCGAACTTTTGAATTATATTCGAATGTGCTAAAGCGTTTTCTGTTCTCCATTATTGTTCCTGTAGTGCTCTTCGTGTTGTCTGCATCTTTTGTGGATTTGCGACCGATTACAGTTCAATTCATGCCATATTGGGGAGACCAGCTGGTTGAAATGGATTCCGTTTATTATTCAGACAAGAATAAGGACAGTGTAACATTCACGCAATTGAGATTTTACATTTCTCAATTTACCATTTGCGAAGCCAATTTTCCATCAATGTTATCCGAGTATGAATTGATTGATCTCTCCCGGGGTACTTCATTAGGAATTCCGAGACAGTATTATTCCCTGAACGAAATTACTGCTGTCGAATTTAATCTGGGTATTGATAGTGTAACCAATACTAATGGAGTTGGAAGCGGTGTTCTTGATCCGACAACAGGAATGTATTGGGCTTGGCACAGCGGTTATATTAATCTGAAACTGGAAGGAACATCGCCTTCATGCGCAAAGAATCGTGGGAAGTTTCAGTATCACTTAGGTGGATATGCTGCTCCGTACAATGCATTACGTAAAGTAAGATTGCCGGTTGAAGATGATACTGACGTTATTCGAATCAAAGTTGATTTGAAGAGTTTTATTGATGCCGTAAATCTGAAAGAACAATCCGTTGTAATGTCTCCGGGCGCAGCCGCAATGAAACTTTCAGATCATGCAGTTAACATGTTCAGTATTCTGAAATGAGAAAGACGGCGGTAATGTTTGTATTTCTCACATTGGTGATGGTAGCATTCAGATCATTGCCTGAACTGATATCATGGCCTTCTTATTTTCCGAAACCGGTTTACGATTTCAAGAAAAGACCTTTAACTGCAGCACAAATTGAGCTTGGTCGCACATTATTCTATGATCCGATTTTGTCACTGGACAGTTCAACATCCTGCGCTTCCTGTCATTCTCCTTACAATTCCTTTGCGCATACGGATCATTCTTTAAGTCATGGAATTCACGACAGCATTGGAACCAGAAATGCGCCTGCGTTGATCAATTTAGCTTGGAATTCACTGCTGATGTGGGATGGAGCCGTTAATCATATAGAAGTTCAGCCGTTGGCACCAATCACCAACGTTGCTGAAATGGGAGAGGATATAAATCATGTAGTTTTTAAACTGAACCGCTCGTTGCAGTATCGCAAATTGTTTTATTCCGCTTACGGTGATTCTGTCGTAACAGGGCAACGAACACTCTTAGCATTGGCGCAATTTCAATTGAGTTTGATTTCATGTAATTCAAAATACGATAGTGTAAGAACAGGTAATGCCGTGTTTAATGCACAAGAGCAGCGCGGATACGATTTGTTTCTGCGCCATTGCAATTCCTGTCATACTGAACCGCTTTTTACCAATGGTTTATTTGCCAACAACGGACTGAGCATTGACACATCATTAAATGATTACGGTCGATTCAGAATCACACACAATGTTAAAGATTCATTGAAGTTTAAAGTTCCCACATTGCGCAATGCGGAATACACTTACCCATATATGCACGACGGACGATTTCTGAGTTTGTACGAAGTGATTCGGCACTATACATCAGGAATTCAAAGTTCAGGCACTCTTGCGCCGGAGTTACGAAAGCCGGTGGTTTTGTCTGCCGCTGAAAAAACCGATCTCGTCGCATTTCTTTTGACGCTGAGTGATAAAAAGTTCATCTTCGAAAAACGATTCGGACCTCCTCTGAAAAATTAACTGTTTAAAGGATTATCTGCCTATGAAAACCAAACATATTTTTCTCGCAACAGGATTGAGTGTAATCTCTGTGCTTACCGCGCAAACCAATCCTGTAATTACAACGTGGCTGCAGAACACAACACTTACAGGCAGTCATTACGTGCAGAATAACTTTACTCCGATACAGGATAATGTTGCGGTGAATGTTCAAACAGTACAGTACTCGACCAGTTGGGTTTACGTAAGCACTAACGGAATTCCAAGCTATATAACCGGTCCTTATCTCGATGGAAATCCATCACAGGCAAGCGATCAGAATGCAATTTTTAAGTTTCCTCTTACACCAACACCGAATACAGGAAATCCGGTTTCAACTACAGGAGGAAATATCGGCGTATTCATCAACGGTGTTGCTTTGTTTGATTACCGTGATGGAGTGTCGTGGAATAACACTACACAAACTGAAGGCGGCGGACCTATTCAAGGACCTCCCGGACAAGGAGTTTGGAATCGTGATGCAGTTGTTGCGGAACGCGTTGGATTTGATTGCGCGAAAGGGCATCCTGCAATGGGAAATTATCATCACCATCAAAGTCCTTCAGCATTCGATCTTGATTTAGTTCCGGTGTCTTCTATTTGTTCATTGTATGATGCGGATGGTTTGTACGTCATTGACAGTACACAACATTCTCCTTTGCTGGGTTTCGCATACGATGGCTATCCGATTTATGGCGCGTATTCATATCAGAATACAAACGGAACAGGTCCGATAGTACGCATGAAATCATCTTATCAGTTGAGAAATATTACAGTTCGCACACACTATGCTGACGGAACAGATGTTACGGACGGACCAGCTGTAAGCACCACTTATCCGTTAGGTCGCTATCGCGAAGATTATGAGTTTATTTCTCATTCCGCCACGGATTATCTGGATGAGCACAATGGAAGATTCTGCGTTACGCCGGAATATCCCAATGGCACGTATGCGTATTTCTGCACTGTTGATGCAAATTGGAATTCAGCTTATCCATATGCTGTAGGTCCTACTTTTTACGGAACATATGTTGTTTCCAAGGTGACCAGTATTTCAGAACCGACAACTACGTACGTTTCTTCCACAGCTGTAAATGAAACAGCATTCGAATCGTTCTCATTGAGCGTTTATCCTAATCCTGCAAGTGATTTCGTTGCGGTTCAGGCCGGAAGTCTTGTTACTACTGTTCTTACTGTACAATTGGTTGATGTTGCAGGAAGAATCATTAAGGAAACACAAATCGCGCCGGGCAGTACGATCGCATGGATTGATACGCGAACGGTTTATGATGGACAATATTTCATTCGTATGAGCAGCGGAACGTTCAGTAAGACGGCTCCGGTAATTATAGCCAGATAGACTTTTAAACAGTAGTGTAAGATAGATTTTGCTACGAATGAATTTGAAAAAAGGAGTTCAGGCGTAGTCGACTCATGCCGGGTTTACTATGTACACGAAATGATTACCTTCGCTGTGCAAACCTAAACCACATGATAAAACTACGACATCTTGTATTGGCATTGTTGCTTACTTCAGCTGCATTTGCACAAACTCAGATTCAGGCACCAATGCCGGCGCAGACTACAACATTTTCCTCTAATATCAGGGGATATTGGTTCGTTGCGCAGTCTTGTTTCACAATAACCGGAGCGGAAGTTCCTACAAATAACGCGGGAAACCAGTCAATAGCAATTGTTCGTTTCCAGACCACTCCGCCTACTTTTTCAGCAACTACTAATGTGTTTACAACTCTGTTATTAGTTCAGAACGGACCCACAACCGGAATTATTCCGTGCAATATTCAGGTAGAACAGGGAGATATTATCGGAGTACTTGGGTGCCGCGGTACCACAACTTCCTATGGAAACGGAAGCACAGGAACGATAATTGAAGGAATACCAACTCCAACAACACGACTGGGCATGCAATTTCCGCTGACCACTACTGCGCCAACTCAGCTATGGACAGAACCTGCATCAACGAACATCGGTC
>JBJOKQ010000264.1:0-4195 GCA_046046005.1 Bacteroidota bacterium | reverse complement strand
CGCTGTATTGTACAATTCAGCTGAAGGAGGATACGCTGCCAGAAAAAGCAGCGCATCGTGGTAACCGATCAGTGATTGAGCTGAGAATTCCGCTTTATCAAAAAAACGCAAAACAGTTGCAACAGCGGAAGGATTACATTCAGTAATCGTCTGTCGCAATTGATGAACCTGTTTGAGCGTTGCTTTCTTCATACAGTAAAAACTGAAACCTACTTGCGATCTCCTGCAACCAATTCAATAAGATCTTCTTTCTTCAGATATTTCTGTGCGAGATCACGAAGAGAAGAAGCTGAAATTGTTTGAATGGTTTCGAGGTAACGATCGTAGTAATTGTAATCCAAATCGTATCCGATTAATGCTCTTCTGCGATCTGCTATAGCGAAAGGTCCATCTGTACTGCGAAGGAAAACTCCGGTCATATAGTTGCGTACCAATTCCAATTCTCCATCAGGAATAAGATCCTGTTGCAGTTTCTCAATTTCGAAATACACTTCTTTCAGCGCTGCATTGGTTACGTCTACTCCTACTTCCGTTGAAATGTAGAAATAACCACCACCGTACATAGAGGAAAGTCCCGATCCTATACCGTAAGTGTAACCTTTGTCTTCACGAATATTCGCCATAAGGCGCGAACCGAAATATCCGCCAAGTGCACAATTGAGAACTTGCATTGCAGGAAAATCAGCGTGTTCTCTGTTGAACAAAACGCGGCCCACACGCAATGCCGATTGCATCGCACCATCTTTCTTCACCAGATGTTCACGTTGTGTGTTTGAAACAGCAGAAGCAATAACAATATCGCCGTTAATCTCACCTTTCCAGTCGTTACCTCCGAAATGTTTGTTCAACACTTCATACAGATTTGCAGGAAGATTACCCGAAGCAAGAATGCATCCGTTACCGGCATGATAATATTGCTTATGAAATGCGTTCAATTCCGAAGTATTCAATTTATCGAAATCACTAAGATGTGTGCGCTTACCGTAAGCATGATCATCACCGAAAAGCAATTCAGCAAAACGACGACGTGCCAATACTGATACTTTGTCGGTATCAACAACATACTTCTGCTTTCGGTTGTTACGGTAAATGGAGAATTCCTTATCGGGAAACGCTGCATTACGGATAATGTCGTTGACAATTTCCAGAGACGGTTCAAGATACTTATTCAGCGTCCACAGTGTGAATGAAGCCTGATCGTGTGTTACTTCCGTCTCGATAAACGCACCATAGAAATCGAGTTCTTCCGCAATATCAATTGCACTGCGTGATTTCGTTCCTTCATCCAACATGTCGTTAACAGCAGTGGCAATGATCGGCAATTGTGCATTACGCATTCCGCCGCTGAAAATGAACTCCAGTTTCATTACTTCCTGTGTACCTGCATTTACCATGTACAAAGGCATTCCGTTGCTCAGCGCAAGATCATCCGATTTCTTCAAATCAACATGTTTCACTGCGTGAAACTCAGGAGCCTGTATTCTGTTCAATGTGCTCATATTATTTCTTGCGCTTATAATGTAAAACGGAACAATTTGTTTTGCGGAAAACTTCTCTTGCCGCCGATTGAATATCCTCTGCTGTCACCGCGAGATACTCGCCGAGTTCAGTATTGATCTTATTGGCATCGCCCATCAATTCATAGAAAGCGAGATTCATGGATTTGTCCAATATTCCCATTTCGGCAAATTGTAAAGAAGATTCAACTTTGTTCTTCACCTTCTGCAATTCACGGTCGCCTAATTTTTCGTCACACAACTTTTGCAATTCAGCAAACACAGCTTCTTCCGCTTGATCCGTAGAGAATTCCTCAGTGACTTTTCCGCTCACTACAAAAGTGCCTTTATCATGGTCGCCCATAACGAAAGCGTTTATCTCGCTGAAGATTTCCTGATCTTTCACAAGCGCATTATACAAACGCGCAGAATTACCGCGTGACAAAATATCGGAGATGAGATCCATCGCAGGATATTCTGCATCATCACGGGCACACATGTGAAAATTCAGATACACACCATCGTATGGAACTTCACGGTAAACCGTTTCAGAGCGGTATTCTTCCTGCTTGGGTTCAACCGGCAACGCACGATTGTGCTTTACACCGGCAGGAATAGGCCCGAACCACTTCTCCGCAAGCTGCTTTACTTCTTCTGTTTTCACAGGACCGCTCACCACCATTATTGCGTTGGATGGACAATAGAACTTTTTGAAGAACGCTTTCACATCCTCCATTGTCGCATTCTCAATGTGAGAAATTTCTTTCCCGATTGTTGCCCAGCGATATGGATGCACTTTATAGGTAAGCGGACGAATCAACAACCAAACATCTCCGTATGGCTGATTGAGGTAACGCTGCTTAAATTCTTCAATTACAACATTGCGCTGCACTTCCAGACTTTTCTCTGAGAATGCCAGGCTCAACATTCGATCTGATTCCAACCACATTGCAGTTTCGAGGTTGGCCGCGGGAAGCGTCAGATAATAATTTGTAATGTCGTTTGTTGTGAACGCGTTATTCTCTCCTCCCACGCGCTGCAGCGGTTCATCGTAAGATGGAATATTAACGCTGCCACCGAACATCAGGTGCTCGAACAAGTGGGCAAATCCTGTCCTGTTTTCGTCTTCGTCACGTGCGCCGACATCGTAGAGAATATTAACACAGGCCAGAGGGGTTGCCTCGTCATTGTGAACGATAACCGTTAATCCGTTATCGAGTTTAAAGCGATCGTATTTAATCATAGTATTTTATCAATTGAGTTTGCAAATCGCATTTCGCGTTGCTTCAAACTCGTTCATCATTCTGCTTACAATTTCACCGGCAGGAAGAATTTCGTCGAGCATCGCACTCACCTGTCCGATTTCCAATTCACCTTCAACCATATCTCCTTCAAACATACCTTTCTTGGCTCGCGCCCGACCGAGAATTTGTTTTTGTTCTTCAGTGCTCGCTCCTCGTAGTTCCGCTTCTTCAATTCGTTTAAAAAAGTCGTTCTTCAGTAATCGCACCGGAACAAGTTGTTTCAACGTCAACTGCGTGTCACCTTCATTTGCAGATATCACAGCTTTCTTGAAAGATTCATGTGCGGAAGATTCAACTGATGCCACAAAGCGTGAGCCAACCTGAACACCTTCAGCACCCAATGCAAAAGCGGCAAGCATTTGTTTTCCGTTTCCGATTCCGCCTGCGGCAATCACCGGAATATTGACAGCAGAACAAATCATCGGAATAAGTACAAGCGTTGTTGTCTCTTCACGTCCGTTGTGTCCGCCGGCTTCAAATCCTTCGGCGACAATTGCATCAACACCGGCTTCCTGACATTTCAGAGCGAACTTCGTATTAGCAATTACGTGAACCACTTTAATTCCGTGTTGCTTGAGAAAGCCGGTCCACGTTTTCGGATTACCTGCTGAAGTGAAAACGATCTTCACACCTTCCTCAACGATAATGTTCATCAGCTGTTCAATGTCGGGATACAGCAAAGGAACATTTACACCGAAAGGTTTAGATGTAGCTGCTTTGCATTTTTGTATATGTTCACGAAGAACATCCGGGTACATCGATCCGGCACCGATCAATCCCAGACCGCCGGCATTACTTACTGCCGCGGCCAATTGCCAATTGCTGCACCAAATCATTCCGCCCTGGATAATGGGCTTTTCTATTCCAAAAAGCTCTGTAATTCTTGTCTTAACCGCCATGAAGCAAATGTAAGCGTTATTACAGGGTACGTTTTGCGGTTTTTATTAACGAAAGGTGACGAATTTGGTTAAAAGCATGCTTTTAACTAACTTCGTGAGAATTACATTCAGGCAAAAACTGATCTGATGAAGAAAAGTATTGTTTTATTCGCACTGATTGCTGCGCCATTCTTGGCAAATGCTCAGTATAATTGGGATTTTGGCGTAGGTTTCGGCGCATCTAATTTCCTTGGAGAAATGGGTGGTGATGAGTTGACACGTCGCGACTTCGTTGTTGATATGAAGCTTACGCAAACCCGTACAGCAACCAGCGGATTTGCACGCTACAAAATCAATCCTGACTTCTACGTTAAAGGAACTGTGACCTGGGCAATTGTTCGCGGCGCGGACAGCCTTTCGAGTAACGCACCGCGTCATTACAGAAATCTGAGTTTCAAGAACAATCTGATAGAAGCAATTGCTGAAGCTCAATGGGTGTATTATGAATCCACAGATT
>JBJOKQ010000263.1:0-4231 GCA_046046005.1 Bacteroidota bacterium | reverse complement strand
CTGCAGGACTGCATCTCTCGCCTGTTCGCGATCGCGGTAATATTTCAGACAAACGCCGTACATCAGGTGCGCGTATCGTATGTACAGTTCGCCCACAAAAGCCTTATCACCGCTCGATTGATACGAACGAATGAGCTCCTCATCGCTGAGGCTGCTTTTCTTCTTCCATGGGAAAAACCTCATACTAACGCATTCTGTGAATAAGACGCAAGGTCGGGAGAAATTCCATATAGAATAATGCGTGGGTTAATAGTACACGGAAAGGACGGAAACTACGGATCTACGCGGATTGTTTCGGGTCATTGCGGGGAACGAAGCAATCCCGAAATGATTAGTCCGTGTCCCGATAGTACATGCCCGCCCTGACGAATGTCCATTCGGACGGGGATTTTGCGGACCCTTCGGCAAGCTCAGGGAGCGGATTTGCGCGGATTGTTAAGCTTAAACGCAATCTCGAACACATTCCATATCTAGTAGGGATACAGTTCAATATTCATAGTTTGAAAACGCTCCGCCCGGAAGGATTCTTCGTACGGTGACCAACTGAACTTTGAGAATGACAGCCAACTGGATACTTCGGTCGGATTATGCCACAATACACGATCAATCGTCGAACTTATGGTTGCCGTATATCTGCTACCAATAGCTAAAACTTCACGATGGTATGTAATGTAGCCATGCGGCCAAGCGTCAAATCCTCCAACATTATCGTTGTAAACAGGAATCCATCTTTCATAAAGCACAACACCCACGGGACGAACTACTGTTTGTATCGGTGCATAAATTTTTTTACCGGAGTTGGCAGGATACTCAACGTAGTTCGAACTATCAACCCAAACGAAAGAATTCTCAATTTCTCTTTTGGTCATCGGTTTATTGCGCTTGTAACTTTGGTAACCGTGAATGGCGCCTGTGTACAAGCCATTCTGTATCATCTCGGCCAAGTGCTTGTAATTCGATTGCGGTAAATATGCATTTGAATCGTTTCTAAAGTTGATCATTCTGTAAATTGTATCGACTCCCAAATAACCGTTCATACAACTTGATAATGAATTCAACGTTAGATAATGTAATCTGTCAAATACTTTATTACCCAATGCAGGGAGGTAGAAAAACAGTGGAATGTGAGCGTAACAAAATGTCTCAAGAGATAATATCAATTTTCCCGTGTTGTCACTTCTGGACAACACACCGCAGTTAGGTTCAAAACTGATTACCTTAAAAGTATCAGCAGAGTGATTCCACAGAGTGGCCAACTCCCATCCTCCGGGAAATCCCAATTTATTGACTGTAGTATCCGCGAAATTAATTTCCACTGCAGCTTTACTCATTCTGACACGGTAACCACCGCCACCAAATAATCCATCATAAACCGGAAAAGCTCCTGTCAAAGATGCTTTCCACATTTGTTTTTCTGTGCTTACAAGAAAAGCGCTGTCGTCGGGATTTGCAATTTCACACTTGCGAATACTCCAATACCACGATTTACTTTGGGCATTGGATTCAGAGAAAAATGTAACGAGTAATGCTAAAATGGGTAGTAACTGCTTCATGATAGCATAATGCGATCTGCTTAGTAAAGTTACACAAACCGAGAACCGGATACAGAACTTATCCGTTGGTAATTGCTGCGGAATATGATAATTAATAGCCCTGATTGAGGCCTGCGCCGAGCGCTGCCGAAAGCAGGAAAACTGTAAATTCAATGCACTGAAGTTGCGCTCCTGAAAAGATTAATGATACTAAACCTCTGCGTGCAGATTTACCGCTTCCACCCCGGTGATTTCCGGAACGGCGCGGCGCAGCGTTTCTTCGAGGCCGGCTTTGAATGTCATCATGCGCATGGAGCACGATTTGCAGGCTCCTTCGAGTTCGAGTTTCACAACTTTGTCGGATGTGATTTCCAGCAACTTCACATTGCCTCCGTCAGCCTCTAAAAAAGGGCGGATCTGATTCAATGCGTCTTCTACGCGTGGTGTGAGTTCGTGCGACATGTGTGTCAAAGTTATGAAATTTCCTCAGGCATTTACAGCCGCTTTTTCTGCATTGCGTATCGCCACCTGACGTACAACATTGCCTGCTAAATCAAGAAATGCTTTTGCCTGCGGAGTTGTTTTCTGCAATACTACAGGTCGACCTGCATCACCGGATTCACAGATGCTTTGCACCAATGGAATTTCACCAAGTAGCGGAATCTGCAAAGACTCAGCAAAATTGGCTCCGCCGTTTCTTCCGAAGATGTAATACTTGTTCTCAGGTAATTCTGCAGGTGTGAAATACGACATATTCTCCACGATACCGAGCACAGGAACATTGATCTGCGGCAATTGGAACATGGATACTCCTTTGCGCGCAT
The DNA here is from genome assembly GCA_046046005.1 of Bacteroidota bacterium. Classification (GTDB taxonomy): domain Bacteria; phylum Bacteroidota; class Bacteroidia; order Palsa-965; family Palsa-965. Next base: position 1,875 of record JBJOKQ010000263.1, on the reverse strand, counting down.
CAGCCAATGCTACATTCTGCGGAGTGGTAACCACAATTGCTCCTGTCAGCGGAACAGCTGTTACCAGCGAGAGATGAATATCACCTGTTCCCGGAGGAAGATCGATGATCATGTAATCGAGTTCGCCCCAATCGGCTTCGCTGAGCATTTGATTCAATGCACGCACCGCAACAGGGCCGCGCCATACAATAGCTGCGTTGATATCGCTGAAGAATCCGATCGAGAGCAATTTCACTCCGTAACTTTCAACGGGCACGATGTAAGATTTTCCATCTATGTCGCGCATCATCGGCTTCTCTTCCATCACATCAAACATGATCGGAACAGATGGGCCGTAAATATCAGCATCAATCAAACCGACTTTAGCGCCCTGCATTGCCAATGCAACTGCAAGATTCGCTGCAACAGTTGACTTCCCTACACCACCTTTACCGGAAGAAACCGCAATGAAATTTTTCACACCCGGCAGAACAGGACCTGTACGTTGAGAAGAAGTATTTGCAGTCATGTTTACATTCACAACAGCGTCTTTATCGACATAATACACGATCGCATTTTCACATGCACGTTTGATCATGTCTTTCATCGGACATGCGGGCGTTGTCAGCACTACTGTGAATGAAACATTCTTTCCGTTCACTTCCACATCCTTCACCATGTTCAACGTCACAAGATCTTTTTTCAGATCCGGATCATCCACATTGCGCAAAGCGTCTATTACCTGTTCCTTCGTGATGCTCATACTTTGAAAATTTGTACAAAGATAACGCATATGGTTAAGATGAATAGGTCAATTGACGTCGGAACCAACCCATTTCAGCACGGTTTTTGAGTATCTTGTGATTATGATGCGTTTCCTTACGCTTTTACTGCTGTTCTGTTCAATAAACTTCCATGCATTTGCACAGGAAACTGAACCGTATTTCATACGGATTACAGTAGATAAGATCCGTTTGGGGAACGATTCGGTAAAATTCAGTAAACCTAAAACGTTATACATCTACACCACCGGTAAACCGGATACAACGGAAATCACGACCATTAAAGGAACGCGATTGGCCATTGTTACCGAAGTGCGGAAAGTGATGGTTGGAAAAACGATCCGCTATCAAATCGGTTATGCATGGTACAAACGCAACAGTAACAAATGGGAACTGATACGTCATTTCGGGTATGTGGATCGACGATCACTTCTTGCAAAGCCCGATGAAGTGAAACAGAGTAAAACAACTAAGGCTGCACGGGAAATATTCTATTGTTCCATTGGCGAGCCAATGGTTTTCAGTTGCGGCTTCCGTATGGATGTATATCTGAATAAATAATTTCAGACGGCCCGCGTGCGATCGCGGATGATCTCTTCCTGATTCTTCTCAACGCTCACCAAAGGCAAAGCATATATTTCAGGAATGTTGTCTTTGGTAAGATCTGACAGAAACTTCACTATAGGTGTAAACAACAATGCTTTGGTTTTACAAGCTAAAAGATAACGCGGTACTTCTACGAGTTCAGTGCCTTGTAAAGTGAGTCTTCTGATTGTATCAATTCTTACATCAGCAACATACTTCTGTTGCAATAATAATGTTGCATAAGTCTGCAGTGCTTTTACGTCGGGAGATGAAATGTGTAACAGTATCATAAAAATCAGATTTAAAAATTAAGGATTACAGATATCGCAGTACATCGGCTCTTCTGTCTTCTTTCCTTTCGGGTAATAGTGCTCTTCGGTATAAGAACAGCAGATGCAACCTAAAACATTCTTCAGTATTGATCTTGTTTCAGATCCGCAACCACTGCAGTGTAAACCCGGAACCGAATATTTCACGCCTAAGCCGGGGACAGCGCAAGAAGGACATAATGTATTCATCCTCTCTGCAA
>JBJOKQ010000262.1:0-4308 GCA_046046005.1 Bacteroidota bacterium | reverse complement strand
TCTTTCCTTATTTCTTTGCTTTATCAGCGAAAGGAACAAGTTTGCGAATCGGAGATGCGGGCATTGAGCCGGCCTTAACTGAAATCTTCGGCATAGGTAAAATGATGAAGACCAAAGGTCGGAAAAGTTCCCGGTTTTCCATTCATACGATGAGTTTAATAGTTCACCGTATTACAGATCACAATGCAAAAGTTGGCAGTTCTCTAAGTGATTGATTAATCCCGAACAGAGAATTTCGGATTGGAGAACACCTGACTAATTCTTCGGCTTTAATACAACGCATTTAAACACGAGTGTTATCGGTGAATTCGCTGCGTTGGATTTTACAATTACAGTTCGTTCCTGACGATCTATGGCACTTTTCGAATCGAATGTGACTTTTATTTTTCCGGTGGCTTTCGGCATGATCGGCTCTTTCGGAAATTCAACTTTGGTGCATTCACATGCTACTTCACATTCGGAAATCACTACAGGTGCGTCGCCATTATTGGTGAATGTGTATTCGTGTGTTACTATTTCTCCCTGACGAATGAATCCGAAATTATATTTCGTTTCCTCAAAGTGCATTGAAGGTCCAGTGACAGTTCTGAAGGAAAGAGCTGCAAAGGCGACTAAAATAAATATGACACTTTGAATTTTCATTGTTGTAAATGTAATCTTTCGTAACGCAAAAACAACCGTTCTACTTTTTTGCAGGAGGTGCTGCAACAATTTTTCCTTTCAAATGCAGAACAACAACTCCATTGTTTGCGTTAGATGTAATCGTTGCTGTTTTATCCTGGTAGCCCATTTTACCTTCAGATTTAAATTCAACACGTATCACACCGCTTTTGCCGGGCGCTATAGGTTGCTTCGGGTAGTCAGGAATTGTGCAGCTGCATGAACCTGTTGCTCCTGAAATTATCAGTGGTGATTTTCCTGTATTTGTGAATTTGTATTCTTTCACAACAACGGTTCCCTGTGTTGCGCTATCGAAACTGATCGTTTCCGTTTCAAATTTTATCACAGGACCATTCGGATCATCAATTTCTGAAGATACCGGTTGTGCGTTCGCCGCGGTTAGTGCTGCGAAAAGAATTACGATGAGAGTCGCGATACGTTTCATAAGTAGTGTTTGATGCTGTTTCAGGTGCAAGAATTGCGCCAAACGTGCAGTATGGAGCAATAAAAAAAGCGCCCTGAGAAAGGCGCTTTTCAATTTTAATATGGCTTTTCATTATCCACCCGAACCGGATGGAAGAACGTTGCCTTTTATTTTCACTTCAGTAACACCGTTTACCGCATTTGAAGTGATAATGATTTTCTTATCAAACATTCCAACACGTACTGTTGTGTCGTATTTCACCTGAAAAGTTCCTGTACCGCCCGGAGGAATCGGATCTTTCGGCCAACTATCCGGAATGCTTGTGCATCCGCATTGACCTTTGATACTCTGAATCACGAGTGGTGCAGTACCTGTGTTGGTGAATTTAAATGTTCTTATTTGTTCAGATCCCTGAGCAACATTTCCAAAATCAATCACATCCGCTTCGAAAGTAATTTTCGGTCCTTCTGACGGTGCGCCCTGTGCGTGCATTTGAATAGCTGCGAACAGAACAGCAAGTATTGCGATTGCTTTTTTCATGTTACAATTGAGATCAGTTGTTTACAGGAGCACCGGTATTTCCGGTTCCGTTACCTGGTGCAGGGAATGGTTGTTCAGCCGGCGGAGCTTCAACAGTTCCGTGAATCTTCAGATACGTTGGCTGTGCAATTCCTGCGAAAGTAACGGTTACTTGTTTTTCGAAATGACCGATACGCTGGGTGTCGTAACGCACTTTGATTATTACGGTTTGTCCCGGAGCGATAGGCTCTTTAGGATATTCAGGAACTGTACATCCGCAAGAACCAACAGCACTTGCAATTACAAGTGGAGTTTTGCCGGTATTTGTAAGTCTGAATTCGCAATAAGGCTCAGCACCTTTTGAAATCGTACCGTAATCGTGATCCAACTTATCGAATTTGTATCCCGGATCAGTTTGAGCAGCAGGAGCAGATGCCGGAGCACTTGCAGCTGTTGCAGGTTTAGCCGGAGCTGATTTAGCTGCCGGAGTAGTCTTAGCCGGTGTTTGTGCTGCTAATGCTCCGCAGAACAACAGCGCGACGAACATTGATCCAAACTTTTTCATATCGAAAAAAATTACGCGATTAGTTTTTTGGTTTTGCTTCAACAGCCGCAGGAGCCGCTTCTTTCTTCTCAGCTGCAGCAGGAGCTGGTGCAGGAGTTGCTACAACTTTCGGAGCCGGAGCTGTTGCTTTCGGAGCCGGAGCCGGGGCAGAAGATTTAGGAGTTACTACCGGAGCTTCTTTTTTATCTGTTGCAGGAGCAGGAGCCGGAGCTGTTTGAGCCGGAGTTGCAGCAGGTACTTCAACAGTTCCTTTCATATGAAGAACAATTGTCTTGTCTGTATCATATGTAATAGTAACGGTTTTGTCCTGCGGACCTGATTTACCTGCAGAGTTGAAAGTAACTTTGATTACACCGCTTGTATTTGGCTTGATTGGCTCTTTCGGGTAATCAGGCACAGTGCATCCGCATGAACCAACAGCGTTGTTGATCAACAGAGGTTCTTTGCCGGTATTTTTGAAGCGGAATTCGTGTGTTACAGATTCTCCCTGTTTGATTGTTCCGAAATTGAATTCCATTTCGTCGAATTTCATCACAGGCCCGTTCTGGCGTTCAACACCTGAAGTTGTAGGAGCTTGTGCATTTGCCACCAGCACTGTCAAAGCAAATACGGGCAATAGAAGTAATTTTTTCATGACTTGATTTTTTTTAGATCGTTTCTTGGTTGTGTTAGCGTTATTGTATCCAAAATCGTGCCATTTTACTCCTTAAAAGCGCTCATTTTTAGTAAATTTGCTACCCTGAGTTCCGGTGGTTAATCCGGCAGACACGAATAACGAAGATAATGCAACAAATGGAGATCCCCAAAAATTACGACCCGAAGTCGGCTGAAGACAAATGGTACGCATGGTGGATGGAAAACGGATATTTCCGTTCCGTTCCCGATGAGCGTGAGCCTTATACAATTGTAATTCCTCCGCCGAACGTCACAGGAGTCCTTCACATGGGGCACATGCTGAACAACACAATTCAGGATGTGTTGATCCGTCGTGCGCGCATGCAGGGCAAGAATGCCTGCTGGGTTCCGGGAACCGATCATGCTTCAATAGCAACAGAAGCGAAAGTTGTGAGTCTTCTCAAAGAACAAGGCATCAATAAAAAAGATCTGAGCCGTGAAGAGTTTCTCAAACATGCGTGGAGCTGGAAAGAGAAATACGGTGGAATCATACTTGAGCAGTTAAAGAAACTCGGTGCTTCATGCGATTGGGATCGTACGCGATTCACAATGGAAGAAGAGTTGAGCGAATCTGTAATTGATGTATTCATCGATCTGTATAAGAAAGGATACATCTATCGCGGAACCCGCATGGTGAACTGGGATCCGGCTGCGCTTACTGCTGTTTCTGATGAAGAAGTATTCATGAAAGAAGCGACTTCAAAATTGTATTATGTAACATACAAGATTGAAGGAAGTGAAGACACGATCACGATTGCAACAACACGACCGGAAACCATTCTCGGTGATACAGCAATCTGCGTCCATCCTGAAGATGAACGTTATACTGAGCTTGTCGGAAAGAAAGCGTTAGTGCCGCTGATTAATCGTGCTGTAATCATTATAGCGGATGAGTACGTTGACAAATCATTCGGAACCGGTGCATTGAAGGTAACACCTGCTCATGATAAGAATGACTACGAACTCGGTAAGAAACACAAACTCGATACAATAGACATTCTGAATCCTGACGGAACGATGAGTGCTGCGGCGCAATTGTACGTTGGACAAGATCGCTTCCATTGTCGTAAAGCTATTGTGAAGGATCTCGAAGAAGCCGGTCATATTGTGAAAGTAGAAGAAATCAAAAACAACATCGGATATTCTGAAAGAACGAATGTTGTTATTGAGCCGCGACTTTCTCCGCAATGGTTTGTATCGATGAAGGAGTTTTCAAAGCCTGCATACAATGCCGTTGTTAACGGTGAAGTAAATCTGATCCCGGATAAGTTCATCAATACTTACAAGTATTGGATGGAGAATGTACAGGATTGGTGCATTTCCCGTCAGCTGTGGTGGGGACAACGAATTCCTGCTTGGTATGATGATGCAGGAAATTATGTTGTTGCGAAAACTCTTGAAGAAGCAAAAGCGGAATTTGCGAAGAAAGGTTTCAACGGAACTCCACGTCAGGACGAAGACGTAG
>JBJOKQ010000261.1:0-4318 GCA_046046005.1 Bacteroidota bacterium | reverse complement strand
GGGGCGGTCACGTTAAATAACAACGTTGATTTGAAAGGAAGTTTCACGACAAGTAATGCTACCAGTGTGCTCAATCTTAACGGCAAGTATTTAAAGGTTGCCGGCAACTTTACGAATGCAGCCGGTAATACTACAGTTACAAACACTGCAGGAAGTACAGTTGAGTTCAATGGAACTGCTGCACAGACATACAACCAAGGTTCATCTACATTGACCTTGAATAATGTGGTAATGAATCACACTGGTACAGGAGTAACATGCGCTACAAATATGGTTCTCGGTACATCCGGCGTAATGACACTTACATTGGGTCGATTGATCACTAACGCCAACGAAGTGCAGATAACAAACACCGCATCAGCAGCATGTACAGCAGGAAATACGAACAGCTTCGTTCAAGGAAATCTCAGAAGATACCTGAACGGTGCTGCAACGTCATATGATTTCCCTGTTGGTCATGCAACTAACGGATATCAGCGCGCTAATATCACATTTACATCTGCAACTACAATTCCACAGTTGCTAGCGCGATTTGATACGTACGGAGCAGTTCCTCTTGGTCCTGCGGCGAGCGAATGTCCAACCAATACTTACAACACGTTGCAGGTATTGAATAACGGTTACTGGACCATTTCAGCTTCTGCAAATCCGACATCAGGAACTTATACCACGACGCTGTATAATACTAATTACACCAACTCCGGCGGTGCTGCAGGATGGACTGTAATTAAAGGAACATCCACCGCAACTTACGGCCTGAACGGTACTTGTGCTGCCAGCACTGTCACAACAGTAGTAAGAACCGGAATGAACGGCTTCTCTGTATTCGGTGTAGGACAATCTGTGTTACCGCTTCCTGTTGAATTGGTTTCTTTCAATGGAATTGCATTCGATGATCACAATCGTCTGGAATGGGTAACAGCTTCTGAAACAAACAACGATTACTTCGATGTTGAACGCTCTGATGACGGAATCAACTTCTTCTCTATCGGTCGCGTTGACGGTCATGGAACTACTTCCATGCGCAACGATTACACGTTCAACGATTACAGTCCGATCGAAGGAACCAACTACTACCGATTGAAGCAAGTTGACTTCAACGGATCAGTTTCGTATTCACAAATCGTTACGTTGGAATTCCACCGCGGCAACATGTCGGTTACTAACATCAAGCCGAACCCTACAAGCGGTGAAGTGAACTTCGACTTTAACAGTCCTTCAGAAAGCTCAATTCACGTAGTCATCACTGATGTTACCGGAAGAGTTGTAAGAGACGAATACCGTGAAATCAAAGCAGGAACTACATTGATCAATACAATGATTGATCAGACTGGTCCGGGAATTTATACATTGAGTGTTACGGAAGACAAATCAGGATTCCGATCAGTAACACGAATCGTTAAATACTAGCCTGAATTCAAAAGGATAAAAAGGGAGATCTTCGGGTCTCCCTTTTTTATTCAACAACTTGCGCTAATTGCGTTTTTCTTGCGTTATTTGTTATGGAAAAACGCTTTCCTGTCGCCCTTTTCAAGGATTGTATTGGCAGGGAATTTGCACCAACCTCAAATAACCATTACGTTTTGAGAAAATTAGTTTTATTAGGCGCATTCGTTTTGCTGAATCTCTTTAGTTCAGCGCAAACTCTTACTGCTGACGCGGGTGTAAACACCGTTATTTGTCCGGGTCTCACCTATTCAATTGGTGGAGCTCCGACTGCAACCGGAGGAACCGGCCCGTATACATACGTTTGGACACCTAACACAGCGATCAACAATAATACACTCGCCAATCCGATTGTAAACCCTGCAGTTCCGACTTGGTATTATGTTACAGTTACCGATGCGGCAGGGAACACGGCCATTGATTCAGTGGGAGTTGATCTCAACCCGATTTATGCTTACAACGCCGGCGGTGACACATCAATGTGCATTGGTGATACTATAACGCTAGGTGATGTTGACAACAGTTTTGCAGGCGGAGTCACGTATTCATGGGTTCCTGCAACATATTTGTCAAGCAGCTCGGCTCCCCGTCCTCAATTTACAGGGCCTGTTACAACAACTTATACATTAACAATCACCAGTCCGGTTTGTCCGAGCAAACAATTCATCATTACTGTAACAGTGAATCAGTTGCCTGTTGTAACGGTTTCGCCCGATTACATTGAGATTGAAGAAGGACAATCTACTCCGTTACTCGCAACCGGTGCGACTAATTATTTCTGGACACCTGGTGGTGGCTTGTCGAACACACAAGGCGCATTAACGAATGCAGAACCATCTTCTACTACAATGTACTTTGCCTTTGGTGTTGATGATAACGGTTGTCAGGATTGGGACACTGTAACTGTCAGTGTTAAACCTAACAGCGAAATTGTAGTATATAATACTTTCTCACCGAATAACGATGGAGTCAATGACTTCTTTCACATCGGCAATATTCAGAAGTATCCTGAAAGCAGGTTGGAAGTTTTTACCCGAACCGGTCAGTTGGTTTACGCCAAAACAGGATATGATAACACCTGGGACGGAACCAACTACGGTGACAAATTACCAGAAACCGTTTACTATTACACACTCGACCTCGGTGGCGATGCACCTGTTATTCATGGTCACGTAACAATTGTCAGATAATGATGAAGAAAAACTTCCGGCTCCTTTTTGTGCTGTTTCTGACAATCAATTTGAATGTGATTGCTCAGCAGCTCCACGATTTTACTCAGTTTCCATCTGTATTATTTCATATCAACCCGGCTTATACCGGTACAAAGGGAACACTTGATGCACGCTTAAGCTATCGCAAGCAATGGACAGGATTCAGCGGTGCTCCAACAACACAATTTGTCGGCATGCATGGTCGCTTCTGGAAAGGTCGCATCGGCGTTGGTTCATCGTTGTATAAAGATGAACTCGGACCTATCCGAATGTTCGACTACGGATTCACCGCGGCTTATCACATTCATTTTCCTGATGTTGAATTCTCTGCCGGGATCGGAATCCGCTTCAATAAACTTACGATGAATTCAAGCGGAATGACAACGCATTGGGAAGGTGATCCTGCTGTTACACCGGGAGTGACAACATTTGCCAAATCAAAAAATGCGTTGGCGGGAATGATGTTGTATAACGACAGATTCCATTTCGGATTGGGCGTCATGAATATTATTTCCAATGAGATCGCACTTGGCGGAATCGGCGCTACAATCAAAAACAAACAACATTACTTCCTGAACTTCGGATATAATTTCCATGGCCATCCGTATTATGTTTGGGAGAACAACCTCATGGCAGAATATGTTGATGGATTGCCGATGACCATCAATTACAATCTGCGTGTTCATTATCGCGAGAAATTATCTGTGGGCGCAGGCTGGAGACTGAAAGATGCGGTTTATCTGCAAGCCGGATGGGTTTTATTCCGTTCTGTTCAGGTTGCATACTCTTACGATTTCGGTATTTCAAAATTGAGGAAAGGTCACAACGGAACACATGAAATTACGCTTGCATATCGCTACGATTATGAGAAGAAGAAAGGCAAGTATAATAATTTCAACACCTTCCAGCGTCAGCGTTACAACATCTTCTGATCATTCATTTCACGAGAGGATAAATTTCATTGGCTCTCGCTCGTGAACATGAATTGAAGTGCCACCATTCCGTTTCTATTCCCGTAAAACCTGCTTCCCGCATTACGCTTCTCAGTAATTCGCGATTCATAATTTGAACAGCGGTCAACTTTCCTTCGCTGAATAAACTTTGCTCATTGCGTGGATGTGCTTCCGTCCCGAAATAATCGTAAGGTGTTCCCATATCGAGTTCACGTCCCTCTTCATCTTCAATACTCAAATCAACCGCTGCGCCGAAATTGTGTAGTGAGTAATTTCCCGGATTGGAAAGATATTTCTGTCTTTCTGCAGGAGGCAGATCTACACTATCCCACATCATTTGCTGAATGGAAACCGGTCGTGCTCCGTCAAAAATCACAAAACGGTAATACGGAAATCTGTCATGCAACAAACGATGAGCTTTGATCAATTTCTCAGCCACATCTTTCTGCAGATAACAGGCTGCGAAATCTCCATACATATCTTTCCCGATGAAATTATCAGATGTCGAATACCGGATATCAATCCGCAACGAACTGTCGAGTGAATAAACATTCACCAATCCCAACGAATCCAAATACTTTTCAGTTGCGCTTTTAAGAACTACGATTGTTTCAATCGACTCGTTTTCAGTTGTGACATTTGCCGTGTCGTGGTGCAGATCAGCACGAACAGCGGGCGAATCACAGGACATTGCCATCATAATCAAGA
>JBJOKQ010000260.1:0-4328 GCA_046046005.1 Bacteroidota bacterium | reverse complement strand
CCGAAGTTTACGTTTCTGATAAGCGATTATTCGGAATTCGTAGGCGAGTTCATTGTACTCGACATCGGACTGATGAAGTCGTATACAGAAAAGGTGAAGTCGTTTGCCGAGTATTTCACTATGGAAGAAGCCGGGGAAATTCTTCATCACCGCTCGAAATTCTCCCACAAAGGAACTTTCGGACATGCATTGATTGTAGCGGGGTCGGAGGGAAAAACCGGCGCTGCAATTTTGAGTTCACGTTCGGCATTAAGAACGGGTGCAGGATTGGTCACTGCATTTGTTCCGATTATCAGTCGTGATGTGATGCAAGCCGCAGTGCCGGAAGTAATGGTAATAGCGGGTGAAGAAAATAACTTTGTTGCAGGACGAATTCCTGCAAGTCGCTTTGATGCTGTTGGTGTTGGTCCGGGATTGGGAACGGTCGATTCCGTTGTTACTTCTTTGAAATTGCTGCTCAATGAATTTCAAGGCCCGATGGTTTGGGATGCAGATGCGCTCAATGTACTTTCGGAGAATAAAACCTGGTTGGAATTTCTTCCGCCGTTAACGATTCTCACACCTCATCCCGGCGAATTCGATCGTTTGACGAAGAAGCATACTTCAGGAAAAGAACGATTGAAGTCACAAATGCATTTTGCACAACGATACAATGTTATTGTTGTATTGAAAGGTGCTCACACATCTGTTGCGTTCCCCGATGGCAGTGTAACTTTCAATTCCAGCGGTAATCCCGGAATGGCTACTGCGGGAAGTGGAGATGTGCTTACGGGTCTAGTTACTTCATTGCTTGCGCAAGGTTACAATCGATCTCAAAGCGCAATGCTGGGTGTTTTCATCCACGGAATTGCGGGAGATATTGCCGCATCTGTAAGCGGACAGGAAGGAATGATTGCCGGTGATATTGTGGAGCACATCGGCGGAGCATTTCGTATGATTTCTGATAAAATCAGAAACCCATAATATCAACCATTCCCCAACAAACGAGAATCGCGCCGATAATGCATGGACCGTATAATGCTGTTCTGAAAGAAGCGGTATCTCCATGCATTGCCAATGCAAAAACGCATCCGAATACTAACAATAAACTGCCGATCAGAACGGTTGTCATTCCACGCTTACGTCTTTTCGCATAATGCAATTTCTTGATGTATTGCATTACAGTTTCCACTTCGTTGGCTTCCGCACCGGAAACTTTGAGATGCTCACGAACATCGGATAAATCGGAACCGCTGAGAAAACGAGTAAGTCCGCTTTGCAATAATTCCTGATTGATGTGTTCACTCGTCATGTAAGTGTGTTTTGTTAACGGAAATATAGAAATTTTAAAACAATGACACAAGTCAATGTTCGCGAAAATTTCAATTGCGGAAAACCCTGCGGAGTTCTTACTTTTACGGACTATGAAATACAATTACACGGTTACAGAACGTTTTCTTCGTTACGTAAAAATCGATACACAATCAGATCCTGCTTCTCCAACATGTCCTTCGACAATGAAGCAAAAGGATTTGGGCAAAGTTCTGGTTGAAGAATTATTGGCAATGGGAATTACGGATGCACATCTCGACGAACATGGGTATGTATACGCAACAATTCCATCCAATACCGATAAGAAAGTTCCTGTAATTTGTTTCTGCTCGCACATGGACACTTCTCCTGATTGTACAGGGAAAGATGTGAAGCCGCAGTTGGTAGAGAACTATAACGGACAGGATATTGTACTCAAAGCGGATCCTTCACAAATTATCCGTGTTGCAGAACATCCGGCATTACTGCAGCAAATTGGAAATACGATAGTAACAACTGACGGCACAACGTTGTTAGGTGCAGACAATAAATCAGGTGTTGCTGAGATCATGGATGCTGCGCATTTTTTCATGACGCATCCTGAAGTGAAGCACGGAACTATCCGAATCTTGTTTACTCCTGACGAAGAAATTGGAAGAGGTGTTGACAAAGTGGATATGAAGAAACTCGCTGCAGATTTCGGTTATACCATGGACGGAGAAACAGCCGGACATATTGAAGATGAGACGTTTTCTGCAGACGGAGCGAAGATTGAAATTCAAGGTGTAAGTACGCACCCGGGTTTTGCGAAAGGCAAAATGGAGAACGCCATCAAGATCGCAAGTCGTATAGTTGATCGTTTGCCAAAAGATAAATTCACACCTGAAACAACGGAGAAGAAAGAAAGCTTTTTGCATCCTACAGGAATCAATGGTTCTCTGGATAGTGCAACTGTAAGTTTCATTGTTCGCGCTTTTGATGATGCAGGATTGAAGGAACTGGAAACGTTACTTGATAAAACGGCAGCTGAAGTGCTGAAAGAATTTCCACGATCATCTTACAAACTGACAATTACAGAGCAGTATCGCAATATGAAAGTGGTATTAGACAAGTATCCGCAGGTGGTTGATTTTGCACTTGAAGCAATCAAACGCGCCGGACTTGAACCCGTGCGAAGCAGCATTCGCGGTGGAACAGACGGATCACGTCTTTCATTCATGGGTTTACCATGTCCGAATATTTTCGCCGGTGAACACGCATTTCACTCACGATTGGAGTGGGTAAGTGTTCAGGATATGGAGCGCGCGGTTGATACGATTATTCATCTCGCGCAGATCTGGGAAGAACGTTCTAAAGTCTAAAGTCTAAAGTCTAAAGTCTAAAGTCTATTGTCTATTGTCTATTGTCTATTGTCTGATTCACCATTTCGGACGGACTTTACGCACTTTATACCGCACTTTTCCCGGACCATCGTATTTAGAAGGACGTTGCTTTATCCAAGGATACTGCGGCTTGTCAAATGCGCGTCTGCCTTTTAGTGCATAACTGAATTCTACAGTCGATGTTAGATAAGAATCGTTGTGCGATGAATCACCACGTTTGTTGCCCGGTGTGAAATTCTCTGCAAACGCAGCTGGAATGTTATCCAATTCATCTGTGCGATTGGATAATTCTGCCGCTAATGGAGAAATCATTGTTGAAGGATCAGCGTAGCGCGTTGAAATGTCGTCCAGATAGTCGGTGAAGGTTGTTCGCCAGCATAAGTCAAATCCGATTTTGTAGCGTTTGTCAAATGTAAATGTGAATCCGCCGGAAACCGGAATTACTGCAGCGACTTTAGAATAACTGACGTTCTCAGTTTGAAGCGGTCGCAACGGAATATAAACGCCCTGATAGAACGTTTTCGGGTTGTGGTAGATCAAGCCAATTCCGGCTCCAACGTATGCACGGAAATTATCTTTGTGTCTGAATGTTCTTCCCAGATCATTGATTTGTATTATATGTACTTGCCCGATCGCATTCAGCTCCACAATGTCATTTCTAAAGCTCAGATTTCTGGTGTTACGCGCCGGATTTGAAGAGTAAGAGTCCGATCCGCTAATCCTCGCCCACACGAAATCACTTTTAATACTGAGTCTGGAGTTCAAACGATGTCGAACAAAGAAACCTGCAGTACTTCGGGTTTGATTCACTTTCATATCAGCTACAAAATCCCTTCGGGAGAGAATGTCTCCACCTATATCTCCAAGATAATTCGACGCCCCGATTGAAATGCCGAAATCCGTATTGTATTGTGCGTGCAATTCAGCAGAGTAGAAAGCTCCGGAGAGAAGACAAATTGCAGCGATGAACGTAGATCTTGACTTCATGGAAAGTATTTAGCATTCTTTACGCTAATCACTAACAACAAGTTGCATTCATTCCATCATTGTTGATATCAGGACAATTAATGCATGAAAAAAGGCCAATCTGAATGATTGACCTTTTCTTTTGTTGATATCGTTTCTTAGAATTTCGCACGGACTTTTCTACGCTTGTATTTGCTGCGACCTTTGAAAAGGTTTCCATATTTCGACTTATAAATCGAACTTTTACCGCGAATTACATAGCTGTATTCAATCTGCGTAGTCAGGTATGAATCATTGTGAGACGGATCACCACGTTTGTTGAAACGCTGCACTCCATTTTGATCAACGTAAGTTGAGTAGCCGAAGTTATTTCCCCAATTGTTCCCGTAAGTCGGATTCGCAGCACCGAAAGCATCTGCTGCCGCGTGATCAGTTCTGTCGTACAATGCAACTGCTGTTGCATTAGGAAGTGTAGACGGATCTACATAGTAAGTGCTAACATCATCAATGTAGTCAGAGAATGTAGTTCTCCAGCAGATATTCCAACCTATACGGTGATGTTTATTGAATGTAAAATAAACACCGGTGCTGGCAGGAATCACAAATGTTACTTGCGTATATCTAACACCTTCAGTCATAAGCGGGCGTAAGTCAACCCAATCACCTTGATAAAATGCTTTTGGATTATGA
>JBJOKQ010000259.1:0-4421 GCA_046046005.1 Bacteroidota bacterium | reverse complement strand
TTAACTCAGCCACGCAGCCCGAAATTCAAGTTACGGAAAAATCGGCACAGGGATTTATTTCTGCAGTGAACGTAACAGTTCCTGCTGATGACTTGGGCAAAGGTGCTGAAACGATTCGCAATATCATGTCGGTTTCTTCCTGCGGTTTGTGCGGGAAAGCAGGACTTGATGACGTGTCAGCTATTCCGCTTGCGTGTAACGATATTCTTCATGCAGAAAAAGTGGAGAAAATGTTTTCTGAAATGAACGCAGGACAGAATACTTTCATCAAGTCAGGCGGTTCTCATGCCTGCGCTGCATTTGACGGCGATGGGAATTTGCTGTGCATGCATGAAGACATCGGTCGACACAACGCCGTTGACAAAGTAATCGGTGATTTGCTGCTGAACAATAAACTCCATCACGCAAAATGCATTACGGTGAGTGGCAGAATTTCCTACGAAATCGTAAACAAATGTTTTGCAGCGCAGATTCCGTTTCTAGCAGCGGTATCAGCACCATCTACAATGGCGGTTGATTTTGCCAATGAAAAAGGATTGACGCTAATGGGATTCTGCCGTGAAAATAAATTCACGGTATACTCACACGCAGAAAGAATTAATATCGGTTCAAGCGTTTCTGAAAAGAGTGGTGAACTAAAGAATTGAACTCATGTCAAAAAACATCAGTGAATTATCCGGTCGCAAAGGACTCAACGAAAATCTTTTTGAAGATTTAGGACTCGCAGCAAAGAAAAGCGGAACTCCTTCCAAGGCGGAACTGGAAAGACTTGCAGACGAATTTCTCATTGGTAAAGCGAACGTTTACGGTGCGGCGAGCTTCTATGATTTTCTTCGCGAAGAAAACAAAGGGAAGAAAGTGTACGTGTGTAACGGCAGTTCATGTCTCACTGCAGGTACGCAGACTTCTTTGAAGAAAAAACTCTCCACGCAATTCAAGAAAGAGGAAATCGGAGAGATGTGCTGTTTGGGACGATGTCACGAAAACGCTGCGTTCAATATCAACGGGCGCAACTATTCCGGCAAAGACATTTCCAAAATTGCAGACATACGCAAGAAGAAAACAGCGCTGAAAGATAATTACGCTGTAACGTGCATGGGAACGCCTGTGCTCACAACAGAAATCGGTGATACTGATTCGTACTACACTACACTGGACAAAGTTTTGTCCCTGTCGCCTGATCAAGTTCTCAGCGAATTGAAAGTTTCAGGTCTGCGTGGTCGCGGAGGCGCAGGATTTCCGATAGGTCTTAAATTGGAGAGTTGCAAAAACACGGAAGGCAAAATCAAGTTTATTGTTTGCAACGCCGACGAAGGCGATCCCGGCGCGTACAGCGACAGATATCTGCTCGAAGAGCGGGCGCATTCTGTTTTACTCGGAATGATGATTGCAGGATACGTGTGCGGCGCGAACATGGGCGTGCTGTATATCCGCGCTGAATATCCGGAAGCCATTGAAATCACACAGCATTGCATTGATGAATTGCGTGCAGCCGGAATCATTGGCAATAACATCCGCAATTCAGGGTTCAACTACGACTTTAAAATCATTCGCGCACAAGGTGCATACATCTGCGGTGAAGAAACTGCGTTGCTGAATTCCATAGAAGGACAACGTCCTGAAGTTCGTGTGCGCCCGCCTTATCCAACACAGCAAGGCTTATTCAATAAACCGACTGTTGTAAACAACGTTGAAACACTTGCCTGCATCCCCTGGATTCTGAAAAACGGAGGAAATGCTTTTGCCGCTATCGGTAAAGGTCGCAGCACAGGAACGAAGTTGATTTCATTGGATGGATTCTTCAAGAAACCTGGAATTGTTGAAGCAGATATGGGAACGCCGTTGAATGATGTAATTAAAAAATCAGGTGGCGGATTTAAAGAGAAAGTGAAAGCCATGCATATCGGCGGACCGCTTGGCGGACTCGTTCCTGTTGCAAAAGCTGCTGATCTGACTGTGGATTTTGAATCATTCGCACAGAACGGTTTCCTGCTTGGACACGCGTCTGTAGTTTGCATTCCGGATAAATTTCCAATCATAAAGTACGTTGAACACCTGTTCGCATTCACTGCGCACGAAAGCTGCGGAAAATGTTTCCCTTGCAGAATCGGTTCAACACGAGGAAAGGAAATGATGAACAATGCAATTTCCGGAGAAGTGAAGATCGACAGAGAATTGCTGAATGATCTTTTGCAAACAATGGAAATCGGATCACTGTGTGCACTTGGTGGCGGACTTCCGCTTCCTATCAAGAATGCGCTGCAATATTTTGAAAAAGAACTCAAACCTTATTTCGCTAAATAAGTTGGTCATGAGCAAAATTGCCTACATCGATAACAAGCCTTATGAAATTCAGGATGGTGAAACCATTCTTGCATTTCTGAAACGGAATTTCGGAAGCGATTACGTCCCGACATTATGTGACGCACCTAATCTTGATCCTTATGGTGCTTGCCGCGTGTGCAGCGTGGATGTTGCATTGGCTGAAAACGGACCTGTAAAATCACAGGCTTCTTGCCATACGCCGGTAATGGAAAACAGCTACATCTTCCCGCACTCTGAACGAATTCAGAAACTGCGTAAGAACATTGTGGAGCTTGTTCTCACAGATCATCCTTTGGATTGTTTGACTTGCGAAGTGAACAACAATTGCGAGTTACAAACTGTCGCTGCGAAAGTCGGCGTGCGCGATGTACGTTATGCGCCGGGTAAGAATCATTTGGACAGAAAGAAAGATCTTTCTCATGCCTACATGACTTCGGATTTATCGAAGTGCATCAACTGTTCGCGTTGTGTGCGGGCGTGTGATGAAGTACAAGGACAATTTGTACTTACGATGGCGGGACGCGGTTTTGATGCGCACATCGTGAAAGGCATGGATCAGACTTTCGAGCAGTCAGATTGCGTAAGTTGCGGTGCGTGTGCTCAGGCTTGTCCTACATCAGCAATCTCTGATATTTTCGAATCGAAATCCGTTGCCAATGTTCAGAAGACACGAACCGTTTGCACGTATTGCGGAGTAGGTTGCAATCTTGAAGTAGCATCACAAAACGGAAAAGTAAAATCCATTCAGGCTCCGTACGCTGCTGAAGCGAATCAGGGACATACCTGTCTGAAAGGAAGATTTGCATTCTCTTTCTACAATCACCCGGAACGTCTGAATACACCATTGATCCGTAAAAACGGAAAGTTGGAACCGGCATCATGGGATGAAGCGTACAATTACATTGCAACTGAATTGCGCCGCATCAAGAATAATTACGGAGCAGATTACATAGCAGGAATTTCTTCAGCACGCTGCACCAACGAAGAAAACTATCTGATGCAGAAATTCATCAGAGCGGTAATCGGCACCAACAACATCGACAGTTGCGCACGCGTGTGCCACTCTCCTACCGCGTTGGGCATGCAAAGAACTTTCGGAACAGGAGCGGCGACCAATTCCATCAAGGATTTGAAGTATACAGATTGCATGATGGTGATCGGAGCGAATCCTACCGATGCGCATCCTGTTACAGGAGCGAAGATCAAACAGCAGGCGATGAAAGGGAAAACGTTGATTGTAATTGATCCGCGTCGTACTGAATTGGCGAAGTATGCACATTATCATTTGCAGTTGCGTCCGGGAACAAACGTAGCAATGCTGAACATGATGTTGTATTACATCATCAGTGAAGGATTGGAAGATCGCAGCTTTATTGAGTTGAGAACTGAGGGTTATGAAGAATTCCGCAAGCAGGTTCTCTCGCAGAACATTGACGAGTTGCAGGAAATCACAGGCGTAGATAAGAACCTCGCACGTGAAGCAGCGCTGGCGTATGCGAATGCAAAAGCAGCAATGTCGTTCCATGGACTTGGTGTAACGGAACATTCTCAAGGAACGTTTACGGTTATGCTCATTGCGGATCTCGCGATGATCACAGGAAATATCGGTAAGCGCGGATGCGGAGTCAATCCGCTTCGCGGACAGAATAACGTTCAAGGCGCAGCAGACATGGGTTGTCAGCCGCATCAAGGCGCAGGATATCTGGATGTAACCGATCCGAATGTGCACAAACTTTATGAAGATTTTTACGGAGCGAAATTACCGGACTACATCGGTTACAAAATTCCGCAGATGTATGAAGCAGCTTTAGATAATCGTTTGAAGGCTATGTGGGTGATTGGTGAAGACATGGCACAAACAGATCCGAACACGCATCATGTGGTGAACGCGCTGAGCAAACTTGATTTGCTTGTAGTTCAGGAATTGTTCATGACAGAAACAGCAAAGCTGGCCCACGTTGTGTTGCCAGGTGCATCATTCCTTGAGAAAGACGGAACGTTTACAAATGGTGAACGACGTATTCAAAAAGTGCAGAAAGTTGTTGAGCCGATTGCGGGAGCTAAGGCTGATGGACAGATCATTGTAGACATGATGA
>JBJOKQ010000258.1:0-4464 GCA_046046005.1 Bacteroidota bacterium | reverse complement strand
AAAGAAACATCTATGAAGAAAGTATTTTTCATTGCGTCGTTATGCGTTTCGTTGGCGGCTGCAGCACAACACCCGACAGATAAAGGCTGGCGCTCTGTGGGCGGAACCGGAAGACTTTACATCGACCTTGACGGAAGCGATGGGCTGAATAATTCATTTTCTCTTGTTCCTGAAACATATTGGTTCGTAGCCAACAGTTTCGCACTCGGAACGGATATCGGTGTGGGATTCGGTAGTTCTAAGTTTGACCTCAATGATTCAACCACCCAAAAACAGCAATATGCGAGTGGCTGGATTGCTCCGGGGTTCAGATTTTATTTCCGCGAGCCTGAGAAAAAATGGCGTCCGTATGTATTCGCAAATGCAGGTTATGTTTTCGGATCGGCAAGAACTAAAGTTACGGGACAGCCCGATGCTAAATCTTCTACTAACGGTTTCCGTGGATACGGCGGAGGCGGCCTGGCTTGGTTCTTCTCAGATCATGCAGCCTTTGATATCAAAATGACCTTGTTTGATTACAGCATGGATACGTTCTACTACAATCCTGATTTCAAAATCGGCATTCAAGCGTTCTTCGACTAGAATTAAATTCACGCATAACAAAAAGCCTCTTCATCGAAGAGGCTTTTTTATTGAACTACTATTCTGATTTCTTTCTCGACTAATCGACCGTCTTTGTCATTCACATTGAATGTCCAACGCTCAGTTCCCACGCGATTCCTTACGGTGAAAATATAATCTGCCTCATAGCGATTCTGTCCTTCCGGAATTTCATATCTGACAACAAGCGAATCAACATTAGCTCCATCATACGCAACTTCCGAATAAGAAATATGCAATGGATCCGTACCTGCGTCGCAAATTACTCCGACTTTGATCGTACTTCCGGGAGCAACATTAACATCTGTTGAAGTGTAACCCGCGCCCGTTTTTAATGTCAATGTTGGGTCTTTCGCTTCCTTTTTACAGGAAACGGAAACCGTTACAGCAACGAGAAATACGGCGAAAAGTACGCGCTTCATGTTTTAAAGTTAACAAACTCCGGAATTCCGCAACTGAACCTTCTAAGTAAATATCTGTTTCGCTGAGGTTCTTAAGTGTGTCTTCCTTACTTTTGCGCCCGAATGACATTGCGGGAGTTAGTGGCGCGTTACGAAGACAGTGCACACACGCGGAAAATCGCTTCTGTGCTGGGCGGAGCTTTGCCATCCCGATTGCAATTGAAAGGTCTTGCCGGTTCGGCAGCTTCCTTTATCGCCGCATCTGTCATAAAAAGCGGAGAACAATCACATCTTTTCGTTCTTCCTGATAAAGAACTCGCAGCCTATTTTCTGAATGACCTTGAAAATCTTCTGGGTGAAACGCGCGATGATGGAGAGACTTCAACTTCAATTCCTGTTGTTTACTTCCCGGCTTCATACCGTAAACCGTATCATGTAGAAGATACCGACAACGCCAACGTACTCTTGCGCGCCGAAGTGCTCGACAGAATCCGCAGAGAAAAACGCGTGGCCGTTGTAACTTATCCCGGAGCTCTCAGCGAAATGGTTGTCACGAGACAACTTCTGGAGAAAAACACGTTGCGTTTGCAGCGCGGTGAAAAGGTTTCGATTGCATTCATCACCGAGTTATTACATACTTACGGATTCGAACATGTGGACTATGTTTACGAAGCCGGACAATACGCAGTGCGCGGAGGCATCGTTGACGTTTTTTCATTCGCTCACGAGAATCCGTATCGTCTCGAGTTTTTCGGAGATGAAGTGGAATCGATCCGTTCTTTCGATGCACTCACGCAGTTGTCGCTGAAGAACATTGACTTCCTGACTATCATCCCGAATGTTCAAGGAAAAATACTTTCTGAAAGCCGCGAATCTTTCCTGAGTTATTTCAGTTCTGCACGTCATGCTGCTGCACCGAACACGGTGTGGATTTCCGATCTGGAACTAACGGAAGGACTTGTGCAGAAAGAATTTGAATCTGCCGTAACGGTATATGAGAATGAAATCAAGGAAGCAGTGATTTCCCGTTTGCCTCCTGAAGAGCAATACATCAGCGGTTCTGTTTTTCGCGAACAATTGTTGCAGTTTTCGCTTATAGAAAACGGTAACCGATTCATTCTTCCCGATGCAGAAACGGTACAGTTTCAGATGGTGCCGCAACCGGTATTTCAGAAAAATTTCGAACTGTTAACTCAGAATCTTTCGAAAAGCACCGGCGAGGGATACACCAATGTGATATTTACTGACAGCGGAAAACAATCTGAACGACTTTACAGAATTTTCGAAGACATCGGTCGCAAACTGGATTATCATCCCATGGTGGTTTCGGTTCACGAAGGATTCGTGGACCACGCTTTGAAACTGACCTGTTACACGGATCACCAGATTTTTGAACGTTATCATCGTTTCAGATTACGCGACGGATTCCAGCGCAAGAAGGAAGCGATGTCGCTGAAAGAATTGCGAGGATTGAATCCGGGCGATTATGTAGTGCATATTGATCACGGCGTTGGGCGTTTCGGCGGATTGGAGAAAATCGAAGTGAGCGGAAAGTTGCAGGAAGCCATTCGCCTGGTTTATCGCGACAACGACATTGTTTACGTAAGCATTCATTCCCTGCACAGAATCTCAAAGTATGCAGGCAAAGAAGGCGAAGTCCCGCGTATAGATAAAATCGGTTCAGCTACATGGTCGAATCTGAAAGCGAAAACGAAAATCCGTGTTCGCGAACTGGCATACGATCTGATCAAATTATATGCGCAGCGCAAAGCACAGAAAGGTTTTCAGTATTCGCCGGACAATTACATGCAACATGAGTTGGAGGCGAGTTTCATTTATGAAGACACACCGGATCAATTGAAAGCAACGCAGGATGTGAAGCGCGATATGGAGAAGGAGCGTCCGATGGATCGTCTCGTGTGCGGTGATGTTGGTTTCGGAAAAACAGAAGTGGCAGTTCGTGCTGCGTTCAAAGCCGTATGCGATAGCAAACAAGTTGCCGTTCTTGTGCCGACAACAATTCTTGCTTTGCAACATTTCAAAACATTCAGTGAACGACTTCAGGAATTGCCGGCGAAAGTGGATTATCTGAATCGTTTTAAAACTGCAGCACAGAAGAAAGAAACACTGCACCGACTGGCGAAAGGAGAAATTGATATTATTATCGGAACGCATGCGCTGGTTGGTAAAGACGTGAAGTTTAAAGATCTCGGACTGCTTGTTATTGACGAAGAGCAAAAATTCGGTGTGGCGGCGAAGGATAAACTCAAAACGCTGCGCACAAACGTTGATACACTTACATTAACAGCGACTCCGATTCCCCGAACGTTGCAATTTTCATTGATGAGTGCTCGCGATCTCAGTGTGATTAACACACCGCCTCCGAACCGATTTCCTGTGCAAACCGAAATCCACACCTTCAGTGAAGAGTTGATTCGTGATGCAGTTTCATTCGAGATTCAGCGTGGCGGTCAGGTTTTCTTCGTGCACAATCGCGTAAGCAATATCATGGAAATTGCCGGAATGATTTCGCGCCTCGTGCCAAATGCACGCGTAGCCGTCGGCCATGGTCAGATGGACGCAACGAAGCTGGAAGAAACAATGGTTGATTTTATTGAAGGCCAGTATGATGTTCTGGTGTCAACCACAATCATTGAATCGGGATTGGATGTATCGAACGCCAATACAATGATCATTAATGATGCGCAGAATTTCGGACTCAGTGATTTACACCAGATGCGCGGTCGTGTGGGACGTTCGAATCGTAAAGCATTTTGTTATCTGATAACGCCGCCGGTGTTCATGCTGACTTCAGAAGCGCAACGACGGCTGAAAGCGGTTGAGGAATTCTCTGATCTCGGGGCTGGTTTCCACATTGCATTGCGCGATCTGGATATTCGCGGAGCCGGTAATTTGCTGGGCGGAGAACAGAGTGGTTTCATTGGGGATATCGGCTTCGATATGTATCAGAAAATTCTGGATGAAGCTATTCAGGAATTGAAAGAAACTGAGTTTCGCGATCTTTTTGCGCAAGAAGAACAGGAGCAGAAAGCAGATGGATCGGATCCGCATCGCAAACACAAGGGAATTTTTGTACGGGATACGCAGATCGATACTGATATGGAAATTCTCATTCCGGACGGATACGTGGAGAATATCACTGAACGACTTTCGCTTTACCGGCAGTTGGATGACAGCAATACGGAAGATGATCTTTCACGTTTTGAAGCGATGCTGCGTGACCGATTCGGACCTGTTCCGTCTCCGGTGGAAGAGTTGATCGACACGGTTCGTCTGCGCTGGATGGCAATGGAAATCGGGTTTGAAAGATTGATTCTGAAGAACAAACGCATGTCGGGTTACTTCATTCAGAAACAGGATTCACCATATTACCAATCAGAAGCGTTCACGAAAGTGCTCAAATTTGTACAGTCGAACCGCAGTGTGAAAATGAAAGAGAACA
>JBJOKQ010000257.1:0-4507 GCA_046046005.1 Bacteroidota bacterium | reverse complement strand
TGGGGACGGCATAAAATCGACACGGGTACAATTCGTTGTCGCGGATTCTATAACCGCAAAGGAGTTCCTACAGGTGTTTGGATCAAATACATGCGTGGTTATGAAGACTACGTTCGCGAATATTTCTTTTATGAAAAAGGTGTTTGTGTGCGACATGCATACTACGATATGCACAACGGATGGTGGATGTATGACAGTCTGAATAAAACTCACGACACGTTAATCACTCCATTTATTCATGGTAACGGTCATTACGACATATACTACAACTATTACGGTAAGAAAAGTTCATTCGTTATGGGTGACAAGTGGTTGCTGCCGAAAGATTCCTGTTTTACATTAAGAAAAGTCTCAGGGGAAAGTTATGGTAATCCATACACTCAGACGTACATTTATGACACAGCAGGTACAATCGTTTACTTTCAGTCACGAATAAAAAAAGGAGATACAACCAAAATAGTTACTGATCTGACGGAGGACACGTACAAGATCGAAAAGTACCTCAATTGGCCTGAGAACAAGAAGCCATTCTCAGTAAAAACATATCGGCAAACTCCGAACGGAGATATTGAAATTAAGGAATAGAAGATCTGATTCTTAAATAAAAAGGGCTGTCATCCCTGACAGCCCCAACCACACAACGATTAACTAAATCAGAAGTTGAGTGTAAATCCTGCGCTGAACGGATACAATTCAGGTCCGCGATTTGCCTTGAACATTTCACTCAGTGAATAATTTGCAAATACTGAGTAGTGACCTACACCCATGCGTGCAGTAAGTGCATAACGGAACGGATTCACATTGAAATCATCTTTCACTTTACGTTTTACACTGTTGCCTTCATCATTGAATTCCTGCTTCAGACGGTTGCGGAAAAGATTGTAACCACCGGTTACACCTACGGCAAGGTGAAAACTTTTGTCTTCATTCTTTCCGGTGTTGAATTCAAGAAGCAACGGAACATTTACCCAGGTTGTTTTCAATTTATTCTTAGAGAAGTCAATGTTCTCTTCCGTTGCAGTTACGTTTGCTGCATCAGGATTCAGACTCCAGTTATTGCGGAATGCATATGAATTCCATTCGAGACCGAAACCTGTAACGAGTTGCACGTGATGTTTTGCAATCGGAATGTTCAACTGTCCCATGTTCCATGCGATGGAGCGTGAACGTGCGTAATCCAATTCAAGGAATGATGATCCGGAAGGAACGTTGAGACTGTTGGAAGGAGTCATGTATCCGTTAAGTCCGATGTCGATTCCTTCCCAGTATTTGAATTTATCTTTCGGTTTTTCACAGAGTGAATCTTCGCAGAGTGCGAAAGCATTAACTGAAATCAGAGTGAATGCTGCGATGGAGTAGAATATCTTTTTCATAATGGTTAGTTTCTGTTTGTTTGATCATATGACGGCGTCGGATTTGGATTAGTTACAGCCCCATCGTTTATTTGCTGAAAATAATTTGCGGCATGAGTGAAAACAGAAAACTGAGCATGGAGGAATTGGGGCGATTAACGCCTGAAGAAGCGGAATCAGCCGTAAAAACACCGGTGATCATCATTCTTGATAATGTGCGCAGCATGCACAATGTAGGTTCCGTTTTCAGAACGGCAGATGCATTTCTGGTTGAAGAAATTATTCTGTGTGGCATTACACCTGTTCCTCCGCATCGGGAAATCAATAAGACCGCATTGGGAGCCACGGAAACAGTAAAGTGGCAACACTGTTCAGATGCGATTCAAAAACTTCAGGATCTACGCAGTAAAGGTTACAAGGTGATTGCCGCTGAGCAAACTGCGATGAGCATAAAACTTCATGAAGCGAAGTTCAGTACGAATGAGAAATACGCCGTAATTCTCGGGAATGAGGTAGACGGCGTAAATCAGGAATTGATTGATCTGGCTGATTACTCATTGGAAATTCCGCAGGCAGGAACCAAGCATTCGCTGAATATTTCCGTAGCTGCGGGTGTTGTGTGTTGGGAATTGTTCCGGCAACTTCGCGGATAGAAATCGAATTTCAGTTTCATTGCGAAGTACACAGACAATCTTGAAGTGTATAAAATAAAAAAGCCCCCCAAATATTGGAGGGCTTTTCTGTACCTGAAAATCTATTAGTCAACAAGACCTTTGAATTCAGCATCATCACGATACTTCAGGAATTCAACGTCTGTCTTCGCTTTAGATTTCAAAGAAGCGTCTTTAGAAATCGCAGTGCGGAGGTTGTTGATCAACATGTCTTTGTTGCCTTTACGTGCTCCGATGATTGCTTTGAGGTAGTAAGACAATGCGTCTTCTTTCTCAGAGCTCTTATCAATTGTAGAAAGAGCGCCGTCAAGATCACCTGAAAGAACTTTTGCAAGAGCTACGTTGAATGTAGTGTTAGCACCGAAGTTAGTCAACGCGTCAGCGTATTTGCCATCCTGGATGTCGCAAAGACCAAGGTTGTAAGAAACTTCAGGACCTGCAGATTTTGCTTTGTTGAAAGTTTCACGGGCAGTCTTACGATCACCTTCCCAACGCATGCAGATAGCCTGGTTGTTCATGATGATAGGGTTGTTAGCTGAAAGTGCAGCAGCACGTCCGAAAGCAGCTTTAGCATCAGCAAGTTTGTTCTGCTGGAGGTAGATGCAACCTACGTTATTTGCACAACGCCAATCGTTCGGATACTTACGCTCTGCGTTCTTGTAGAATGTAAGTTTCTCGTTCAGATCAGTAGTAAGAGTTCCTGCGTAAAGGCTTTCTTCGAGTGAAAGGCTGTCCGGAGCTGTGCGAGCGAAATTCAGGATCTGCTCATCAGTACGGTTGTGCTTGATAGCATTTACCGTTACAACTGAACGACGCAAGCTAGGAAGAATGTCTTGCTTAAGTTCTTCGTAAGTCTCAGACATGTTTTTGATTTCCTGCTCACGCTTCTCACCGTCAGGGTACTGAGAAAGAACTCGGAGGATAAGATCTTTGTCTTTGATAGAAGACTTAGAAACTTCATCCTGGAATCCAGGCCAATCTTCAGCAACAGTTTGCTTCTGGTAAGTTCCTTCTTGCTGACCTGCAGGGAAAGGATTCTTTTTGTCTTTAGACTGAGTCATCATGTCTTTCTTAGTCTTCTCGAAACGGTCTTCAGCGAGGTTAGCGTTAGCGCCTGCTTCACCATCCGGAGATGCATAAGAAGAGATTGTGATGCTCTTGATTTCCATGTTAGGGTTGCTCGCATGCGCCTTTGTGAAATCATTCACCGGCTTCATTGCTTCACCTTTCATGTCCTTCTTATTAACATAAGAAGTGCTGCTGATTACGAAATAAGATTTTCCTTCTACAGCAACTGGTGTTGTTTTCTCGAATTTATCTTTCCCGATGATTGGTTTATCATCGTTCTTGATCAAATACGGAGTAATGATTGTACCATGACCTACAACGCGGCTAGGCATTTCTTTGGTCTTGCTCTTAACGTTACCTGTAGCGTTAACTTTCAGGTCAGCGTCAAGCATATCTTGAGTATATGGCTGCTTATCAGTATAAGTGTAAGAACCACCAGTCTTTTTGCTGATACGTGTTCCTGTTCCTTCTGCTTTTTCTCCGAGCAATGTCACAGTTTTGAACTTGTGATCGCCAAGTTGCGGAGTTACATTGAGAACTACTTTCTTACCGAAATACTTCGCAGGATAGTTTACGGTAATGGTTACAGCAACACTGTCACCGTGCATTTCTGCAGGGTTAGGAGTCACAGAGTACTGTACGAGTGCTTCCTTCTTGGCCATTTTGCCGAGTCCGCTGCATGAAGCGAGACCAAACATTGCGATAAACGCAAGCCCGAGGACGTTAAGAGTTGTTTTTTTCATGATTAAATAAAGGATTTCCTTTGGTACGCCGCAAAATTATAAAAATTCCGTTAAAATGAAAGGTTTTTAATAGGCAGTATTAATGAACAATCCCGGATTAAGAACCTAGGTCTGAATCAGATGCATTCCCGGCTTCCACTCTTTTTCCATCAAACTCTGCACAAAAGAGCACAATGCTTCAGGTCCAAGCTCATGATTTACCCACAAAACCGGCATTCTGCGCTCTGCACTGAAGAAATGCTGATAGCCGGCTCCAACCTTCTGAAGATATGCAGAACTGATGTTTTTCTCGAAATCCCGCCCGCGCTTCTCAATCTGACGATGCAGTGTTTCATGAGAACGGTGCAGATAAATCACCAAATCGGGCACCGGTATGCTCGAAGCCAACACCGAATAAATACGCTCAAAAAGTTGTAATTCGGCCCCTTTCAGGTTCACTCTCGCAAAAACGAGAGACTTTTCCCAGAGATAATCGGCTGTAACGCGCTCATTCGCACTCAAGCAATGACGAACATTCCGAAAGCGTTCTTCAAGAAAAGACAGCTCCACCGTAAATCCATAGCGCTCCGGGTCAAGATAGAAATCACGCAAAAACGGATTCTCATCAAACTGCTCAGGAAGAAATGCGGGTTTGTTGCGATCAGCCAACAACTGCGCCAAGGTGGTTTTCCCG
>JBJOKQ010000256.1:0-4522 GCA_046046005.1 Bacteroidota bacterium | reverse complement strand
TAGTACGTCCATTCACCATCCATTTTGCCCATCTTGTTGTATGTTCCTTTACCAAACAGCAAGCCGGTGCGGGCGTAGAAGTATGTCCATTCTCCATAAGGCTTTTTGGTTTTCGGATCGGTATGACCAACGCCCATAACCATTTTATTGTCGTAAAACACAACATCACGATCTGTTTTATCAGTGATGAGATCCAATGCAGGATGTTTGCTGTTGTCCAGCAAATATTGACTCGTCCACTGAGAAAATGCACGCAGTTTGCTTTTGTTCTTCTTCCACCCTTTTTGAATTTCGGGACTTGAAATGGAACTCATCGTCCAGTAGTTGAATGCGACAAAATGTTTCTTCAGCATCATTTCAACGAAATATGGAACATACTTATCCATGTACCAGTTGCTCGTTCCTTCCTGATATTTCATGGCGTCGAACATGATCTGACGTTGCTTCACGAATTTGTAATCAAGCGGTACTCGCGATTTGTAAGAAGGACGATAAGCCTGTTCAGAACGAATCAAATCAAGCAGATCGTTAAAGCAAACATCTCCGGACTCTTCTGGAGTCAGTTTGAAATCCACATCGAAGTCGTAGTTGTTGTTGTAGAGATTTTCTACTGTAGTAACAACTTTGTCGGCGCGTTCATTGCTATTGGTAAGGATTAGATAAAATTCAAAAGAAAGAATCGCCGGAATAACGCGTCCCTGATCAGCAGCACATTTACCAAGGTAATAGTGGCTCATTGCGAAGAAATCGTTGATACGGACAGATTCCTGCAGACATTTTTCAGCTTCTTTGAATTTTTTCTCTTCGTAATATGTTTTTCCCTTGTTGTAATGAAGGAGATAAGCATAAGGATACAACTTGATTCCTTCATCGAAATACTTGTGCGCATCTTCGTACTTCTTTAATTCGCGGCTTGCGATTCCTGCAAGATTGTAGAAGTCGGCATGTGATTCAGATTCCAACGCTATTCCTTTTTTAGCGTTCAATAAGCACAAGCTGTCTTCATCGTTGTCATCATACGCAATGCACAAGCGCAACAAAACCGTTGCATAGTTAGTGTCGTTACGTCCGACTTTTTTATACATTGAAATAGCTTTCTCGGTTTTACCGATAGCCATATAGTAAGAAGCCTCTATCAGAATGTCGCGCGAATTAACAAGTTCGACATCCTGCTGTTGAGCTTTAACTTGATGAACAGATGAAAGAAGAAGGCCGAGAACGACCAAAAAACGAAAAACTGAAGGCATAGTGAATAGGTTATCCAACAAATTTAATAATTCATTGGAGAAATGAAAGTGAAAACATGTTACAAAGCGGGAATACAGTGTATCAGTTCTTCGATGGCATTTCGACGTGGGATGGAGAAGCTTGATGAATCATTTAATTCAACATATTCATACAATGAAAGTGCTTTTATATAGCGATCCTTTGCGAAAGCACCGTTTGTATTCACGTACAAATCTCCTTCCGTGCGCAAGCCTTCTGCAAATATTTCAATTTGCGCCAATGTGAGATTGTGGTGTTCTACAAGACGTTTCAGCAATTGAGAAGGAGCAAGGGCCGCAATCAACTCAGGATCTTCGTTGAAATACACTGACCATCCGTTTCTGAGTTCCTCCCGTGCTTCTTCTTCACGTCCTTGTTGCTTCAAGCCCAATGCGTGTGCAATAACTCTTGCATACTCTTCGATCGTTCTCTGAATGTAATCTCTTCGCAACATTTTCAGTTGTTTGATAACTTCTGATTGGTCTTCACGGTTTTCATTCCGAATGGAAAATTCAAACCTGCGGAGAGACGGAAACCTTCATTGATTACTTGCTGCTCAATAGGCTGATCGGCGAAATTGTATCCGGCATAAACGTAAACGACGCTGAATAAACACAATCCACCTTCAAGTGTTGCTGCACCGCTTTCCTGTCCTTCGCGGAAATACATTGCAAAACTGGCTCTTGCACCAAAGAGTAAAACATGTCCCTCTATACCCAGTTTAGCACCGTAAATCGGACGTGAACTGTTCAGGCAATATTCGCCGCTTAGAGTAAATGCACCTGCTGCTGCGGATACAAATGAGCCGGGTTTGTTACTCGATCGCATGCCAATGAGATTTATACGACCGATTCCGGCTTCAACCCAATTCTTGCTGATCTGATTTCCGTAACCGGCTTTTACCATCCAGCCGCGTCGCGGAGTGAATTCTTCTTCGTTGCCAGAACTTGTACTTTGCGCGAAGCAAGAAATACTAAGTGTAAGTGTTATTACGAAAAACAGTTGCCGTAACATGAGCCCGGGTATTGGTTGCGCTTGCCTAAGTTAGTGAATGCGTTATTCCTGTGCACGCCGTTTGTGAATTCAAACTTACCATTTACCACTTACGCCTCCGCCTCCAAAACTTCCGCCTCCAAATCCTCCGAAGCCGCCACCGCCGCCACCCCATGAACCGCCACCGCCCCAAGAGCCGCCGCCACCCCAGCCACCGCGGTGAAAACGAGGACCGCCCATCGTGAAACCGCCACCTCCACCGCCTTTCATGAAGCGAATGAAAATGATCATCATTATGAGGATCGCAATAAGTGTTCCCCAAGGAATGCCTTTTGATTTTTTTGTAGCGGCTTTGTCGTCGTACGCATCTTTGGCCATCGCCATCAATGCATCGGTTCCCTGATCAAGTGCTTCGTAAAATTCACCGTTCTTGAATAACGGAACAATGATGTCGTCCTTCACGTGCACATTGCGCGTTGCGTTGATCTTAGGTTGTAAACCTTCTCCAACGGCAATTGCAATATCACGCTGACCTGCGCCGCCTGTTGGTTTGATCAGGATAACAACACCGTTATCGTACTTGTCGGTACCAACACCCCATTTTTCTCCAATGTTGGTGGCGTATTCCCAGGAAGCATATCCTGCAAGATCATCCACAATCACTATTACAATTTGATTGGACGTGGAGTTGCTGAAGTCCTGAAGCTTCTTTTCCAGACGCGCTGTTTCATCCGCAGAAAGAAAATCAGGAAATTCTTTAGAGAGATTATTCACCATCCGTGCCGGCGAAGGAGCGTCAGGAATGTCTTTGTAACGATCGTTCTGGGCGCTCAGATTCGCGGAGATGAATGCGAACACCCAAATCAGCAGCAGCGGAATATATTTCAACTTCTTCATCCGAAACTGATTGAATTGGTGAGTTCGTTTTTGTCATCGTCTTTCAATGGAAAATGTTCGGTAAGTACATTTCCTGAAGCGTGTACTGCTTTCACAATTCCTTCAGCGTGCTTTCCTTCTTTGAATGATGCGATGAGATCACTGAGTGTGTGTTGCCAGAAGCCAGAAGGCACTTTTTCATTGATGCCGGAATCGCCGATGATAGCCGCTTTGTGTGATTTAACTGCAATGTAAATCAACACACCGGTGCGATCACGTGTTTCGTGCATCTTCAAATTACGGAAGACTTTCTGCGCATGTTGATACGCATCAAACCAGCACCAGTTTTCAATGTGCACACGGATTTCTCCGGACGTCAGTTTTTCAGCTGCTTCAATAGCGGCAATTACTTGCTGCTTTTGTTCCGCAGTGAGAAAATCGGTGGACGATGACATTATTTGCCCTCTTTGAAATCGAACTCCACCTTCGGGGCTTTATCAGCACCTGCATCTGCTTCGAAGTAAGGCATCTTCTCGAATCCGAAAATTCCAGCCCAGATATTGCGCGGGAATTTCTGCACAGAAGTGTTATACGTTCCGGTCAGTTCGTTGTAATCCGTGCGTGCCTTCTTGATCATGTTTTCTGTTTCTGAAATCTCGGCACGCAATTCAGTGAAACCACCGTTGGTCTGAAGTGTCGGATACTGTTCCGCCACCACCAACAATCTTCCGAGCGCGGATGATACATTGTTCTGCGCAGCCTGGAATTCCTTCATAGATTGCTCGTTCAGATTCTCCGGACTGATTTTTACTTGTGTTGCGCTCGCGCGAGCGTTGATCACCGCTTCGAGTGTGGACTTTTCGAAATCTGCCTGTCCCTGAACGGTAGCAACGAGATTCGGAATTTTATCCAGACGCAACTGATACGCAGCTTCCACGTTCTGCCATTCTTTGCGAACCTGTTCACGTGATTCCACGAGTGAGTTGTACGTGCTGCATCCGTTCATACCTGCAAAGGCGATGAAAAGACCCAGAATAATGAGAATGATGGTGCTGCGTTTCATGTTGATTGTGTTATTGAAGTAGTCGTAATTAGAGTGAAAATATTTTATGTTTTACTCGAAGAAAAGGGTTGCCTTGCCTTCTTTGTAATTATTGACGAAGTAATATTGCTTCTTTAGAGTTGCAAAGTAAACTTCCTCTGAAAAGTGTTTAGCAGCTTCGTGGACTTCAGGTAGCTCGATGATATTGCCTTTCTCTGGTAAATATGCTCCATAAGTGTAGAACAAACT
The DNA here is from genome assembly GCA_046046005.1 of Bacteroidota bacterium. GTDB lineage: Bacteria > Bacteroidota > Bacteroidia > Palsa-965 > Palsa-965. The sequence goes on along the minus strand of JBJOKQ010000256.1, from coordinate 96 downwards.
TTTTCGCTTCTTCCCCGCCTTAATCTCGCGGAAAGTAAAGGACGCATCTTTCGTTTTATCACATGTCATAAAAAATGAACCGAAGGGTTCTTCCTT
>JBJOKQ010000255.1:0-4525 GCA_046046005.1 Bacteroidota bacterium | reverse complement strand
AGTTAATCATGGCGGCGATATGAACGTTGCAAAGCGATTGATTGACATTGCTGCAGAGGCAGGAGCTGATGCAGTAAAGTTTCAGGCTTTCCGTACGGAGAGTCTCATCTTGCGAAATGTGGACAAAGCCCCGTACCAGCAAGCGACTACCGAAGCGAAAGAAAGTCAATTCGATATGTTGAAGAAACTCGAATTGAAACACGCACAGTACATTGAACTGAAAGACTATTGCACATCGAAGAAAATTCTGTTTCTCATTACACCGTTTGATGAAGACAGTTTAGTGGAATTGGAGGAAATCGGTGTCGAAGCGTATAAAATTGCATCTACTGATACAACCAACTTACCTTTTCTTAAGAAGGTGGCACATACCGGAAAACCGATTTTCTTCTCCACCGGAATGTCGTATATGGATGAAGTAAAATTGGCTGTAGACGAAATCGGTGCAATTAATCCGCATTTGGTGATTCTGCATTGCACGGCGAATTATCCTATTCGCAATGAAGAAGTGAATCTGAATGTCATTACAACGTTCCGCAACGAGTTTAAAGCCTTGATCGGTTATTCCGATCATTCCGTAGGAATTGGCGCAGCTCCATACGCTGTTCCAATGGGCGCGGTTGTATTGGAGAAACATTTTACTTTGGATAAATCGCTTGAAGGTCCGGACCATTTGGCATCATTAGATCCGACTGAGTTGCGCGATTTTGTTGCGCAGGTTCGGAGCATAGAAGTATTCATGGGAATTTCAGAGAAGAAACCGACGGAATCCGAAATGCAAACCCGTAAATCCCTTCAAAAATGTTTGGTAGCTGCAAAGTCTATCAACAAAGGTGAAGTGATAAGCGAAGATGCAATTGTCGGCAAGCGGACAGGAGGAAGAGGGATTTCACCGATCCGATACAAAGAGATAGTGGGTACTGTAGCAACCAAGGATTATCAGAAAGATGACATCATCGGCGAATAATAAATCGGTAAGTGTATTCGGTGCAGGTGGTCATGCGCGTGCGGTGATTGGCTTGCTCGTCGATTGCGGTTACACGGTGTCGGGGATTTATGATGTGAACTATTCGTCGGACAAACCTGAGATTATATGCGGTGTTCGCTTGACAGGAACTTACCCTTCACCTGAAAGTGAAGTTGTACTGGCAATTGGTGATGGAGAACGTCGCAAGTCTTCTTTCATTTCAACTGATTTAAAAATAGTTCGGGAATCAATAGTTCATCCTTCAGCTTTAATCGGTCTGGGAGTTGAAACCGGAACCTCGAATCTTATTTTTCCTCGGGCGGTATTGCACACTGAAGTGAAATTAGGTTCCAATAATATTATTAATACAGCTTCTGTATTGGAACACGAGACTGTGATTGGAAACCATAATCACATTTCGGTCGGCGCGATTTTATGCGGGCGTGTATCTGTGGGAGATAATTGTTTCATTGGTGCGGGAACTACGATAATTGATAAAATTCGGATCGGCAATAATGTAACTATTGGAGCCGGATCTGTTGTCATTCGGGATATTTCGGAACCCGGAGTTTACGTCGGTAATCCGGCAAGGAGGATCAGATGATTTATGTTTCTTCATCATGTGTTAAAGCAAAGACAATCGGTGATGCAGTTCGCCAATTGCATGCGGCGGGTTTTCAATGCATAGAATTATCCGGCGGAACGCAGCCGTATCCGGAAATGGAGAACGAGTTACGTGAATTGCAAGCGAAATACGGGCTGCGGTTTTTATGTCACAATTATTTTCCTCCACCGTCAGTACCTTTTGTTGTAAATCTGGCTTCATTGAATGATCAGATTTATACAATGACAATGGAGCATTTGCAGCGTGCTGTTCAGCTCTCGAAATTATTGAATGCTGACAAGTTCGGTTTTCACGCAGGATTTCTGATGGATATTCCAACTGATGAAATCGGCAGAAGCATTGCACAGAAAAAATTATTCGATCGTCATGCTGCAGTTGAAAGATTCCGTTCCGGATTTCTTGAACTGCAGGAACTCGCGGGAGATTTGAAGTTATACGTCGAGAATAATGTGGTTTCTCAAACGAACCTTCGGAATTTTGAAGGAATAAACCCGTTGTTAGCGACTGATTTACATTCAATACGGGAACTGCGCGGACCGATGTCCATGAATTTTATAATTGATGTTGCACACTTGAAAGTTTCGTGTAACACATTAGGCCTGAACTTCACTGACGAACTGAGTACGTTATTGAAAGAATCGGATTACATCCACATCAGTGATAATGATGGCGCTGCTGATACCAATCAGGCTTTTATACGTAAAAGCGGATTGTATGAAGCATTGAAACGTAATAATCTCAAGGGAAAAACATTTACCTTAGAGGTGTACAGTGGAATTAAGGATCTGATTTCCGGGTATGAAGCATTAAACGAGATCATCTGACTATGGAAAAATCGATTTGCAGATATGATGTCAGCATGCGAAATCTGCTTGCAGCTATCAATGAGGAGCCGGCAGGTATTGCATTTGTGGTTGATGAAAATGAAAAGTTATGCGGTGTTGTAACAGATGGAGATTTTCGACGCATGCTTCTGGCCGGTAAATCATTGGATGAAAGTCTTACGGGAAAGGATTTAGGTGAATTTGTATTCGCCCGCGAAGGCCAATCCATGGAAGAGTTGCTGCGCATTACCGACAAACGAGTGCGCACAATTCCGATTGTGGACGCGAATGGAAAGCCTGTTAGCTTTTTTCGCTATGAACATCGTTTAAGCATGATTCCTGTTGCAGAGCCTGATCTCAAGGGTAACGAATTCAAATATCTGACAGATGCTTTTTTGTCGACATGGATTTCCAGCAGAGGAAAGTACATTGATGAGCTGGAAGCAAAGTTTTCGAAGTTTTGCGGTTGTGAATACGGTGTGGCAGTTTCAAATGGAACTGTAGCAATTCACCTTGCTTTACTCGCTTTGAATATCGGTCCGGGGGATGAAGTTATTGTTCCGGATCTGACTTTCGCAGCTACAATCAATACCGTTCTGCATGCCGGCGCAACTCCTGTTGTAGTTGATGTCGATCTCAATTCATGGTGCATAGATCCTGCTTCAATTGAGAAAGCGATTACTCCACGTACGAAAGCAATTATTCCTGTTCACGTTTACGGGCAACCTTGTGAAATGGATCGGATCATGGAAATTGCGCGCAAACATAATTTGTATGTGATTGAGGATTGTGCAGAAGCACACGGAGCGAAGTTCAAAGGCAAACCTGTTGGATCATTCGGCCACATTTCCTGTTATTCATTCTTTGCCAACAAAATTATTACAACTGGTGAAGGAGGAATGTGCGTTACGAATGACGAAAAATTGAACGACAGAATGCGTGTTCTTCGTGATCACGGCATGAACAAGCAAAAGCGTTACTGGCACGATGAAGTCGGATATAATTACCGCATGACCAATCTTCAGGCAGCCATTGGTGTTGCACAGTTGGAGCGAGTTGATGAAATTATTCAGGAGCGTCGGCGAATTGAAGAATCATATCATTCTTCATTGAAGCAGTTCGCAGAAATAAAATGGCAGCAGAACCTTGACGGAAGAGATCGCGTGGTATGGCTCGTTTCGATTGAAGTTCCGGCTGAAAAGCGGGAAGTTTTATTTCAATCTTTGATTAAGCACGGCGTTGATGTCCGTCCGTTCTTCTACACTTTGAGCAGTATGCCGGTGTACAAAAACTATATTCATTCATCAGGCAACAGCGATTTACTTTCTGCAAGAGGAATGAATCTGCCTACAGTTTCGGTAGTCGATACTGAAAAAGTGTTTAATGCATTCCGGGAGGTATTCTGATGCAAATCAGAGATTATGTTGAGGCTTTGGTAAAAGCAGAACGTAATGCGCATACTTCAGATTTGACTATTGAAGGTGTGAACATCTGGCCCGTATTCAGAGCACAAACTGTCAGTATGTTCCGAAATCCGGAAGCATACAGAAAGAGTTCGGAACCGCATAAGGTTGTATTGCCAGGATTTATTCAACGTATTTCTGAAAGTATCAGTAAAAGAAAACTGACCGAGCAGATCGAGAATCAGGCAGCACAAATTGCACAAAGAATCGGCGATGCACGGGTATTGTTTTTTTCACGTGATTCCAATCACAGCGATAGAATAGATGATAAGTACTCGGATCGGTTTTGCGATCCGTTCATTGATTTTCTGAAAAGCAACGGAGTAGCATGTGCAAAAATCGAATTGAGCGGACCATACAATTCTTCCAATTCAAGGCGGACCGAATCAGTTTTAATTGATGAAACGGCGTTTAAAAAGCTGTGGTATCTCGAATCGGCGTACAGGAAATCGTTGATTTCCCAAGCAGCGAAAATACAAGCGGATGCGAATGCAATTGCTGATTTGAGTTTTGTAACCCGGCATGTGCAGTCAGCGATTCTTGAGATTTGGTATTATCGTTCACTTTTTACTGCACTGTTTAAAAAATTGAAGCCGGAATTCGTTTTTTATAAATGTTACTATGAACACGATGCTGCAGGTTTAAC
>JBJOKQ010000254.1:0-4551 GCA_046046005.1 Bacteroidota bacterium | reverse complement strand
AGTACTCGAAGAATCGGTCAACTGGCACGGCGGCGGCTCTTACGAAAATGGAACATTGCGCACGCTGGAAGTAATCAAAGGCGAAGTTGAATTGGAGAATGGTGTGAGGAAATAAGGTTGCGCGCTTTCTCTTCACCCTTGAAAGGATTAACCCTGCAAGCGTGACAATCTTGCAAAACTCTTTCCAACAAGAAACTTTCTCACTTTCCAACTTTCCAACTTTCCAACTTTCTCACTTCCGTCTCCCCGGCTTCCCTCTCCCTTTAAACTTCTTTCCTGCACCGGAATGGTGCGACTTCTCTCCTCCTCTGCCGCCGGATGATTTGTGTTTGGGTGTGAATGATTTTTTCTCTTTCGAAAACGATTTCTTCTCTGCGCTGAAATTCTTTTTCTCTCCTGTTGATTCTGCTGCGCGCTTCTGCGATTTCTCCGCGTTCTGTTTCTGATGATCGGAATAATCGAGCAGCTTGAAGATGCCTTTGAGTTCTGCTTCGGTGAGATCGCGCCAATCGCCTTGAGGCAAACCTTTGAGCGTAACGTTCATGATGCGCACACGTTCGAGCTTCGTGACTTCATAACCGAAGTGCTCGCACATTCTGCGGATCTGCCGATTCAAGCCCTGAACTAAAATGATGCGGAAGATATAAGGCGTTTCTGCATTGATCTTGCAACGCTTGGTGCGTTTGCCGAGAATAGGAACGCCCGCCGACATGCCTTCAATGAATTCCGGTGTGATGGGTTTGTTTACCGTTACCACATATTCTTTCTCGTGATTGTTCGATGCACGTAATATGCGGTTCACAATATCTCCGTCACTCGTCAGGAAAATCAAACCCTGAGAGTCTTTATCGAGTCGGCCCACAGGAAATATTCTGCGGCTGTGATTCACATAGTCGATGATGTTGGTGCGATCGCTGAGTTCCGTTGTACTCGTAATACCCGTTGGCTTGTTCAGCGCAATGTAAACATGCTGAATCGCTTCCATTGGTTCCAACTGATTGCCGTTTACGTGAACGATATCGCCGGGAAAAACCTGATCGCCGATCTTCGCGCGCTTTCCGTTGATCTTTACGTTGCCTTGCTCAATGAAACGATCGGCTTCACGGCGCGAACATACTCCGCTTTCAGAAATGAATTTATTGAGGCGTACGGGTGTAGACATGTAGAGCGAAGTTAGGGAAAAAGAGTCTGGTATAGACTTTAGACGTTTGACGATAGACCTGTGTGTGCACTGCGTGCTGATCGGGGCGCTACGCGCGATCGATATTCCTTCGGAATGATCGGAAGATCTGCTTTGTCCCGATCGACGCGAATGCGTCACCGATCCCCGATCGTTCGAAGCACGCCGATCCGCACGAAGTGCGCACCAACTTTCTAACTTTCCAACTTGGAACTTTGAACTTTAATACTTGTTAACCTGAATCACTCTCGCCGGACACATCCTCGCGGCTTTTTCATTCACGCGGAATTCATCTTCTTCAATGGCAACTGTGTAAACACCTTTCTTCTCATTCGCGCCGAGCAAAACGCTTTTCCCGTCTTTCTTAGACATGCGCCAGCGATCCGGTGCCAATGCCACGCAACCGAAACAGCCTATGCATTTGGCTCTGTAATGTGTAACGCGAATGCTCATCGCTCAACAATACGATAAATTTTATCAGACGAACGCACTTTTTCCGGCAGCGGAATCGTTACCAATTCTCCTTTATGCGCTTGAGGTTTTGAATCTTCGTCTTTGCGGATTTCATTCACCGTGTGATAAATAACGCCTGTTGTCGGTCCGCTGATCATGATCTCATCCCCGACAGAAAGAACACCGCTGTCCATTTGTATTTCTGCGGCACCCGCCTTCGGATAATAATGCAAAGCTTTGCCCACGTACACTTTCTTCGTTGTTGCAATCGATCCGTCCTGATCGTGCCACTCTCCGAGATTACGTCCGAGATAATAGCCGTCCCAGAATCCGCGGTTGAATACCTTCTTCAGTCTTTCTTCCCACTCTGCCACTTTCTCCTTCGAGAATGTTCCATCTTGAATTGCGTCCACCGCTTCGCGATAACACTTCGTTACATTGTACACATACTCTTCAGAACGACCGCGACCTTCAATCTTCAACACACTCACACCGGCGTTGATCACTTCATCAAGAAAACTGATGGTACATAAATCTTTCGCAGACATGATGTACTCGTTTTCCATCGTGAATTCAAAACCGGAATCTTCATCGCGAACCGTGTAAGAGCGTCTGCAATTCTGCACACACGCACCGCGATTGGCAGAAGCGAAATTGGTATGCAAACTCAGATAACATTTTCCGGACACCGCCATGCATAACGCACCGTGCACAAAAACTTCCAGTTGCACCAATTCACCTGCAGGACCAGTAATTTTCTTGCGCTCGATAGTATCGGACATCTGCTTCACTTGCTCCAGAGCCAATTCTCTCGACAGCACCATCACATCCGCAAATGCAGAATAGAATTTCACCGTTTCCGCATTGGTCACATTTAACTGTGTTGAAATGTGTACAGGCATATCTTCTTCACGTGCCTGCATGATCACGGCCTGATCAAAAGCGATAATTGCATCGATACCGGCTTTCTTCGCTTCGCGGATGACATTACGCGATAAAGAAATATCATGATCATACATGATCGTGTTCAATGCGAGATAAGCTTTCGCGTTACTCTCATGACACGCCTGTGCAATGGCAGGAAGATCTTCGATCAGAAAATTCACACTGTTCTTCGCACGCATGTTGAGTTTGTCAACACCAAAGTAAACAGCATCAGCACCCGCCTGCAAAGCAGCACGGAGACACTCCCACGATCCCGCGGGAGCCAGTAGCGTAATCTTGTTTTTCATGAGGTGCAAATTTCCTAATGGAGCAATGCACCTGACATGATAACGGTCATGTTTTACAGATTACTCACCGGTATTCTCCTGCAACATCAAGGCAGACCACGCGTTCGCCGTGATGAGCTTACGCTCTTTCAGGTCGATTTCGCTGGTTAAAATCTCAATCCAGCCATCGCGTTCTATACCGCTCGTAATCGCTGTACGCTGAAATGTCCCCTCGGATTTTTGTACGTAAATGTATTCCGCATCAGCTAAACGCACCACAGCACCTTCAGGAACGCAGAGCGAATTGGCTTTTGTGACTTCAATTTCACCTGTAACAAACATTCCGGGAATTACATCTTTATCGCCGGCATCAAAATGACAATGCACCTCCGCAGAACGATTCTCATCGAGTTTACGTCCTACAAGCACCACTTCACCTTCAAATGTGTGCGAAGGATCGCTGGTGAGATTGAAACGGATCTTTTGTCCCGCTTTCAACATGGGCAGATCTTTTTCAAAAACCGTGAGCGCAACATGAAGATCGTTCGGATTCACCAATTCAAAAAGTACATCCGAAGGATTGAGGTACATTCCCACATTCACAAGCACATCGGAAACGTATCCGTCAATCGGGGAATAGATGTTCACTTTCCCGCTGATGTTTGACGCAGCAAGTTTATCCGGATTGATTCCGATTAACAGCAACTTCTGTCTTAATCCGCTGTGTCGCGCTTCGAGTGAAGAATATTCCGCCTGAGCCTGCTCCAGATTTTTATCGCTGGAAGCTTTGCTCTCGTTCAATGTGCGTTGACGCGCCAGTTCCTTCTTCTGCATTTCCATTTGCGAAGCCACCACAAGGAATTCTTCCTGCATCTGTATGTAGGAAACATCTTCCATCACAGCGATGACTTGTCCGCGTTTCACGCGAGCGCCCGGAAGCAAATCCGTTGAACGCAGATAACCGCCCAATGGAAAACTCACACTCACGAGGTTCTGCGGAGGAACATCCACTACACCGTTGGCGCGAACAACGCCGGATAAATCTTTAAGTTCAGGAGTTCCTACCTGAACGTTTGCATTTTTCATTTGCGCAGGAGTGAAAACGATCTCCTGATCTGCTTTAACTACTGTTTCCTTTGCGACTTCTGTTGCAATTTCACCGCTGCACGAATACAACAAAGCGAATACCGGAATAATATATATGAGCTTTTTCATAGTTCTGTTTTTAAAGTTTTGCTGACGCAAATCGTAAACCGATCACATCAGTATTCCATTTATCAATTGCTTTGAGATAATCACGGCGAATACCGATAGATTGTTCCATGAGTACCATCCACTCGAAATAGGAAATTTCACCTTGCTGCAGTCTTTGCTGAGCAGCTGTTTCTATCACGTTTGCATTCGGCAAACCGGATTTTTCGAAATACTGGAGCGATGATGCGCTTTGCGCGAGTCCGGCGTTGAGTCGTTTGATTTCGTTCTGCTTATTCCAAACTGTTGCAGAATAATTCAACTCCGCAGCCTGATAACCGAAGCGTTTGTAACGCACTTGTGCAGCGTTGGAATTGAAGAACAGCGGCACGCTTACACCAACAGCGAAAGATGAGAATCTGTAACTGTTATTGAAGTACACATCTGCGTTATCTACCACTTGCCAGCCGGTGATACTCATGTTGTAATAACCAAGAGTAAAACGCGGCAGGAATG
>JBJOKQ010000253.1:0-4592 GCA_046046005.1 Bacteroidota bacterium | reverse complement strand
CATTTCATCGTCTTCCGCCAAAAGTATGTGAAGCGGCTCAGCCATGTTTCAATATCAGCGTGAAAGTGGTTCCGCTCTTGTTGCTTTCCGAAACGAACAATGTTCCTTCGTGGTTTTCCGCCACGGTTTTCGCGTAACTCAAACCGATACCGAATCCTTTTACATCGTGAACATCGCCACTTTGTAAACGACGGAATGGTTCGAAGATCGATTTCCATTCCTCTTTCGGAATCCCGCTGCCGTTGTCCGTGACTTTGATTTCCGTTCCGCCACGATATTGATGTGCCGTTACTTTTATTACCGGTGGTTTTCCTCCGTATTTGACGGCATTATCGAGAAGGTTCATCAATAAACGTTCGATGTGAAAGCGATCGATGGCAATTGGAGAAAATGCTCCTTCGTGTGTGAAGGAAATCTTTCCGCCTGCAGACTCGGCCTGTAATTTTAAAGCAGCAACTGCATTCTCAATGCAACGGATAACATCCGTGTTGGCGAGATTCATCACCAACGCGTTTTTCTCTGTCAGCGCCAGATCCAGAACTTTCTCAACCTGTTCGTTGAGTTTCCTGTTTTCATTCTTGATCTGCTGCGCGTAATACGTCACTTTTTCTTTGTCGGCGATTACCTTTTCATTCATGATTGTATCAGCTGCCAATGACATTGTTGCCAATGGCGTTTTGAATTCATGCGTCATGTTGTTAATGAAATCGCGACGTATATCACCGATCTTTTTCTGGCGCAATGCTTCTTTGTAGATCAACATAAACAGCAGCAGAATTCCGCCGGTGATGAATAACGAAAACAGAATCTGCGGCAATAGAGAAATCCACACCGATCCGTTATCGGGATGAATCTCAACACGCAATTGCGAGCGGAACGGCATCGGTTCCGATTCAAACAACGGCGCACGGAACACCCAAACGGAATCGCGCGGACGTAGTGAATCCATTGGTAATGGCGGACGCATCGGCGGTTGTGTGAGCGATGCATCGAAGGCGTAATCAATTCCGCGCATGCGTAAATTTTCACTCACGATGCTGTCGGTTTTTGCTTTCGTAAAACGCGTTGCCACTGAGTCCGTGTTGAACACATAACTCATGATCATGTCCTGCATTGCAGACTTCACACGGTCGGAGCGGCGCATGATAACAGTACGTTGTCCCGAAGATTCCCATTTCATATTGGAATCGGATACCTGATTCTGTTCGATGATGATTTGCGGCGCATCAGGTGGCATTGGCGGATGAGGCGGAATATCGACGTTTGAAATTTCCGTATCGCCGTTGATGACAATAATTCGCTGCGCTCCGTTATTATTCATTTGAACCGTTACTGAATCATTGTGAATTCCGGGAAGGTCGGACATTACACTGTCGAATGTTTCATGAACGAATTCCACAGCGTCGAGTCGCTCCAGATTGCGTGCTGACGATACAACAGCATCCATGATTCTGCGGCGTTCATCATGATGTTTCATTTCCGCTTCGCGAAAGATCCACAACACCTGAAACGCAATGAGCACTGCGATGGCGATAGCTACAGAAGGAACAATCCGCTTCATTCCGATTTTCATAACTCAAAGATAGTTCGCTGCGTCGTGACTTTCATTTCGTTAAGGATTCATTAAGGTTCTTTAGGCAATCGTTAACCACGATGCGTTTATCATAACGTTAGGTTTGTATCAGAATCAAAACAGAACGACTATGAAAACCAGATCCATAATGACTATCGCTGCGCTGAGTGTGAGTGTGCTAGCATTTGCGCAGAATCAGCCCGACTCCATTCACATTGTGATTCACGAAAATCGGAATGGAAACGCACGCACACTGGATACCATTGTTCCGGTTGCGCAACAACAATCGCTCTTCCTTTGGATGGAGCAAAACGGGTATCAAACTCCTCCGCCACCACCGGCTCCCGGACAAGGACCGATAATGGTGGAACATGAAATTGTAATTGAAGATGACTCTGCATCCGGAGAACGAAAAGTAATTGTGATGATGGGTGACTCAACAATGCCGCCTCCGCCACCAGGAACACATCCACCGCAGCGCGTGATGATCATGCGTAATGGTCCCGGAGATGGAAATCATCCGGCACCGCCAATGCCGCCGGGAGGTCCGCACCCGAAAGGATCACAAGTTACAGTTGACATCCAGGAACGTGACACGGTGATTAATGGAGAAAAGCGCAAAGTAGTTGTGAAGAAAGAAACGATCATTCTTCCTCCTGCTCCACCTGTGCCTCCTGCTACACCAAAAGCACCGGGAAGCAAACCGGAAATGCAACGCAGTCTTGTTGTTTATCCCAATCCTAGTGATGCGGTAATCAATGTGGAGTTTGATATTCTCCCCAAACAGAAAACGGTATTATCGGTGCGTGACGCGAACGGGAAGACTGTGTACACAGAGAAAATCACAATGGATCAACCGCAACGTGTGAAGCGGGAAATTAATTTGGCCGATAAAGGCAAAGGAACTTTCGTTGTTGAAGTGAATTCAGGAGATAAAGTAATAGCAGAGAAAGTGATTCTGAAATAACGGTACTTCAGAGATAAGAAAAGCGGAGCCTCGTAATAAAGCTCCGCTTTTTTATTTTAATGTTACTCTTATTGTTTTACAAACTGCGAACGAGAGATGTTGCCATCCTGAACTGACTCAAGAATATACAATCCTGATTCCAGTTGAGACACGTTGATAGAAGCAGTTGATGCTGAAGCGTAATTTGTGAGTACCAACTGACCGGCTGCGTTGTAAATATTAAAAACAGTTGCACCGTTTGCATTCATTGTAACCTGAATAATTTCTGCGCACGGATTCGGATACACATTCAGGTTCAATGCAGAAGTCTCTGCAATTCCAACACCTGACTGCGTGTATTTACCGAAGAAAATATCATCTTGTCCTGCAGTAGTGAGATTTGCAGTTCCGCCTTGCGGATCGAAATCAGCAGTGCCTGCAAAATATCCTGCGAGATAAACATTATCGTTTCCGTCCACCACGATGCAATTGCCAACATCTCCCGAAGTTCCTCCTACTCTGCCCGACCAAACGTGAGCACCTGCAGCAGAAAGCTTCAACATGAAAATGTCATAGTTACCGGCACTAACAAGATTCGCTGTTCCTGCACCCGGATCGAAATCAGCAGTTCCTGAAAAACGGCCTGTGATGAAAAGATTACCTGCAATATCACGAGCAATAGATTGACCTGCATCAACTGAAGTTCCGCCCAATTCGGCAGCCCATCCGAAATTTCCGTTGCTCGTTAGAGTCATTACAAACGCATCACTGATTCCGGTACCTGCTGTTAGAACAGTTGAACCGCTGCCCGGATCAAAATCAACAGTTCCTTCAAACGAACCTGTAACTGCAATGTCTGTTCCTGTAACAACAATAGAGTTTCCTGATTCAGCTCCGCTTCCGCCGATTCCCTTTACCCATGTTAATGTTCCTGCAGATGTGTAAACAGCCACATAAAAATCAGTTGATGACGCAGTAACTGTTGTACTTCCGCTACCCGGTTCGAAATCGCATGTTCCGGCGAAATAACCTGTGAGAATAATTTCACCTGAACCATTTACTGCAACATCTGCACAATGATCAAACGAAGAACCTCCGAAAGTTTTTCCCCAAACGTAATTGCCACTCGCATCCAGCTGCACCATGAACACATCAGTTTGTCCTGTTGTGATTGCTGCCACTGTTGCAGCACCCGGATCAAGATCAACTGTTCCTGTGTAATCGCCGGTGAGCAACACTTGACCCGAGAAATCAACATAGAATGATTCGAGATTGGTTCCCATGTTGCTGCCGATTGTTTTCGCCCACACGAAATTTCCGGAAGGATCGAGTTTCAGAATGAAAGCAGAAGCAGCAGTTTGTGAAGTGAGATTGGAAGTTCCTGAGCCCGGATCGAAGTCAACTGTTCCTTCGAATGTTCCGCAAACGAAAACAGCTCCGCCTGAATAATGGTATACACATTTCCCGATATCGGAGTTTGCACCACCAATACGAACCGCCCATTGGTAAGCTCCCGTTGCATCATACTTGGCAACGAAAATATCTTCAGCGCCTGCGCTCGTCAGATTCGAAGTTCCTGTGCCCGGATCGAAATCCGAAGTACCGCGAAACATTCCTGTTACGTACAAATTTCCTGAAGGATCAGGAAACGCGGAAGTGGCGTAATCGTATGTTGTTCCACCGGAATGTGAAACCCAGTTGTAAGTTACTGCCTGAGCATTCAGAAGCTGAACTCCTGAAACAGCTGCAGTGAGAAATGCAGCACCGATGAGTTTGGTAAATGTGTTCTTCATGTGTGTGTTTTGGACTATCAATATAGTGCATTTACATTGAAAGCGGAACAGATCAAAGCAGAATGCTGTTTAGCAACGACGAGAGAATCTTAAGTAACGACTAAACTTCAATCAACCGTTTTTCGATCCTCAATCTTGAGAACCCAGGGATTGTACACCGGATGATCACTGTTGTCTTCACTTCTCTTGCGCTTCAGTACCGAACTGTGAATGTGAATCGGTCCATGCGTTGCAACATTCCATTTTCTCACTTCGGATTTGAAAATAGAACCGGGAAACC
>JBJOKQ010000252.1:0-4599 GCA_046046005.1 Bacteroidota bacterium | reverse complement strand
AAACACCCCCGAAGACGAAGACGCAATTCGGTAAAATCGTTTCTCAGAACATTCCGCTGAGACATGATTGAACTGATAACTCTGTGAGGAAGATGTATTGCCGCATATCCCGGGATAAACGTAAATCGTGGTGTAATTAATGGAATCCGTTGATAATTGCAATTCCAAATCAGCGCAGGTATTTCCAGCGCTCACCACCCAATTCAACAGCACATTGCTACGGTGTGTTTGCAATGCAGTGAACGACTCAATAGCAAATTGAGCATTTAATGCCGATGAAAACAAGAACGAAACTAAAATGCATAATCTCATTACATCTCCGTTTGAGCCTCCATGAACATCCAAAGTTTATCCTGCGGAACGGGTGCCTGTATGGCCACGCGCTCCTTGGTTATCGGATGATTGAACTCCAATCGACGAGCATGAAGATGAATTGAACCGTCGGGGTTAGAACGTTTCGCTCCGTATTTTAAATCGCCTTTGATAATACAACCGATTGCCGCGAGTTGAACGCGAATCTGATGATGTCGCCCCGTTATAGGTTTTACTTCAAGAAGGAAATATCGATCAGACGCAGCCAGCAACTTGTAACTCAATTCGCAGCGCAAACTTCCTTTAACTTCGGTGGCAGAAGGATACGATTTATTCTGTTTCTCGTTCTTCTTCAACCAATGCACCAAAGTTGCTTCTTCCTGCGGAGGCTTTGATTCTACCACTGCCCAATACGTTTTGGCCGTCTCGCGTTCACGAAATTGTTCATTCATACGCTCCAAACCTTTGGATGTACGCGCGAAAAGAACAACGCCACTCACAGGTCTGTCGAGTCGATGAATAACGCCGAGAAACGCTTCTCCAGGCTTATTGTATTTTGCGGCGAGATATCTTTTTACAGGCTCTCCAAGCGGTTCATCACCTGTTTTGTCTCCTTGCAAAATTTCAGACGGCAATTTATTGATTGCGATAAGATGATTGTCCTCAAACAACACCCGCTCTCCTACTTCACGATTTTCCATCACTGTCGAAACTACTTCTTATTAATCTTGAATTCCGTTCGGCGATTCTTCGCATGATCATCTTCGCTGCATTCTACACCGTCTTTACAACCGTTCAGCAAACGGGTTTCACCGAATCCTACAGCAGTCAATCGCTTTTTATCAATTCCTCGCTTCACGAGATAGTTCACTACGTTCTGCGCGCGCTTTAGAGAAAGTTTCTGATTGTAGTCGTTATTCGCACGACTGTCGGTATGTGAACTGATTTCAATCGTAATTGTCGGATCCAATTGCATTACACGCGCAACTTTTTCCAGTGTTATTTCTGCCGCCGGTAATATATCTGCAGAACCGTAATCGTAGTAGATATTCTCAATAATCAATAAACTATCCGATTTCTGCTTTGCTCTCATTTGCAAAACCTGAAGCCAAGGATCCTCCACATAAACATAACCCAAAGTAGTTTTGTCGAGCGGCAATACACGAAATTCAAATTTGCCACCCTTGCCCATGCGCAAAACTTTCACAACTTTTCCGTCTTCATCGCGCACATAAAGTTTCCCGAATGCCGCAAGGGAAGGATCGCTCACGTCATCCACACTCATCACGTAAGCCTGATCGGAAGGAAGATTAACGAAATTGAAATAACCTTTATCGTCGGTGGTCGTAGTTTGTACAACTTGCCCTTTGTCATTAAGAATATTCACTTTAGTGTTCGCTAACACGGTATGCGCAGAATCCGCTCCTGTTAAAACGCCGCGCATATCCATGCGGAGATCTGTATCTTCTACAGACATTGCACTGATTGTAGCTTTATCATCAGGTAAAATCCGGAACTGAAACTTACCGTTAGCATCAGGTCGCGTTGTCATTACTTTATTGCCTGATTTATTCGTGATTGATACCGTTGAATTCGGCGACAATTTCGGATCAGCAGCATCGTCAAGTTTTACGATGTAAGTTTTATCCGGAGGAATGTGTGTGAAAGCGAACGCACCAAACTCATTAGTGGTAGTAGTTTGAACCACATTACCCTTTTCATCTTCAAGATTAACCAACGTATTCGCGATCGGTTGCGGAGGATCTCCGTCGGAAATCAAATTACCCGCAATGGTCAGATATTCATCGTCAGCTGTAAGTTGCGGCAAAGCAGAAGGATCCGCAGGGAGATTTTGGAAAGTAAATTTCCCGCCTGTTTCGTCCATTACGGTTACTCGAATCAATTTCTGATTATCATCAGACATGTAGTACTTCGGTCTTGCCGCAATTGAAGGATCTTCTTCATTCAATCGAACGATGTAATTCTGATCTGAAGGCAGATTATCGAAGCGGAAATTTCCGTTCTGATCAGTAGTTGTTGTCTTTACCGACTTGCCGTCTTTAGTAAGCAATTCAACCTGCGTGTTCGGCAAGAATTGATTTTGAGACTTTCCTGATAGTAATGTCCCTCTGATGTTGGTGAACTTGCTTGTTACTTTAAATGAGTAGATATCATCAGCACCTTTTCCACCTGCGCGATCCGAAACAAAATAACCACGAGTGCCTTCTGCATCAAATACAATTCCGAAATCATCTGTTGAACCGTTGAGAACAGAACCCTGATTGACCGCCTCACCAAAAACACCTTTGTCAAGATGTGATGAGAAAATATCCAAACCGCCAAAACCGGCATGTCCATCGGAACTGAAGAAAAACATTCCGTCTTTACGCATGTATGGAAACAAATCATTTCCCGGTGAGTTAACAGCTGGTCCGGCATTCTGAGGTTCTGACCAGTTTCCGTTCTCTTTTTTGCAGTACCAAATATCCATTCCACCAACTCCGCCTGCAAGATCTGAGGAGAAATAGAGCGTGTTCCCGTCAGGACTTAAAGCAGGATGTGCGTAAGCGAATTTCTCATTGTTATGTTGAAAAGCTTTCGGAGCAGACCAGGATTTACCATTGCGATTGCAGAAATAAATCTGAGGCTTGTTGGTAAAGTTTTTCGTGCGCAACTTCAATTTACGATCAACGCGATTGAAAGCCATTTGAGACCCGTCACCGGTTACAGACAAAGGTCCATTGTGAAAATCTTTATTGATTTTTTCCTGAAGCTTTTTCGCTTTACCGAACTTTACGGAATCCTCAGACAAAACGTTAGCCTGCGTGTAATAGATCGCATAAAAAGCTCTACCTGTGGCGCCATCATTTTCCCCATACAACACATCTTTCTGACCTCGGTCAGAAACAAACATGATTCCTTTATCAAAGTAAGCAGGAGAAATTTCAGAAGCTTCAGTATTCACTGATGTTACATTGGCAATTGCATACATCGGAGTTTGCGACATCCATACCTGAATATTTTCCATCGCTTCAACTTGCTGCTTCGCATAATTGTTTTGCGGATCCTGATTCATGAACTTTTGCAATTCAGCTTTAGCTTCAGGAATTTTTCCGTTATTCTTCAACGTCATTCCATAATAGAAATGCACCATCGGATGGCAATTCGGATTAGCCTGAACTGTTTTCGCGTACCACTCTTCTGCTTTAACGTAGTTCTTTGTAATGCGATATGACTCCGCGAGTTTTTCCATCGCTTTAGGATCTGACTTTCGTTTCAATCCTTTTTCATAAGCAGGAATCGCCCGTACGTAATCTCCAGCAGCAAAGAACCGGTCTCCACGACGAATCTGTGCACTGAGCCCAACAGCGAACAGAATCAACAAAGCAACAACAAACTGTATTCGTAATCTGTACATAAATTTCTTTTTACCGAAATCAGAAATAACGAGGTGACATTATATCCGACTGGAATATATTCAGGTTAAAGCCAAGCATGATTTCATGCGTACCGCTGTGATAATTTCTCAAACGTCCCAATGACATATCATATGAATAACCTACATGAAGTTTTTCAGAGATTGCGTACTGCGCCATAATGACCATACTTTGTTCACTTCTTGCAGAAATACCGAACCACATCACTTCCTTATAACGGAAATTCAGATTCAGATCTACACTCGCGCTTGTAAGAGTTACAACGGAACGAGCAATTATCGAAGGAGAAAATGTAAAATCCGAACCGAGCGCGAAAGCACGACCGATAGTAAAGTAAGCGTGTCTGCTTAGCGTTGCAGTTGTGATAACCGTATCGCCAACCAATGTGCCATACTTCGGTGCATTAAGATGCGTAAATGACAATCCTGCATAAGTTTTCTTATTGTTGAAGTATACTCCAAACTTAAAATCAGGCAAAGTGGTTGACATTGCACTTAATTGCGCGTAGTAATCCTGTTGGTCTTTGTAAGAAATCTGATCCCAATTAATCCGGTAGTTCATGAATCCTGCGCCCAAACCGAATGCAAGTTTTCCTTTTCCAAGAGGAACACGGTATGCATACGAAGCATAACCGGCTACAGTGTTCTTGGGACCTATCTGATCGCGAATCAATTCAAAACCGATTCCCACTTTTCCTTTTTTCAAAGGTGTGTTGATTGCAAGAACCTGCGTATTCGGAGCACCCGGGAATGAAACCCATTGATTACGATACACGAGCGCACCGTTCATAACGCCGCGACTTCCTGAATAGGCAGGATTAATCGAAAGCGGATTAAACATGTACTGACTG
>JBJOKQ010000251.1:0-4633 GCA_046046005.1 Bacteroidota bacterium | reverse complement strand
CAATCCGAAGTTGCGGAGCAAATCCAATTCAAACTGTTCGAAGTTTTGTGTTTCCACTGCTTCGTTCACGATATGTTCCGCTACATCGCGAATCATGTTGTTGATGTCGATCTGCAGACGTTCGCCGAACAAAGCATGACGACGGCGCTTGTAAATCACTTCACGCTGTGCATTCATTACGTCATCATACTCGATCAAACGCTTACGAGTACCGAAGTGGTTTTCTTCCACCTTACGCTGCGCACGCTCGATTGATTTTGTGATCATGCTGTGCTGAATCACTTCTCCTTCTTCAATACCCATTCGGTCCATCAATTTTGCAATTCGCTCGGAACCGAACAAACGCATCAGATCATCTTCCAATGAAACGAAGAACTGTGATGATCCCGGATCTCCCTGACGTCCTGCACGACCGCGTAACTGACGGTCAACACGACGTGATTCATGTCGCTCTGTACCGATGATCGCAAGACCGCCGGCCTCTTTCACTCCCGGTCCGAGTTTGATATCCGTACCACGACCCGCCATGTTGGTTGCAATCGTTACAGTTCCGGCTTGACCGGCTTCCTGTACGATATCAGCTTCCTTCTGGTGCAACTTCGCGTTGAGTACGTTGTGCTTGATGTTACGCAACTTCAACATTCGGCTTAGTAATTCCGAAATTTCAACTGAAGTTGTACCAACCAGCACCGGACGACCATCCTTTACGCATTTTACAATCTCTTCAATTACGGCGTTGTATTTCTCACGCTTGGTTTTGTAAACCAAATCTTCAAGATCTTTTCGTGACGTCGGTCTGTTGGTAGGAATCGTTACAACATCAAGCTTGTAGATCGTCCAGAATTCCTGCGCTTCCGTTTCCGCTGTACCGGTCATTCCGGCCAGCTTGTGATACATACGGAAATAGTTCTGAAGTGTAACCGTTGCGTACGTTTGTGTAGCCGCTTCAATCTTCACATTTTCTTTCGCTTCAATCGCCTGGTGCAAACCATCAGAGTAACGACGTCCGTCCAATACACGACCCGTTTGTTCGTCAACGATTTTTACTTTTCCGTCAGCAACGATGTACTCATCATCTTTCTCAAACAAGCAATACGCTTTCAGCAATTGCTGCATCGAGTGAACGCGCTCTGATTTTACGTTGTAATCACGAATGAGTTCATCTTTCTTGATCAGTCTTTCTTTCTCATCTGTAAACTGACGCTCAAGCTGACTCATTTCAGTAGCAAGATCAGGGAGAATGAAGAAGTTGTGATCTTCAGTATGCGTTGAAATAAGTTCGATTCCTTTTTCCGTGAGCTCAATGGAATTGTGCTTCTCATCGATTACGAAGAAAAGTTCCTGATCCACTTTGTGCATCTCTTTCTGCTGATCAGCGATGTAGTAGTTCTCCGTTTTCTGGAGCAACTGACGAACACCTTGTTCACTTAGGAATTTGATTAAAGCTTTGTTCTTAGGCAAACCGCGGTGACAACGGAGTAATAATAATCCTGCTTCCTTCTCTTTTTCTTTGTCGCCTGCAGCTGCAAAGAGTTTTTTGGAATCAGCAAGGATTGTATTGATATAACCACGCTGTGCGTTAACGAGCTTTTCGATTTTCGGTTTCAGCTCGTTGAACATGTGGTTATTGCCTTTCGATGTAGGACCGGCAATGATGAGTGGAGTACGTGCATCGTCAATGAGTACGGAATCGACCTCATCGACAATTGCGTAATGGTGTTTGCGCTGTACAAGTTCATTCGGTTCGCGAGACATGTTATCACGCAGATAATCGAAACCGAATTCGTTGTTCGTTCCGAAAGTAATATCTGCGTTGTATGCACGACGACGTTCTTCGCTGTTCGGTTCATGGAGATCGATACAATCCACAGTAAGGCCGAGAAACTCGAACAAAGGTCCGTTCCATTCACAGTCACGACGAGCGAGGTAATTGTTGACCGTTACCACGTGTACGCCGCGAGCCGGAAGCGCGTTAAGGTAAACCGGAAGTGTTGCAACGAGTGTTTTACCTTCACCGGTTGCCATCTCGGAAATTTTCCCCTGATGAAGAACTGTTCCGCCGATGAGCTGCACATCGTAGTGAACCATGTTCCAGGTTACTTCCGTGCCTGCTGCCATCCATGTATTTTTCCAGATCGCTTTATCACCGTCAATAACCACATTCGGTTTGCGTACTGCCAAATTACGATCGTGTTCGGTCGCGGTAACAACAATCTCTTTGTTCTCGGTAAGACGACGTGCAGTTTCTTTTACAACTGCGAAAGCTTCAGGGAGAATCTCTTCAAGAACTTCTTCGATTTTCTTGAGCATCTTCTTTTCGATCTCATCGATTTGATTGAAGATGGATTCCTGTTGTTCTATATCCGTTTCAGGATTTTCAGCTTCCGCTTTAAGGTCGTTGATTTCTTTCTGCTCTTCGCTGATGTAATCGTTGATCTTCTTGCGGAATTCAACTGTTTTATTGCGAAGCTGATCGTTAGTGAGCGTATTCAGTCCTGCATAGATGGAAAGAATTTCATCGACGAACGGTTGAATTTCTTTTACATCGCGTTCCGATTTGGAACCGCCCATCAGCTTGGAAATGCTTTTGATTAATGAATTGAACATTGTAATAAAATTGAAAGGATCGCAGCAATTCCCTTAAGCTGCAGAAATGAGAAAACACAGGGAAAACGGATGTATAATCCGCTTACGGAATAGAAATATTTCCTTCCGTAGTGATTGTTATTCGCGCTTCATCCAAGTGCGTATATCGGCTTTAAGAACAGCCTTCACGCAATGCGGGAAAACGGAATGATAACTGAAGTTCAGTTTTTCAGATACAGCGACTGAATTTTGATTTGCATCAGCGGTGAGCGAAAAACCTTTGAAGACAACTTTAAGATCGTGGTTGGAGTTTTTTACAATCGCAACCTCGGATTTACGGAGCTGAGAAATGCCGTAACCTTTTTGGGTCAACTGGCGTGTTACTTCCGTAGCGTGAATCGGATCGACCCATGCGAGCATAAGAACGCATCCCGCAAGAGTTACGAGTAGTGGAAGCGCTTTTTTATGCTGATTTCTCATTTTCTTAAATGGATCGTGAAATTACTGATCAAAAGTCATTCCTCAAGCGAAAAAGTGACATTTCCACTGTAATGCCGACGTATTGGCAGAAAACGCCAATAAAAAAGGGGCGATGAAGCCCCTTAGTAAGATTTTGTCAGTAAGATTAATACTCATCTTCATTGAAGAAGAAGTCTTCTTTGGTCGGATAATCCGGCCAGATCTCCTCGATTGATTCGTAGGCTTCGCCTTCGTCTTCAATCTCCTGCAGGTTCTCCATCACTTCCATAGGCGCACCGGAGCGAATGGCATAGTCGATAAGCTCTTCCTTCGTAGCAGGCCACGGAGCGTCTTCAAGGTAAGAGGCAAGTTCCAGGGTCCAATACATAGTACTTCAGTTTTTAAGGGTTGTAACTCTAAACGCTGATTTTGTAAAAATGTTACACACGGTTGGTAACTGAGATTTACAAGTCAATTTTCGTGCAAAAGTAGAAATATCTGAATCGGTTGAACCGTTCTGCTGAAATATTTATAATTTCTTAAAAAGCTGAAAATCAGAAAGTAGATAACTTCCTAACAAAATCGGAGTTTGGCATGGGTTGGTTATTGTGGATTGCGGATTGTGAATTTCCAATTACGTATTACGAATTTCGAATTACGCAGGTCTATGGTCCAACGTCTTAATTCTATGGTCTGTAAAGCCCCATCGGGGCGAAATCTTCATAGAACTTCAGTTCCAACAAAAAATAATTCAATGCTGCCGCAGGCGATTTAATTCGAATTTCCGTTTACGCATATCACATTATGAAACACATAGGAACATAGAAATGCATAAGTTTAACATAGCAGATCATTGACGCATTTGTGTCGATTGGGACAATACAGATCTTCCGATCATTCCGAAGTAATCCCGATCCGCACGAAGTGCCCCGATCAATGCGAAGCATCCCGATCAACACGAAGTGTTCCCGATCGTGCGAAGCACTACATCCGCACCCAGGTCTAAAGTCTACCGTCTAATGTCTCACCGTACTATCCAGGGAATTTCCTTCGCGCCCAGATCTGCAGATAATTTTCTGGAAAGCGTGAACAGATAATCGCTCAGGCGATTGATGTAACGAACAATGATTTCTTCTACCGCAAATTCCTCGGAAAGATGAATGATGCAGCGCTCAGCACGTCGACACACACAACGCGCAACATGACAATTCGAAACAGCAATATGTCCGCCCGGAAGTACGAAATGTTTCATCGGTTCCAGTTGCGCATCCATTGCATCAATGGCGTCTTCCAGTGATTTTACTTCCGCTTCGGTAATTTCAGGAAGCTTCATCTTGCTCTTCTCCGGATCGTTCGCCAAATGAGAACCGATTGTGAAAAGTGTATTCTGAATGGAAATGAGTTGTTCGTTAATGTTATCGTTGTTCGCAGTGTCGCGAATCACGCCGATCCATGAATTCAGTTCATCCACTGTTCCGTAAGCTTCAATGCGGATATGATGTTTCGGAACGCGTGTTCCGCCGATCAGTGATGTCTGACCTTTATCTCCTGTGCGTGTGTAGATTTTCATTTGGAAATCGTTGCGAAG
>JBJOKQ010000250.1:0-4648 GCA_046046005.1 Bacteroidota bacterium | reverse complement strand
TGGAACCATCGTGATCTTCAGTATTGATTTCCGAAACAACTTCTGCTTTGTTGAACAATAAAGAAAAGATGCCGCGTCGTTTTACATTGGACGTATCATAACGTGAAGGTTCTTTCCATCGGTTCCAGCTTTCACCTTTTGCCTGATAAATATCTTCATAGAAGAAGCCTTCATCATCTTTATCGTTTCCTGTATTGCCGGGACGTTTTGATGTGAAAAGCAGAATATCGCTTCTGTAAATTATCACGGGTGCATAATCCGGATACGGAGAATTTACATTGGCACCGAGATTTGAAATGCGTGCTTTGTTGGGATTGCTCCACATTTCCTTTCCTGAGACACATCCGCGTATCAGTTGATCAAGTTGAGCATCGCGGTACTTAGGACCGGCTTTCTTTTTGAAGCTGGTGAAGCAACTGTATGCCTTTTCAAATTCATTCACTGATAAATGCGCTAAGCCTGCGTGATATAACACATCAGGAAAAGTATCTTTCAAACTATGTTTTAAAGCTTTGTCGAGAAATGTAACGCTTCTCGGTCTTGCCGTAGTTGAATAGTAATAACAGATTCCAACTCGGTAATTCAGTTTCCAACTGTCTGGAGTTTGAGAAAGCATTTCGAGGTAGAGCGGTAACGCTGCTTCGAAATCGGCATACGTAAACAGATTTTCAGCCTCTTTGAATTTTCGGCGATCTGTTTTGTTACTGCGTGAATTTCTCGCTTCAATAGTTCCTGCAAACAAGCATAGAACCAGAACGGAAAGCATGAAAGTTGATCTTTTCATAGGGGGAATCCGTTTGATATACTATCAATATTACGAATTTCCCTCTGAAATTAAAGCTTTATCGCGCTGAAAGTCAAGGAAATCTATTTCCCTTTCAGGTTGTCAGGAACTTTAATCGGCTCAACAACATCCTGAATGATGCCGTCTACACTGAGCACAGTAAATTCAAAACGTCGATTCATGGCCATTCCTGCACGATTCGGGCTACCGTTAGGATTGTAGTTCTGTGCAATCGGTTGTTTCTCTCCGAAACCAACGGTACGCATGCGCGACTTGTCGATGCCGTGTTCAATCAGATAATTAGCCACAGACTGTGCGCGTTGTTCCGAAAGTTTCTGGTTGAGTTCGTCGCTACCCGAAGCATCTGTGTGCCCGGCAATTTCAACAATCAGTTTCGGGAATGTATTCATCAGCTTCACGAGTTTGTCCAACTCGACTTGTGATTCAGGTTTCAGCACAGATTTACCTGAATCGAAGAAGATGTTACGCACCACAATTTTCTGTCCCACTTTTAGTGGCTCAAGTTCAACCGGGCGGGAGATTACCTGATAAGCAGAAGTGTCGGAAATATTAACGTTGTCGGATTGATAGAGGTAATCTTCTGCTTCGTACGTGATGCTGTAGTTGCGTCCCGGAGGAAGGATGATCACATACTTTCCTGTTGCGGCGTTCGGAACATATTGTCCCATCATCTCACCGGTTTCAACATCAGTAACCGTAATGATTGTTCCCGGAGGAACGCCTCCGTAAATGCTTGTGATTTCTCCTGTTAATACTGTAAGCGGAACTTCTTCTTTCTGAGGGAAAGTAAGAAGGCAAATATCTTTCTCGCCCATTCCGCCGCTGCTGCTTGCCGACGAATAATAAGCGTGCTTATCATCCGGAGTTGGGGCGAAGAAAATATCATCATCAGAAGTATTTACAGGGTATCCGATATTGACAGGAGCAGACCAAACGTTGTTTTCATCGATAGTTGAGAAAACAATATCAAATCCTCCCATGGAAACAGTTCCGTTTGTGGCGTAATACAAAGTTTTGCCGTCTGCAGAAATCGCAGGAGCATCTTCATCGTACTTGCTGTTGACATTCGGACCCATATTCATAGGTTTCGACCATTCGCCATTCGGCAGGCGAACGCTGCGGTATAAATCGCGACCGCCTAAACCACCGGGACGATTACTGCTGAAGTACAAAGTATTTCCATCCGGCGTAATGGAAGCAGAAGGTTCCCAATCTTTGGAGTTAACGTTATCCGTTAATTTGGTTGGAGTGCCCCATTTATTTCCCTGCTGATAGCTGAGATAAATGTTTCCATCGCCCTGATCGTCTTTGTAGATGAGCAATTGCTGTCCGTCTGCGCTGATGCCGATTGTTGCTTCGTGGCCGGGAGTATTGATTGTTGTTTCCATCGGAACGGCTGTAGACCATTCGCCGGAATCGTTCATTGTGGAAACGTACAAGTCTTCGAAGTACATCTGATCGCGAGCATCTTTTTTTCCTCCGGTAGTTTCGGGGCGACGAGAAGTGAAGATGAGCATGCGCTGATCCGCTGAAATTACAGGAGAATATTCGGGATACTCCGTATTCACCTTTGCTCCCAGATTATCAACTTTAATTTGCACGGGGCTGCCGACGTACATTTTTCCGTTCTCGCACCATTTCTTGCGCAGCGCAATATCATCACGCATTTTCACATCCGATGAATCGATGTAGCCGAGATATTTATCGAAGCACATTACTGCAGAGTCGAAACTGTTGCGAAGATGCAAGGCCTGACCGAAGTAATACCATGTGTCGATCGGAGCGCGTTTCTCTTTTGTACTTCCGGCTTTATATTTCTCAGTGATGTTTCCGGATGCAATTTGAAGGTGTGAATACGACATCAAATGTTTGCCGGGAATATTCAGATAACAAACACCGATTTTGAAATTGGTATTCGCATTTCCCGGTTCCATTTTATCCGCTTCAAGATACAGTGGCAGAGCCGCTCCGTAATCGTCAGTTGCGAAATACATGTCCGCTTCAACAATCTTCTGTTTCGGTCCTGTTTTTTTCAGTACGAATGCACCGGCGATTAAAGAAATGCCAATTGCTGCAGAGAAGAACAGGGCCTTTTTCATTGTTATGCGGTTAGGGAAATACGTTAAAGTACGGGTTTGTTACAAAGCTTAGATTTCGCGATCAATATCCCACTGTTCAAGATAGTCTGCAACGCGACGAACGAATTGTCCGCCGAGTGCGCCGTCAACTACGCGATGATCGTATGCGTGCGAGAGGAACATCATGTGACGGATACCGATTGTATCGCCCATTGGTGTTTCAATAACCGCCGGCTTTTTGCGGATAGCACCTGCCGCCATAATTGCTACCTGAGGCTGAGGAATGATTGGTGTTCCCATCACGTTGCCGAATGTGCCGACGTTGGTCAAGGTGTAAGTTCCGCCTTGAATTTCGTCAGGCTGAAGTTTATTTGTGCGCGCGCGGTTCGCAAGGTCGTTCACTGACTTTGTAAGACCCAGCAAATTCAAACGATCAGCGTTCTTTATAACCGGAACAATCAGATTTCCTGAAGGAAGCGCTGCAGCCATTCCGATGTTGATATTCTTACGCAGAATGATTTTCGTTCCATCAACTGAAATGTTGATCATCGGGAAATCCTTGATTGCTTTCACAATGCACTCGATGATAAGCGGAGTGAATGTGAGCTTTTCACCTTCACGCTTTTCAAATATTTTCTTGTTACGATCGCGCCACATTACCATGTTGGTTACGTCAGCTTCCACGTAAGACGTTACGTGCGGAGAAACCTGCTTGCTCATCACCATGTTATCGGCAATGATCTTACGCATGCGATCCATCTCGATGATTTCATCACCGCCCATCAGAGAAACAGCAGGACGTTTGATAGCAGGAGCAGCAGTATTCGTTTCTGCGGCAACAGTCTTAACAGGTTCCTGAACTACAGGAGTAGTAACAGTTGTAGCCGGCTGTGATTTTCCTTTGTTCGGCAAATAACCCAGAATATCATTCTTGGTTACGCGACCGTGCATTCCGGTTCCGGAGATGCTTTCGAGTTCTGCAACTGAAATTCCTTCTTCCTTCGCAATGCTCTTTACAAGTGGAGAGTAGAAACGTGAAGTGTCGGAATTCTTAATTGCAGTTCCGTTATTGTTTGCAACAGGAGCAGCAGTAACAGTTTCTTTCTTCTCAGCAGGAGTTGATACAGGAGCAGGAGTTGAGTTACCTGCAGCCGGTGCTTCACTGTTGATTAATGCAACCGCTTTGCCAACTTGCACTACGTCGCCTTCGTTGAACAATTTCTTTGAAAGGAAACCAGCGAACGGAGAAGGAATTTCAGAGTCAACCTTATCGGTTGCAATTTCCAGAACGGGTTCATCCAACTCAATCTTGTCGCCTTCGTTTTTCAGCCACTTGATGATCGTTGCTTCGTTCACACTTTCGCCCATTTTAGGCATGATCAACTCAACCTGAGACATAGTACTTTCTAATTGAAAATTCGAAATTCAGTGAATGGATTGTACAACGGAACTGTCCGTTTTAACAAGCCACGCAAAAATAGGTTTTTTGAAGGAAAAAACGGTTCGGTCCGGATCGAAATTCCATTCATTTTTCAGATTCCTGAAGGCTGAGAATCAGGCGAATGATCGTTTACGGTTCATATTGGTGAATATTGCGAACTTTGAAAGATCGAATTATGAGCATTCTGAAGCAATACTGGTCGGTGATCCGTCGCCTGAAAATGGTGCATGTACTTTACAACATCCGGAACTACGGAAAGTTGAAACGCAATGCGCAATTGTATCGAAAGTTCGGCATTCGGAAATCAGTTGTGAGTCCGGTAAG
>JBJOKQ010000249.1:0-4671 GCA_046046005.1 Bacteroidota bacterium | reverse complement strand
CACGACGCTCTTCCGAACGCGTTTGAAACCGTTCAGCAACCACGTATGATCCGTGAACATGCGATCGAGCTGCTCGGACAATTGAAGTTGCGTAATTGCTTTTCTGTAATTCCACGATTCGAATGCCAGGAAATCGTTGGTGAGATTGTCGAGTACCGCCAGTGAAAACCGCTCGCGATCGCATTGTGCTACAAGGCAGAACTTTTCAGTTGCCGATGTGTCCAACGCGTTATCGCGAAAAGAAATCTGTTGACCCGGAAGTCGTGTTAATTCCGACATATTGCAAATGTAATAATCAAACAGCAGGTTCACCGTGTATATTTGACCCGTGAATCACGCTGATCTGATTTTACGGGAATTAAAGTTCACGCCAACGGCAGGACAGGCTGAAGCGATCAACAATTTCGTGCGGTTTCTGCAACATCCTGATCCGAGAGCGATTTTCATTCTTCGCGGTTACGCCGGAACGGGTAAAACAACGTTGATCAGCGCCTTGGTACGGGCATTGCCGAAGTTTCGCATGAAAAGCATTCTCTTGGCTCCAACGGGTCGTGCGGCGAAAGTGATTTCGAATTATTCAGGAAAGCAGGCGTTTACCATTCACCGAAAGATATACAGAACAGGAACCGCAGATGAAGGTTTTGTGAGTTTGCAAGGCAATGCAAACATTGACACGGTTTTCATTGTTGATGAAGCTTCGATGATAGGTGAAGGCGGCGGCGATCGAATGCAAAACGGAACAAATCTGCTGGAAGATTTATTCACTTACGTGAATCAAGGGGAGAATTGCAAATTGTTGCTCGTGGGTGATACAGCACAGTTGCCACCTGTCGGATTAAGTTATTCGCCCGCACTTGATCCTGCTTATTTAAAGCGATTGTTCCGCGTTCCGGTGGGAATGACAGAATTGACAGAGGTGATGCGTCAGGAATTGGATTCCGGAGTATTATTGAATGCAACTCGTTTACGATTATCGATCGCTGAAGATTCGAAGCAGTTTCCGGAATTTCAGGTTGCGGGATATGAAGATCTGATTCGTGTATCCGGTGCAGATTTAATTGACGCATTGGAAGAATCTTATCGGAAGAACGGCGCAGATGAAACGATTATAATTTGTCGTTCCAATAAACGTGCGAATCTGTATAATCAACAAATCCGGGCAAGAATCCGTTGGCAGGAAGATGAGATTTCCATTGGTGATCATATCATGATTGTCAAGAACAATTATTACTGGTTGCCGAAAGAATCGCGCGCCGGTTTTATTGCTAACGGTGATACAGCCGAGATCGTTTCAATTCGCAAGTACTACAATGTTCATGGCTTCCGTTTCGCAGATGTAACTATTCGTTTGCTCGATTATCCCGAAGAAGCAGAGTTCGATGCACGTATCATTCTTGATACATTAACGGCTGAATCGCCTGCGCTTACAGCGGCTCAACAGCAGCAATTGTTCGAAAGTGTTGCTGCAGATTATGCAGATGCCGGGTCAAAAGGTGCGATTTACCGCAAGATGAAAGAAGATCCGTTTTTCAACGCCATGCAAGTGAAATTCGCCTATGCCGTAACTTGTCATAAGGCACAAGGCGGACAATGGAACACGGTTTTCATTGAACAGGGATATATCACGGAAGAAATGATCAACGCAGACTTTCTGAGGTGGTTGTATACGGCGCTCACGCGTGCCACGACAAAGGTGTATCTCATCAACTTTAACAAGGAATTCTTCGGAGAAACGGGGGATTGATACCCAAAATACCTAGTTCAGGGTATACGAATACCTGCGTTTAGGTATTGATACTGATTGGCGATGGAAACAATTTTGCATCATCAATAATCAGAATATGAACAATGCTAAATATTTCACGGTTTATCTGCTGCTGGTCCTTGTGTCCGCTGCACAAGCCGCAACTATAAAAGGGACAGTTAAAGATAAATCCAATGGTACGCCGATTTTCGGTGCTTTGGTTTATTCGGGCACACATGGGGCTTATACCGATCAGGATGGAAACTTCCGCATTGAAAACGTGAATGCGGGATCATATTGGTTTCAGATCCGTTTGATGGGTTACAGTGCAGACAGTGTTAAAGCAGAAGTAAGCCGCGAGTCGGAATTGGTTTTACTTGGTGAAATTATGCTTGCAGAAGCCATCGGTGGAATTTCTGATCCGGTTGTTATTTCCGATTACTATACCAATCGTCCTTCGCAGCGACTTACGGATATCGACGGTACTGTGATCAATAGCGGGAAGAAGAATGATGTAATCATGATCGATCAGACTGATGCCAATGTGGTATTGAGCAATCCTCGTCAACTGTTCGCACGTGTACCGGGAATCAACGTATGGGAAAATGATGGAACAGGAACGGGAATTTCCATTGCAACACGCGGGTTAAGCCCGAATCGTTCTTGGGAATTTAATCTTCGTCAGAACGGTTATGATATTGCTTCTGACCCGGTAGGATATCCTGAAGCGTATTTCGTACCGCCTATGGAAGGTGTTGAGAGTATAGAAATTCTTCGTGGAGCATCTGCATTGCAATACGGTTCGCAGTTCGGCGGAATGGTGAATTACCGCATGAAAAAAGCGCCGGACGACAAACCTGTTCAGGCAGAAGTTTCACTTACCGGCGGAAGTTTCGGAATGATGAATTCGTTTGTCTCATTGGGAGGAACGAAAGGCAAAATCAGTTATTACGGTTATTACAATTACCGTCGCGCAGATGGCTGGAGAGAGAATACTGCGTATTTCAACAACAA
Organism: Bacteroidota bacterium; assembly: GCA_046046005.1. Classification (GTDB taxonomy): domain Bacteria; phylum Bacteroidota; class Bacteroidia; order Palsa-965; family Palsa-965. Next base: position 1,913 of record JBJOKQ010000249.1, on the reverse strand, counting down.
CGGTTTCGCTTCGTTCACGTATCGTCCGACAGAGAAAATGACAATCGGATTGGAATACACAGGCATGTATTACATATTACAGCAGCCGGGCGGTTTAACAGATTCAATGTTTAAAGCAAATGCACGTGAATCTGTGCGTGAGCGCAACTGGTTTTCGATTCGTTGGAATATGCCGGCATTTAACTTCCGTTACGAGTTCAATAATCATTTGATGACAGAATTGAAAGCCGTTGCGATTTTGAGCGAACGCAACAGCGTTGGTTATACCGGAACTCCGAATACTGCCGACAATATGGGACAGCGCACTGTGGATCGCGATTACTACACCAACTTCGGAGCGGAGTGGCGCAACATCTGGAAATACAATTTGTTCGGTGAAGAGCGTTCCGCACTTTCTTTCGGTGCACGATTTTATCAGGGTCACACCGATCGTAAGCAAGGAAAAGGAACGGACGGAACAGATGCGGAATTTATTTTCGCGAATCCCGATAACATGGTGCGCGATCTGGATTTAAATTCTCAGAACATTGCCTTCTTTGCGGAGAATCTTTTCCGAATCGGAAAAAATCTGAAAGTATCTCCGGGCGTACGTTATGAAATGATCATGACTTCGGCAGAAGGAATTCCTGCAGTGAAAAAAGAGGAACGCAATTACAACTTCCCGTTGTTTGGTGTTGCGGGTGAATACAAATTGCCGTTTGGTATTAATATTTACGGCAACTGGTCGCAATCGTATCGTCCTGTTACATTCAGTGAACTGTGGACAACCAACGCCGCTTTGGTAATCGATCCGAATATTACAGCATCAAAAGGATGGAGCAGCGATGCAGGAATTCGCGGAAGTTACCGCAACGCGTTGTACTATGATATCAGCACTTTCCTCATGCAGATTGAGGGTCGCATCGGTGATGTAACGACAACTGATGATTCGGGCAACAGCATTTTGATGCGCACGAACGCAGGCAATAGCAAACATTCCGGAGTTGAAGCCTATGTTGACGTACATCCTTTGCAGTTTTTCAGCTGCGGGAATAAGTTCGGCGATTTCGGATTGTTCAGCTCTGTAAGTTATACTGAAGCGTACTACACAGAGGGTGCGAATATCGGCAAGCGTGTTGAATACGCGCCGCGTTGGACAGTACGAAGCGGGTTGTCGTATCAGTATCGTCGTTTGTCAACTACTTTCACATGGACGTACAACGACGGAGTTTATTCCGATGCGAAGAATACAGCTTCATCAACTTCCGGAACATCAGGATGGATTCCTTCTTATAACGTGTTGGATTGGTCCGTTACCTGCAAACTTCCAAAGAATTTCGCTGTGAAAGGTTCATTGAACAATATCACTGATAATATGTACTTCACTCGTCGCTCCGGAGGTTATCCGGGTCCGGGAATATTGCCTTGCGACGGAAGATCTTTTGCTGTTACACTTTCGGCTAAATTCTAAAGTGTGTTGGTTTTGCAAGAAAGGGAGACGAATGTCTTCCTTTTAACATTTAGACCGACTTATCAACAATAAAATATCATGCGTTCGCTTGTCCTTACTTTTGGTACGCATGCTTCAAAAAGGAGATCCGAAAGTTATTCGCGCCTGGACGTTTTACGATTGGGCGAATTCAGTTTATCCGCTTGTAATATCATCGGCAATATTTCCGATTATGTACGAGAAAACAACCAGCATCAAAGATGCGGTGAACGGGCAAACGGTTTATGATACGGTTTCATTCTTCGGAATGGAATTTAAGAATACAGAATTTTACGCGTATCTGGTTGCATTGTCGTACATCGTCGTGGCGTTAGTTGCGCCGATATTGTCCGGCATTGCAGACGCTACAGGTAACAAAAAACGCTTCCTCCAATTTTTCTGCGTGTTGGGTGCGATTTCAAGTGCGCTGTTATTTTTCTTTCAT
>JBJOKQ010000248.1:0-4688 GCA_046046005.1 Bacteroidota bacterium | reverse complement strand
ACAGCCAGAAAAATCTTCTGCAATTGAAAGATGAGTTGTGGAAGCTTATGAACTCTTAGATAGTGATCAGTAATCAGCGATCAGCGATCAGTAATTAGCGATCAGGCAAGAGTGACCACTGCTCACTGTTTGCTGTTCACTGTTCACTGTTCGCTGCTCACTCCTGATGTCCCGGTTGATTTCCACCACGATTCGTTGGCGGCGCTGCCGGCGGCAATGGTCCTGAATACTGCACGCACGGACGATTCCAACTGCACGGACGATCGAGAACAATGTTCACATTCGACATGTTTGCTGACACGTTGAGGCCGTAATCGCATTGCACGTATTGATTTTTGTAACATGCTGTGTCGTATTTGTTGAAACGATCACTCACGGGATCTTTGTACAGCGGCTTTTTCCATTCTTCAATGAAGCAATAGTTTCCCTGCTGCAATGTGATTGAGAAATTTCCTTCTTCATTCGCAATAACGGAGTCAACAATCGAAGTTGTTGGTGAATTCAGATTGCCTTTGCGTATGTATAGTTTCTGTCCGTTTGCAGGAATTGTTTTCGGATTCTCCATTCCCGGTTCAGGTCGTGCGCCTCCGCAATAATGTTGTTGCCATTGAATTTTACCGGAGATGGTGAACGATTGGATGGCAGGATTCTTTTCTTTTGAAGAACGGCAGGAAAGCAGTGCAATGATGCAGAGCAGAAAGGTGTAGAGTTGTGTTTTCATTCTTGATTCTTCTAATTTAAAGAAAATCTGCACCGTGAAATCTCAAAATGCCATTATGATATTTCACGGTATCTAAAATTCCATCACCGACTGTTTTCCCGGCAATCGAACACCTTCGTGCTTCAGCAGAAATTCTTTTTTGTCCAATCCTCCTGCGTAACCGGTCAGTGAACCGTCGCTGCCGATAACACGATGACAGGGAACGATTATTGCCAGCTGATTTTTTCCGTTTGCAGTTCCTGCGGCGCGAATGCATTTCGGATCTCCGAGTCGCACAGCGAGTTCGTAATAGGAGATCGTTTCTCCGAACGGAATCCTGCCAAGTTCTGCCCAAACGCGTTGCTGAAATTCCGTGCCGTTCTGGTGAAAAGCAAAATCAAATTCGCGTCGCGTGCCGGAGAAATATTCCTGCATTTGCTGCACACATTGCTGCGCGTGCGCGCTATTCGGTAAACGATGTTCGAGATGAAAATCTGCGAATGAAACAGACGTCACACCGTCATCATCAGCACTGATGTGCACAATCCCTGCGGGTGTATCAATTGAAAATTGTTCCGCAGTAGTCAAGAGCTTATTTCTTTTTTGCCAATGAGCGCAGACATTCGTCCTGCAGGCGTTCCAGATCAATAGGAACCACGCCAACGCTTTCGCATACAAGTCCGCCTGCGATGTTGGAGATTTCTGCAATCAATTCAGGACGCAAACCGGCAGCGAGACACAAGGCTGCGACGCTGACAACAGTATCACCTGCTCCGGAAACATCAGCGATGTTACGAATGTGCGCAGGGATGCGCTTCTTCACTTTGCGTCCGTGAACATAAATGCCGTGTTCGGAAAGCGTGATCAAAGCGAGATCAATCTTCAGTTTGGTCTTCAGAAGATCAACAGCTTTGGTAAGTTCTCTTTCGCTGGCATGATTGAATTCAATTTTCAATCCTTCACGAAGTTCTTTCAGATTCGGTTTGAAAAGTGTTGCACCTTGATAGTTCATGAAGTGCTTCTTCTTCGGATCCACAACAACAGGAACTTTACGCTTGCGTGCAATATCCACAACTGTTTTGATCAACGGTTGCGTGATGAGTCCTTTGTCGTAATCTTCGAAAATGATCACGTCGATTTTCTGCGTGTCGAGCAAATAGGTAATGCGATCTTCAAACAGATCCGTTTCGTGCTCTGTGATGTCGTGTTCAATTTCTTCATCCACACGCAGCAAATGGTGATTGTTTCCGATCACGCGTGTTTTTACTGTGGTGATGCGATCTCGGCTTTTCAGAATACCTTTCGGAGCGAGTTTCTGCTCCTGCATCAATTCCAGAAAGCGTTGTCCTTCTTTGTCAACACCGATAACGGAACAAAGAATCGGAGTTGCTCCTAAAGCCTGAACGTTCAACGCTACGTTTGCTGCACCGCCCAAACGCTGTTCTTTGCGTGTAACAGAAACAACAGGAACGGGTGCTTCCGGTGAAATACGGGAAACTTTTCCCCACATGTAATTATCAATCATCACATCTCCGATGATGAGAACACGAAGTTTTCTGAATCGATCGAAAATCAGATTGATTTCTTTCTCGCTGTATTTTGCTGTTGCTGTTGGCATGATATTAACTGCAAATCGTATTACTGTAATTTCGCAAGTGCATTCTTGATGCGACGAACTGCTTCAACGAGTTTTTCGTCGGCTGCGGCATAAGAAATGCGGATGTAATTGTCTTCACCGAAAGCCGCTCCCGGAACCAAAGCAACATGTGCTTCGTCCAAAAGGAACATGCTCAGATCCGTTGCGTTTTTGATGTGATGATTTCCGTGTTTCTTTCCGAAGAATGCGCTCACTTCAGGGTAAACGTAAAACGCTCCGTCAGGAACATTCGTTTTCATTCCCGGAATTTCGTTCAATCCGGCGAGCACAAGATCACGACGACGTTTGAACGCATCGCGCATACCCTGTGTTGATGACGGATCCAGTTTCATTGCCGCATGCATGGCTTTCTGCGTAATGGAACTTGTTGCAGAAGTGAATTGACCCTGCATTTTGTCGCAGGCTTTTGCGATCCACAATGGTGCAGCAAGAATTCCGCCTCTCCATCCTGTCATTGCAAATCCTTTTGACACGCCGTTAATGGTTATGGTGCGATCGTAAATGAAATCGAATTGCGCCATGCTTTCGTGTTTCCCCACGAAGTTGATGTGTTCGTAGATCTCATCGCACATGATGTAAACACCTTCGTGTTTCTTTACTACTTCTGCGATTGCTTTTAATTCTTCACGCGTGTAAACAGATCCTGTTGGATTGCACGGCGTGCTGAACATGATCAAACGCGTTTTCGCAGTAATCGCTGCTTCAATCTGCGCAGCTGTTACCTTGAAGTTATTTTCAATTCCCGCATCAATCACAACAGATTTTCCTTCTGCGAGTTTGATGATCTCAAGATAACTCACCCAGTAAGGTGAAGGAACAATCACTTCATCTCCCGGATTTACAAGACTCAACACTGCATTGGCAATCGATTGTTTCGCTCCTGTGGAAACGACAATCTGATCTGCAGTATATGTGAGATTATTATCGCGTTTGAATTTCTCAGCAATAGCCTGACGCAATTCCAGATAACCGGAAACGTGCGTGTAGTAGCTGAAGTCTGCATCAATCGCTTCGTGAGCTGCTTTCTTGATTACATCGGGTGTATGAAAGTCGGGCTCGCCCAAGCTGAGGCTGATAATGTCAATGCCTTGTGCAATTAATTCACGGCTTCTGCGTGCCATTGCAATGGTCTGCGACTCGCTGAGATTTTTAATTCGATCTGAGAGATGTTCCATAAGCGAAAATTACTTCCGAACCGGAAAGGCCGAAGATCGGTAAATAATCGTGAAATTCAATGAAATTCAAATGTTTCAGAGCATCGGTTGCATGCCCATAGCTGCCCATTCTTCCTGTGCAGGACCGTAGATTCCGAAGACTTTCATGCCCAGAAGGCGCATCACCACAATCATTTCGCCGCGGTGGTGCGTTTGATGTCGCATCAAAACATCCAGCGTTGTACCGCGTCTCCATTCTTCTCCGTACATCATGTCTTTCTTGTGCAGATCTTCATCTTTCCATTCCATGCGCAGTTTGCGGATGAGTGAATCGGAGTAAGACTGATACGTGCTGATGAGTTCGGTTTTCGTCCAGAATATGTCGTTACCCTCTTCGTAACCGTCAATGTGCAAACCGGTTTTTTCCATCATCTCTCCGATGGTTTCAGTGATGTGAAAAGCGAGGCGTGCGCAGCTTCTTACATTCTGCGCAAGTTGTTCGTGAAAGCGATGTTCATCGATCATGCCGAATAACTTCAGCGTAGAAGCAGATTCGTACTCCCAGGTTTTGATAAAATCTTCAATGGATAAATACATACCGCGAAGATACGGCTTGGCAATGGGAGATAAGTGAAGAAAAAGGTAAACCGTTGTGAATTTTCAGGATCCTCGATATGATGAAACCCAATCCGGATTCTGCATGTCTTTGAGAAGTTTCCATGCATTGTTGCCCCAGAATAAATCAACCATCGGATCGGTTACTCCGTATCCTCTCAGGATTTCCAATTGTCCTTCGGAAGGCTGTAAAGGCTTCTGCGCCCAACCCGGACCGGGACCGAGATTCTGCACTGTATTCGGATTTACGTTACGCGGAACTGCAATGTAAAACGGCCATTGTCCCCAACGTAAACGCCAGATATCATCAACAGGATTGCATTTCATTCCGCCTTTCACAATCATGTGATTGATGACGGTATCGTTGAATAAACCGCATTGAGAAATTCCGTTTTCGGCAAACAGATTTTTACCTCCCGGATTGGCGTTGGATTGCTGTAATCCCAATGCTATGCGCATGAATTCCTGCTGAGAAATATTGTAGGCTTCTATCGGTTTAGCAGGATCATCCCATTTCTTAATTACATGAAATGAAACGGCAGTGCTGTTTGCTCCCGGCATG
>JBJOKQ010000247.1:0-4710 GCA_046046005.1 Bacteroidota bacterium | reverse complement strand
GCGGATCATTTGAAACGGCAAGGAGCAGAGGTGATGTTGACACGTTCGGAAATGAATCAAACCGCTTTCGGAAAAACGTATGAAGAGTGGAAGAAATTCGATAATGGAAAATCTCTCGATTCACTTATTGCAGCTTTCCCGGAGAACAAAAACTATTCTGACCTCAAGAGCGGCAAACTCAAAGAGGAACGCTCTTATTTCCGTTATGTATTTAAAGATGTTGAAATACGAAGAAGAGCCGACGTTATCGGAGATTTTAATCCGGATTTCACGGTTGTGATTCACTATAACGTGGATGAGTTGAATGCTCCATGGACCAAGCCGACTTCCAGAAATTTCTGCATGCTTTTTGTGCCCGGTGCGTTTCAATCGGGCGAACTCAATGATCAGGAATCGCGTTTGGATTTTCTGCGATTATTACTGACTGAAGAGATCGATAATTCAGTAAGCGGAGCATCTTACATTGCTGAAGCTTTCAACGAAAATCTGAAAGTTCCGTTGGCGAATGTGAGCGATGCTGCGTACCTCGGTACTTCCTGTCTGTACAGCGGGAAATCCGGTGTTTATTGTCGTAATTTATCAATGACGCGATTGATTCACGGTCCGATACTTTACGGAGAAACACTTTATCAGGATAATGTGAATGAAGTTCGGTTATTATCTGATAAATACGTTTCTGATCCGATTTCAGGAATTCAAGCACCTGCACGCGTTATACAGGTGGCTAATGCTTATGAAAAAGGAATTCGTAATTGGATCTATTCCGGAGCTTATAAGAATGAAAACTAGTATTAAATTGCAGTACCAATCAGTTATTCCAATGCGACAAAATTTCCTGATCATTGTTTGTATTCTGAGTTCATTCGTTTCAAATGCTCAGTACGGATCGCAAATGCAGGAAGATGCTCAACGCTTTGGTGCATTCGGTACACGAACGGATTCGTATTGGGACAGTTTACGTGTGGCAGACGGTGCGCCTGCAGTTACTCTACAAAGTGAGCAACCTCAAATGGTGTGCAATCTGGAGAAACGTGTATTTGGCTGGCATCCTTATTGGATGGGCACGGTTTACAACAACTATCAGTGGAATTTACTTAGCGACTTGTGTTACTTCGATTACGCGGTTAGTCCTAACACCGGCAACAATACTAATGCAAGTTATGCATGGACAACCAGTGCGGCTGTAACGGCAGCAATAAACAATGGAGTTGATGTTCACATATGCGCAACGCTTTTCGGAAGTCATTCCACATTCCTTTCCAATTCCACAGCGCAGCAAACGTTTATCAATAACATGATATCTCAATTGCAGGCGCGAGGAGGAAAGGGCGTGAATATTGACTTCGAAGGAATGGGCTCTGCAAATTCAGTAGCGTTCACTTCATTCATGCAGAATCTTTCCACACAATTACACGCTGCAATTCCTGGTTCCGAATTGAGCGTTGCACTGTACGCGGTAGACTGGAGTAACACTTTCGATATTCCTGCACTCACGCCATACGTAGATCTGTTCATCATCATGGGATACGACTATTATTGGTCAGGAAGTACAACTGCAGGACCTGAAGCGCCTCTCTACAATTATGAGACATCGTACAATAGAACGCTCACACGATCTATAACTTTTTATCTGGCGCAGGGAATGCCGGAATCGAAATTGTTGCTTGGACTTCCGTATTACGGAAGAGAATGGGAGACTACGAGCGGAACAGTTCCTTCATCAACAACCGGAAATTACACTGCAACAAAAACATATTCCGTTGTGCGCAACAATGCCAATGGATACTGGTCGAACGAGCAGTGGGAACCGAACAGTTTCTCGCCGTATTATCCGTACCAGATCAGTTCAACGTGGCGACAGTTATGGTGTGATAATGCTTACAGCATGCGATCCAGATTTGATGTCGTGAATCAACGCAATCTCGGAGGCATCGGTATCTGGGCTTTAGGTTACGATGATGGTTATCCCGATTATTGGAATGCTATCAGTGATAAATTCTCGACATGCGCCGTTGTTCCGTGCAGCGATACGATCTGGGATATGGGCGGACCGTATAGAAGTTATTATGACAATGAGTTTTACACCACCACAATTTCACCTGACGGAGCAACATCGGTCTCATTAACGTTTACTCAGTTCAACACAGAATTAAACTATGATACACTTTACATCTATGATGGTCCGAATGCATCAGCACCGCTCATAGGACAATGGCATGGAACTGCAAATCCGGGAACAGTTGTTTCTACAGGACCTTCAATTTCATTCCGCTTTTCGTCAGACGGAAATACGGTAGCTCCGGGTTTCACAGCAATCTGGACATGTTCGGTAGACAATTCGAATCCGACTACTCAGATCAATGCGCCTTCCGGTTGGATTACGCAAAACTTTAATGCAACGTTTACGGATTCAGATCAAGGTTCAGGCGTCGAGAAGAGTTATTATCAGACTGCGCATTTCAACGGAAACGAATGGCGTAGTAATAACAGTCGAGGATTTTTTACTGATGATTTCAACACGGGAACGATTCATCCTGAATGGACAAGTTATTCAGGAGTCTGGAATACAACATCAGGAGTACTGGAGCAATCGGATCAGAATAATACAAATACATGTTTGTCCGCGCCACTGACTCAAAATCTTTCGAATAGATATCTCTATCACTGGAAAGGGAAAATAGACGGAACCGGAAATAACCGTCGCGCGGGTTTGCATTACTTCTGCAGTGATGATTCGCTAGTGAACAGAGGTAACGGATATTTTGTCTGGTTCAGAGCCGATCAGGATCAGTTGCAGTTTTATGAGGTGATAAATGATACGTTTTACCTGCGTTCTACTGTTACGGATACGATTAATGTCAATCAGTGGTATGATTGGAAAGTAATTTACGATCGTATTACCGGAGTAACTGAAGTATATCAGGATAACGTATTCGTCGGCTCGTGGACAGATGGAACTCCTTATTCAAACGGAAGTTATATTTCTCTTCGCAGCGGCGATTGTAATTGGCAGGTTGACAGTTTTCATGTGTATCGTTCGAGATTTACCAATGGAACAGTTGCTGTGAATGTCGGTAATTGCGGAACATGTGATTTCAGAAATGAGAATCCTTCACCGGCAGTTGAAGCAGGAATGATTCGATCAATAATACGGGACAGTGTCCGATTGTTTTCCGGTATAGATGAAAATCGTTTAGATGTTGATTGGACTGCGCCATTATTGAATTCAATTTCAGACGGGAGTGGAAACGACATCGACACCACTTTCAATTTGTCGTTGATAGAAGGAAATTGGTTGAATGCTTCTGATTCCAATTCAGCGGTTATCGGTTATTGGTATTCAATCGGCACAACGCCCGGGGATTCGGATTTTGTTGCTTGGACCAATAATGGAACAGCAACGGCATTCAGTATTCCGATTACTCTGACTGCGGGACAGTGGTATTACATTTCATTGCGTGCAGTTAACGGAGCAGGTTTGATTTCTCAGGCAGATTCCAGTGATGGACAGCTTGCAGATATTGGTCTGAATATTGCTTCAACACAAGTAACATGGAAATGTTATCCGAATCCGGCAACTGACATTGTTTATTTGGAATCGAATGGTGCGGACGCGGAATACATTCAGGTGTTTGATATGCAAGGCAAGCGTGCAGATGTTGCGGTTTCGGGCATAGGAGAAAAGAGGATGTTGGATGTTTCTTCGCTGACCGCAGGAGAATATATTGTGCAGGTGAAGTGTGAAGGTTTGATTTCTCTTGTTAAAATAATTAAAGAGTGATGCATAAAATTGTAGTGCTGTTTTTTCTGTTGACATTTCAGGAGCTGAACGCCCAAACTATTCCATGGGAATCGGTTGCTCCTCCGGGATCGCCGATTTTTACGGATATAAAAGACGCGGCACGATCTGCAGGATCCGCATATAGAATGGAGTTGACCGGACCTGAAATGTTCAGAGATAAGAAGCAAGTTGCCAAATTGCCGGAATTGAAGTCGCTCATGGCGTTACGATTGATTGACAACGGACTCACGAAGCTTCCTTCAGGTTTGTTAAGCTTAAACGGACTTGTTTACTTTTCATCAACAGGAAATGCGTTGACCGCATTGTCGGATTCAATCGGAATGTGGGGCAATCTGAAGTTCATTGAGTTTTATAAAACTTCATTTGATACAATTCCTGAAGGTATTTACGGATTAACCAGATTGACATCATTTACTATAGGCTCTAATTCGGATACATTGCATTTTACTTCATCATTGAAGTATTGGGCGAAAAGTTTAACGGAGTTCAGAATTTACAATACGATCCTTGATACAATTCCTTTTGAGTTTTCTCAATTGACAAAACTTCAGAAGATTGTATTGTACAAATGTAAACTCGACTGTATTCCGAAAGTGATTTATCCTTTAAATCAACTAAGTGAATTGTGGCTGGACAGTAATAATATTTCTGTTATTCCACGTGACATTGCGGCATTGCAAAGTTTGACTTACTTATCATTGCGCGGGAACCAATTGAAAAAACTTCCGAGCACTTTATGTTTCATGACCAATCTGGTTGTTCTTGATTTGCGCGGGAATCCTATTGAAGAGTACGAAGTGCGAATTGCGGAAGCAATGTTGCCGAACTGTCGGGTGTTATCGGATCACAAGTAAACCCTTCATTGTAATAATATCATATTCGGCTTGAATTGTGCTTAACTTCGCGCT
>JBJOKQ010000246.1:0-4713 GCA_046046005.1 Bacteroidota bacterium | reverse complement strand
TTGGATTTATCCTGTATTTCGGTAACGGCTGGGTGAGTTTGATGGGCGAAATGAAAGACGCATCGATCCGCTTTTTCACTGTTGAGCACACACTCGGAATGTTGATTGCTGTGATTCTGGTGACCATAGGAAGTGCGAAATCAAAACGCGCTGCTACTGACGAAAAGAAATTCAAAACCATTGCCTGGATGTTCGGCATTGCTCTGGTTCTTGTACTTGCAAGTATTCCTTGGCCATTCCGTGAAATGTTTGCTGCAAGAGGCTGGTTCTAATCGTAAAAGTTATGTTCAGATTTTTGATTACAGCTGCGCTTTCAGCAACTATTCTGGCTTCCTGCGGAGGAGATAGTGCAGAGAAAAAGTCAGATGCGCCTTTAACAGGTGAACAGATTTACATGCAGAATTGTATTACCTGTCACGGTGTTGACGGTAAAGCGCAAATGGCCGGTGCAACGGATTTGTCGGTAAGCACGCTTACTGAAGAGCAATCAACTGCTGTTATTACCAACGGACGCAACGGTATGCGTTCGTTCTCAAATGAGTTGAGCAAGGATGAAATCGATGCTGTTGTAAAGCATATTCAGACCTTGCGTAAATAGAATTAAACCGGATGATAGAGAACTTAAAGATTCTTCAGGCGCAGCAAACTGCGGTACTTGTCGGTGTGATTGACAAGCGTCAGGATGCAGATATGCTCGAAGAGTATCTGGATGAACTGGCATTTCTGGCCACAACCGCAAAGCTGATTCCGGTGAAGCGGTTTTTTCAGAAGCTGGATCATCCCGATCCGCGTTTCTATATCGGTTCCGGTAAAGCACATGAGATTAAGAAGTATCTCGAGGATAACAAGGTTGATGTTGTGATCTTCGATGATGAACTATCGCCTTCACAGCAGCGAAATCTTGAAAAGGAATTTCAACGCAAAGTAGTTGATCGTAATCTGCTCATACTTGACATTTTCGCGGATCGTGCACGTACTTCACATGCGCGCACACAGGTTGAATTGGCGCGTTATCAGTATTTGCTTCCGCGACTCACTGGCATGTGGACACACTTGGAGCGTCAGCGAGGCGGAACAGGAACACGCGGAGGTGCGGGTGAGAAGGAAATTGAAACGGACCGTCGTATTGTGCGTGATCGTATTTCTTTGCTGAAGGAAGAGTTGAAGCACATCGACAAACAGATGGCTACACAGAGAAAAGGCAGAGGAGAATTGGTGCGTGTGGCATTGGTTGGTTACACTAACGTGGGGAAATCCACCATCATGAATCTGCTGAGTAAGTCGAACGTATTTGCGGAGAATAAATTATTCGCAACACTGGATACCACGGTGCGTAAAGTTGTTGTAGGTAATTTGCCTTTCCTGCTCAGTGATACTGTGGGTTTCATTCGCAAATTACCAACGCAGTTGGTGGAATCGTTTAAGTCTACATTGGATGAAACCCGCGAAGCGGACATCCTGCTGCATGTGGTGGATATATCACATCCCAACTTCGAGGATCAGTTGAATGTTGTGAGTGAAACACTCGCAGAAATCGGCGCAGGTGATAAACGCACGATACTCGTCTTCAATAAAATTGATGCGTATCGCGAGCCACCGAAAGACGAACATCTTCTCGATCCGACCAAGAAACAAGTGTTAACGCTTAAGGAACTTGAAAAGTCCTGGATGAGCAAACTGCAGAAGCAGTGTATTTTCATTTCTGCAACCGACAAAGAGAACATCGACGCTTTCCGCGCCATGATTTTCGAAGAGGTGAAAGCGATTCACACTAAACGTTATCCGTACGACAAACTGGAGTATTGGGGTGGGGTGTGATTGTTAATCTCTCTTCGGCTTACAATTAATTCTTCCTGTATTATTTCCCTTGCTTTTTTCTTAAAGCCATTCAAACTCAATTGATAATTATCAGGCTTTACCTGCGCCGGAGTTTGTTAGTTGTGACTGTTATCAGTTATCAATGAAATCGCGGCGAGTATTCTCGAATTCGTATCATCTATTGCATACATTCGATGGACTAAACATATTGTTATGAAAAGAACTGTATTTGGATTTATTTCCATTTTAGGTTTGGCCGGGACATTATCGGCGCAAACGGATTCTGTTATTTACAATCTGATCTCGGGTACGGACACATTCGTTGTTCCACAATGTGTCACCAGTATTTCTGTAACACTTTACGGAGCACAAGGCGCAAGCGGTCAAGGTTCGAATGGCGGCGCCGGCGGTCTTGGGTCTAAAGTAAGCGGTACAATGACCGTAACTCCCGGTCAAGTGTTATTGGTTTCTGTTGGAGGAGCCGCTATTGGAGGTGTTGGTGGTTATAATGGCGGTGGCACCGGAGGTCTGGGCGTGAATGGTGGTTCAGGCGGCGGCGGAGGTGGTTATACTTCATTGGTTGATCAGGCGACATCATTACCGATTGCTTTTGCAGGCGGTGGCGGCGGTGGCGGTGGTACTGGTTGTATGTCCGGTGTAGCGGGAGGCAATGGAGGTTCAGGTGGTGGTGGTAATGGTTCTAATGGAACTGATTCACCAACCGTGAGTGGAGTTGCAGGAGGTGGCGCAGGCGCAGTTGGAACTGCAGGTGGCGCAGCAGGAATTGGTTGTGCCGGATTCTTAGGTGCCCCGGGAAATGCAGGTAGTGGTCAGACCGGTGGTTCAGGAGGTGCGGGGCAAACTTGCTGTTGTTCTTCAAATCATACCGACCCAAGTGGTGGTGGCGGTGGTGGTGGATTACTTGGCGGCGGCGGTGGTGGTGCCGGATCTGCAGGCACAGTATCATGCAGCGGAAATGATAAAGGCGGCGGTGGCGGCGGAGCTGGTGGAACTGATTACACACTTGGACTTACTGCACCTGTTGTTGTGGCAGGATATCAAACCGGTGATGGGAAAGTTGTAATAAGTTGGACAAACCCGACTGTGAGTGCAACAGCACCTGCGCAGTTCTGCGTTACTGATGGAGCGTTTACGCTTACTGGTGGTAGTCCGGCGGGAGGTACTTGGACAGGCTCCGGAGTGCTCGCGGGAACTTTCAACCCATCTTTATCCGGAGTTGGAACATTTATTCTCACATATACGAATTGCACAGGTCAATCCGCAAACGTTACTGTTGTGGTTGATCCATGCGTTACTGTTCCTGAAATTGACAGTATCGATCAATCAGTTAACATTTTTCCGACTCCTGTTGTCGACAAATTTCAAGTGCAAACAAATGCTGAATTCGGTTTGAACCTAATTCGGGTGTTTGATATTGAAGGGAAGTTGATTTACGAAGCAAAATCTGTCAATGCAACTGTTATTGAAGTTGATGCTTCCAAATGGGCAAACGGCATTTATGCAGTAGAACTTACAGGAACAAACGGGAAAGTGACAAAAACACTCGTGAAGTAAAATGGTGTCAAAATGATTTGAAAGAGCTGCGAGCGATCGTAGCTCTTTTTTATTTTGTATTCATATCAACAAACGCTGAAATCAGGACACTTCGATTTCAGGTTTCCTTGCCAATGAAGTAGTGGTAGTGTTTGTCTTTTTTGAGGAATCAGGTTTGTTGTTTTGCGGAGTGGATTCCAATTCTTTGTACAGCACTTTCATCATTCGCTCATCACGCAGATATATATCCGTGTGCAGTTCCACAACACCTTCCGTATCAACTTCGCAAGTGAAATAGCGTACATGTATAGGCAACGGTTTACGCAAATTGATTTTGCGTTGTGTGTCCTGTTTAACCCAAACATCAAATGTGTCTTTTGGATACTTTACACTGTCGTCGCGGAGTAGGAAGTAGGCGAGATCCATGAACTTTTCGAGTCGCATGCAACCATGACTGTAAGCA
Source organism: Bacteroidota bacterium (assembly GCA_046046005.1). Classification (GTDB taxonomy): domain Bacteria; phylum Bacteroidota; class Bacteroidia; order Palsa-965; family Palsa-965. The sequence goes on along the minus strand of JBJOKQ010000246.1, from coordinate 878 downwards.
CGCGTTTCGGTTCTGAAATATTTCTTTGCGTTGGTGTCGTGCATGTACACGGCATGCGGATTGTGAAACTCAAATTTCATAATGCCGAGTGCGTTATCATCTCCGGTTTTCTGACGGAATTTGTAAGGCAGATTTCCTTTTCCGTATTTCTTCCAGTTTACCGTGTTCGGATCTACAATCTGATTGTTGCGATCCAGTACTTCGTATCTGTTTTTGCGCAGGTATGCTGAGTCGCGTTTTACGTGAGGGAGAATTTCTTTCCATGCAATACTGTACGGAACATTCCAGTACGGATACAGCACAATCTGATACATCTTGCTGTCCAATTCCGGAGTCTGTGTTTTCACCGCTCCGCACACAATCCGCGATTCCATCACAATTGTATCTTCTTCCCAAACGGTCATTTTGAATGCAGGAAGATTCACAATCAGATGTCGCTTTTCAAATTTCGGCGGCTCCCATCTCCAGCGCTCCAGGTTCATTGCAAGCTGTCTGTACCAATCTTCAGGTGTCATGTTCAGCGCAAGTATTGTGTTGCGACCGATTTTACCATCCTGCTCCAGAAAATGACGCTTCTGAAATTTCTTCAGCGCTGCAACCTGCTTCAGTGAATCGTTTTCACGCGTTGTAGAATCCCAATCTTCCGTTTGCTTGAGTCGTTGACGAATTCCGCTGAAGAAACCAATACTGTCCGTCTTTCGATCCGGAAGATGTTCCCATTTTACACCGGCCATCGTACGACGATAATCGTTCATGTATTTTTTTACAGCCTGATATTCTCTGCGTTGCGGCTCGAACGCTTCAATGGTTTTGCGGAATTGATTCGATTGACGGGCCTGGTTGAAAATCTGTACAACATTCGTGTCGAGTTTCGCTAT
>JBJOKQ010000245.1:0-4740 GCA_046046005.1 Bacteroidota bacterium | reverse complement strand
CCAATGTCCGTCCACATTCATGCTGTCGACAAGAAAATACTTGTAGAACAACAAGCCGTTGCTGCTGATCGGACTTACGAAGTGTTTTCCGAAGAGAATGATGTTATTATCATAGATGTTTACATCCTGATACATTTCACCTGTGAACTGAGAGATCGATGCATCTTCCACGCCGGAAACTTTGGAACCTTTAATGACTTCCTTTTTTGTTTTGGGGTCTTTCCGGTAATAGAAATCAGAAACTGATTCGGAAAAAAACATAGGAAGATGCGGCTTCTCTGTAGGATTGGTACTATCGATTTGATCGAAAATGAAACTCACCGGTTTCATTACTTTGCGTTTCTGAAAATCTTCAGTAATGTTATTGAGATCGAACTCCAACTTATTGTATGCTTCATACTGATAACAATCCAGTTTTTCCTTGTTGTTATCCGGCTTCTTTGCCCAAACCTTTCGCAAGAGAATGTGTGCGGGGTTTTCTCCTGCATAAACTACAATCTCTCCCAATGCAACAGTATTCTTGCTAAGCGGAATATTAATCGTTTGCTTAACTCCGTTCTTAATCGGAAGCGTTCTTGTTTTATAACCGATGTATTGTGCGCGGATTGAATCGGCACGCACGGTGGTGTTGATCGTAAACTTTCCTTCGAAATCAGAAACAGCTCCCGCTTTCGTTCCCGGCAAAATGATATTCACGAACGGCATAGGTTCGTTTGTCAATGAATCGTAAACCGTGCCTGTGATAATTGTCGGTGCTTGCGCCAACGCCACCGATGGAGCGAAGGAAATTATAAAAATCAGAAGCGAAAATAACGGGCGCATCATCTCTACGAATATAAGAATTGCCGGACGGAAAACAGTACTATTTACCCGCGTTTTCGCCCAATGCTTCCCAATACTCCACAGCCCTTCGTGTATGCGGGATGACGATGGTTCCGCCTACAATATTTGCAACCGCAAAAGTTTCAAATATTTCCTCTTTGGTAACGCCCAGTTCATGACATTTTCCCAAATGGTATTTAATGCAATCATCGCAGCGCAAAACCATTGACGCCACGAGCCCCAACAATTCTTTGGTTTTCGACGATAGCGCGCCGTCCTGATAGGTGTTTGTATCGAGATTGAATAAACGTTTAAGTACCAGATTATCTGCATCGAGAATCTTAGCATTCATCTTCTCTCTGTATGCATTGAACTCAGTTACCGGATTCATGTCGTCGGGAGTTTTTATTTGGATAAAAATAGAAAATCGTCACTGTAAATCAGCGACAGAACGCCGTTAAACTTCACTGCGCTTCTGCGTACGAGCGACAACGATAATACTCGCTTCGAACAAAATCCAGAGCGGAACCGCCACGAGAGCTTGAGTAAACACGTCAGTAGTCGGGGTAATGACTGCGGAAACAATCAGAATTACAACCAACGCATGTTTACGGTATTTGCGAAGAAATTCAGCAGTGATGATTCCGAAACGGGCGAGGAAATACATTATAATCGGCAACTCAAACACCAATCCCATCAACAATACCAATGTGGTTACAACTGAAATATACGAGTCAATGGCGAAGTCGTTCTGAATTGTAGGATCTACTTTATAGTTACCAAGAAAGTAAATGGCCATTGGCGAAACGATCCAATAAGCAAACGCTACGCCCATTAGAAACAGCATTGAAGCATAGAAAATAAATCCGCGGGCTGCTTTAATTTCTTTGAGCTGTAACGCAGGCTTCACAAAGCGCCACAACTCCCACAGCAAATACGGGAATCCGGCAATAAGTCCGGCAACGAATGCTGCCCACATGTGCAATGTAAACTGTCCTGTAACGGCAGTGTTCTGAAATGTAAATTCGAAAGTTTTGAAACACAAAGCTTCGCCCATTCCCCAGCTATTGGACAGCGAACATAACACCTGATACGTTCCGAATTCAGGTTTGGACGGACCGAGAATAATTTTACCGAAGAGAATTTCCGGAAAACCGAAAGCCACACCGGCCAGAATGAGAATTACGATCACTGCACGAACTAGATGCCAGCGTAAAGCTTCAATGTGATTGAGGAAAGACATTTCGCCTTCCTTCTTATCGCTACGTTTGGTAAAAAGTCCCACAGGGCGCAAAGATACAATACGCGACGGAATGCGATGCGGATTAGTGGTTGTTTAAGCGTGTCCGGGGTGAACTTTTCTTATCTTCGAAACCATTGCAGAATCCGTATTCCGGACAACCTCAGTATGAAAAAGCCCTACTCTATTGCATTCTTCGGCGTTGCATTGGCATTGCTCATCACGTTGATCTTTGCGTATAAAAATCATTTCGACAACCCGTTTCATTTTGATGATGACCATACCATCGTGAAGAACAGTTCGCTTGACACGCTGGACATTGGGAGATTTCTGACGGATCCAACTGCGTTCAGCACGTTGCCGGCTAACCAGGCTTGGCGGCCGGGCATGACAATTACCAATAGTATTGACACGATTTTATCAGGTGAACAACCGGATCCTAACGTGTTCCATATTCACATTTTTCTAATGTATGTTCTATTGGGTGTGATGTTGTATTTCTTCCTTCTGCACCTTCTGAAATTATGTTTCCCTGAAACAGATTGGATTGTTTGGATCGCTTTATTGGCGACAGGTTTTTATATGTTGCACACTGCAAATGCTGAAACTATAAACTACATTTCAGCACGCTCTGATTCTCAATCAACCTTCTTCATCATTCTGGCATTCAATCTTTATTTCTATTGGGAAAAAGGAAGAAAATACTTCCTGTATCTGCTTCCGATTGCCTACGGATTTCTGATTAAGGAAACAGCAATTATGTTCGCACCGCTTCTGTTGGTTTACCACTTGCTTTACGTGCGCAATTCATCAAATAAGAGTCTGATTTCGCCTGCAATAATTGTGTCATTTGTATTGGGCGGAGTCTTGTTTCTTATTTCACGCAAGATGACATTGTCAACATGGACAAGCGGCGGAGCAGATCCTTTGCATTATCTGTTCACGCAATCATTCGTTATCGTTCACTATCTCTACACGTTTATTCTCCCGGTTAATTTAAGTGCAGATACGGACTGGGCATACTTTTCCAATCTGTTTGACACACGTGTTTTTGCGGGTGCATTCATTCTCGGTGCATTGATAATCGCTGCGATCCGCTGGTCGTTTAAAGGTGAAACCAAAGCGGCTGCTTTCGGGATAGCATGGTTCTTTATTGCGCTGGCACCAACGAGCAGTATTTTTTCATTTGCCGAAGTGATGAATGATCACCGCGTGTTCTTCCCATATATAGGTTTGATTCTTGTCACAGCGAATTTTGCGGTTCTGGGATGGAGAAAAATCGGGAATGAAAAAACTTTCAGTCTGCATCAATCATTGGCTATTGGATTTGTTGTTGTCCTGCTCAGCGCGCATACGCTAGGCACACGTTCCCGTTGTGAAGTTTGGGGAAGCGGTGAATCACTTTGGAAGGATGTAACGATTAAGAGTCCGGAGAACGGTCGCGGTTGGATGAATTACGGAAACGCATTGATGGCACGAGGTAATGTTGACAGTGCAATAATTGTTTTTCAGAAAGCATTGGACCTTGCACCGGGATACTCGTACGCCAAAATCAATATGGGCGTGGCGCTTTCCAGAAAGAACATGAACGCGGAAGCAGAACGCTGCTATCAGGAAGCACTCGCGCTGGACCCAGGAAATCCTGAACCGTATTATTACTACGCAGATTTTCTGATCAGAACTCATCGCGAGAAAGAAGCGATTCCGTATCTGAGAACCGGTCATGAAAAATCGCCGGGACACCAAGGCATCAATACATTTCTGGCTTTCTACGACACTCCGAATTTTGTTTCTTCGTTAGAGTTGGCCAAACAGACTGCACAGAAAACTCCAACTCCTGAAAATTACGTGAACCTTTCGCTTCAGTATTATCTGGACGGACAATTTGTGGAGAGTGTAAATGCAGCTGTTAAGGCAACAGAACTGAAGAGTGATTACGGATTAGCCTACAATAACATTTGTGCGGCTTACAACAAAATCGGAGAGTTCGACAAAGCCATTGAAGCCGGTGAACGAGCCGTGCAATTGCTACCCAATGATGAAATGAGTCGTAACAACCTTGCAGAAGCAAAGCGACAGAAAGTGCAAATTGAAACCTTAAAAACTGCGTTAACCACTTCACCTACACATGACAATTGGATCAATTTGAGTCTTGCGTATTACAACATTGGTAATTATGCTGGAAGTCGCGATGCCGCTCAGGAAGCCGTTAAGATTGATCCGAAAAGTGCTGCAGGCTACAACAACATCTGTGCTGCCTGTACGCAATTGAAAGATAAGCAATGTGCTATAGATGCAGGTAACAAAGCAGTTGCGTTGAACCCTGATTGGGAATTAGCGAAAAACAATCTTGCTGCCGCGCAAGCACTGAAATAATCAATGCATGTGTCCCGGCGGAGGTCCTTGCGGAAACATCGGTCGCGGTCCTTCTGAAGGAGTTTTAGTTTCCGTAGGATCAGTTCCGCCTCTGAACTTTTTAAAGTTCCACGTGAAGGTGAACATCAGATATTGCTGCAAAACCTGGGTACGTTGATCTTCAATGTACGTTTCACCAATGGTTCGTGACAGACTTTGATTTTGCTTCAGAATATCAAATGCGGTAATACGGAATTCACATTGGCGGTTCTTCGCGAATTTGTAGCCGAATGAAGCGTTCCAGAGTATAAAATCCTGATTGA
>JBJOKQ010000244.1:0-4745 GCA_046046005.1 Bacteroidota bacterium | reverse complement strand
AGATGCTGAAATCAAAACTGCAAAAAATAATATCAGCTTCTTCATTTCTGTTTCTTTTTTGGTGAGGAAAGCGTTCTCATCATATCGTACAACTGCAATTTCATTTTCGAGTCGGTTGCTTTCTGTTTATTGTACTCGCGACGTACAGCCCAAACCGGTTCTCCTGTAGTAATGTCATAAACAACCGCAGCAAAATAAACATCCTCGCGCGGCGTAAACAATCGATACAATGTTGCAGGAGCAAGTGGTGCGAATGCCAGACTCAACACTCGTGTAACTACACCTTTTCTCTTCTCGCGGCTGGTGTAATATACAGACCACATGAAATAGTTTGTGTTGTATTTTTTCGCGATACGATTCATTTCCTCCTGGCGAACAGGCAACGGGCGACCATCACGGAAATCACCACGTGTTGTGAACCAATCGTTCAGAATCATCATATCGTTGAACTTTTCTACATCTGTAGAATCCATGACCAAAGGATCAAGCACTTCACATTCCATTCCGCAGCGACCTGCCGTTTCTTTCATCGCATCCATGTACTTGTCTTTGCCGGTAATGGATTTACGCACATCCAACATTCCGTTCTTAATGCGATCGTCATAAGATTGAAAAGTAGGATTGATAACCACAATTTTCTTCAATCCCATAGAAGAACTGTATTCTTCTTTCTCTTTCTCCTTACGTTCTTTCGGAGTAAGCGTGAGATCTTCGTCTTCCAACCCTTCCAAACTATCAGCATAGGCCATAGAAGCTTTGAACATTGCTTCGAAAGTCGAATCTTTCAATTCCTCGACGAATGCAAACTCCCAATATTTATATCCGTCCAAAGAATCTTCTTTCATGTAATCCAATACAATCTGGAAACGATTCTCAGGAGTGTCTTTCTTCAACTTATGCTGCATTGCAGTGTCTGAATCCACTTTTTTACCAATGATGATAAATACACTGTCACTACGTTGAAAATCATTCAACTCAAGACTGTTCTTTATCGTCATCTCCTGGAACAGTATCGTTGTCCACTGTTCTATCTCTTTATCTTCCGGATATTTCTTGTGCAGCTTCCATGCATACTTCACAGTAGCGATATTCCAGCCTTTCTTATCCGTCTTCGTAATGAAAGCAGTTGCACGTCCGATTTCTCCAACAGGTTTCTCCTCTGTAGAACTCGAAAAATCGCCCGCAAAAATTGAAGCGAGTAATGATTCCAGATCAGTAAATACAAAGCCTGTATTCTTTTTGATCGTTATTGCGAGCATTGCACGCAACATTTCCTTCTGTAAATAATAATTGTCGGGATACGTTTTCTGAACAGCATAATTGATGTAAACCGCATCCTTATAATTTCCTTCATTGATGTGCAACGCCGCTTCCTCGAACATTGCCATAGTTCTCACACGGTAAAACATCGACTCAGAAACGAGAAATCGTTGTCCCAGCGAGTCTGCGCCTTGCAATTTTTCATAACGACGCTTAATGTTCTTTCTTCTCTTCGGAACAGACGGGTGAGTCGACAAATCATGATCTTCTTCCGTCTCGTCAATCTTGAATCGCTTGATAGTATCTGTATAATATTCCGAAGGGAAAACGAATCTCGGACCTTCAAAGGCCGATTTTGAAAAAAGTGTGTCGGTGAATGGGAAGTCCGCAAGAGCGAGAATCTCGAATGCGCCCAATGCGGCTTTCGGATCGTAATTCGATTTTATCAATAGATCGAATCCTTCTTCATCTGCCTGCGTTTCCTGTGAACGTGCATAACTGTGTTTTTTCAGGTAACGATTCTCTGCAGTGGTTTGAGAATATTTCCCTTCACCTTCCTGCATCTGCATTCCTTCAATGTATCCTGTTAGAACGTGACGTCGTTTGTAGTGAATGATTTCATGCGCTAAAACAAATGCAAGTTCCGCTTCATTTTTCAGTCGCGTAAGCAATCCGATAGTAACGAAAATTGAACCGCGATCCGTAGCAAACGCATTCACCACAGGGGTACGCAACACATAAATATTGATTTGCGCACGCAACTCGGGATCGTGAGCAAGTAATGTGTCCGCTACGCGATTAACATACAAACTCATGGAGTCTCCTACCATGATTGTACCGCTGTGCAGTATCTGATCTACGGAATAATTCGTTTGCAGATAGAACTCGTCTTCGGCCTTCTGCATTTTATCGCTTTGATCAGTATTGATCTGTTGTTTCGACTTCTCATACTTTTCAGTAGTCGATTTGAGAATGTCAGGCGGAAGCGTTCCGGAAGAACGCGCAGGCTGATAATTGCTCATATCAGGCGCCGTTTGCGCATTAAGCGACAACGCCGACAGCAATAACCAGACTGCAGTCAGTTTTCTAAGCATATGTTCAAAGTTAACACACGATACCGAGAATCAAAACTGTATTTAAAATACTGTTCAGAACGTTCCAAAAAATGGAACCCTATTGAACGCGTACAGCAACTTGCTCTGCCTGCACGTTACCATGAATGCCGCAAGTGAAATAATACACTCCGGGATCGTTAAATGTGAATTCGTACACATCATCGGTCTGCAGCGTTCCCGTTGAGAAAAGAGCTCCTTGCACCTGATGATTCGGATTGCCTTTGTTAATGAACTTCACCGTGGTTCCTGGTGTAACTTGAATTTGCGAAGGACGAAACAATTGATATTCCAGCCAAACTTCGTTCGGGCCGGGTTCGCCCGGATCTTCTTTCTTACAGGAAGAAAAAACCAGTGAGAGGCATACAAATGACAGAAGCAGAATTGATTTCATTTGATTTCCGTTTGATGGTGAACCCGAAACTTGAAGTTACAAAAAAACTCACCCGTTTTCACTGGTGAGTTTTTCTTTATTTGATTTACTGTATTCCTAAGAAACAGTAATTCCGATCTTCTTCTTGATTCCTTCAGTTGTGATAGAACCCGGACGCTCAATCGGATGACCCAATGCGCGATCCCAGATCAGTGATGCACATACGCCAAGCGCACGTGAAACACCGAAGAGAACAGTATAGAAATCAAATTCAGTAATACCGAAATGCATCAGCAATGCTCCTGAATGCGCGTCTACGTTTGGCCAAGGATTTTTAATCTTGCCTGTTGACTCAAGAATCGGAGGTGCTACTTTGTAAATGCTCTGAACAATTTCGCAAAGCGGATCAACTCCTTTTACATTCTTAATGTAACGTGCATAGAAATCCTGCTGCGCTGCGAAACGCGGATCTGTTTTACGCAATACCGCGTGACCATATCCCGGAACAACACGACCGTTCTCCAACGTCTTCTTGATGTATTCTTCAATCTGCGTTTCACTTGGAAGATCGCTTCCGATTTCCTTACGCATATTGAGAATCCACATGATCACTTCCTGATTCGCCAATCCGTGCAACGGACCTGCAAGGCCATTCAAACCTGCAGCGAAAGAAAGATACGGATCGCTTAATGCAGAACCCACAAGATGTGTTGTGTGTGCACTTACGTTTCCGCCTTCATGGTCAGCGTGAATTGTCATGTACAAACGCATCAAACGCTTCACATCAAATTCTTCGTAACCCATCATGTGCGCAATGTTCGCAGCCCAATCGAGTTTCGGATCAGGTTCTATATGCTCGTTGTTCTTATATTTCTTGCGATAGATATATGCAGCAACTCGCGGCAAACGCGCAATGAGATTCATAGAATCTTCATACACGTAATCCCAGTAATCTTTTTTGTTAACGCCTTCGCGATATGCTTTCGCAAATAATGATTCTGTTTGCATTGCCATTACACCAATGCTGAACATTGTCATCGGATGTGTTGATGCCGGCAACTTATCAAGCGTATCGAACACGTGCTTCGGAACAATTGCACGACGCGCCCAGTTGTTACTGATATCATAAACTTCCTCTTTAGTCGGAAGATCACCTGTTAACATGAGGAAGAAAATTCCTTCCGGTAAAGGCTCTGTTCCGTTCGGAGCTTTTGGAAGTTTCTCACGTAACTCAGGAATAGTGTATCCGCGGAAACGGATTCCTTCTTCTGCATCAAGCTTAGATGTTTCAGTTACAAGACCGGTAATTCCTTTCATGCCCTGATACACCTGCGCAACTGTATATTCTCCCAGCTTCTTATCGCCGTGCTCTTTGATAATCGCTTTCACTTCTGCCGCCATCGGCTTTGCTTTCGCGATAAATTTCTCCTTAAGCGTATCCATATTGTTGTGTAATTGTGTTTGTCGTTGTGCCTCTAAGTTAGAAAGAATTCTTTCTGGAATTCTCTTCGCCTACTCTACCCGGAAAATTTTTATTTCTGATCGTCCCGAACCTTATTTCGCATAGCGAAATGAATTCCCCAAATAACGTGCACTGTCACCTAATTGCTCTTCAATACGCAGCAACTGATTGTACTTCGCGACACGATCCGTACGGCTTGGCGCTCCGGTTTTGATCTGCCCGCAATTCAGAGCCACAGCAAGGTCCGCAATGGTCACGTCTTCCGTTTCTCCTGAACGATGACTCATGACGCTGGTATATGCGTGCATATGCGCCATGCTTACCGCGTCAATTGTTTCAGTCAATGAACCGATCTGATTCACCTTAACAAGAATGGAATTCGCAACGCTTTTGCTGATACCGTCACCTAATCGATTCGTATTGGTCACAAACAGATCATCACCCACCAACTGCGTGGTATCACCAATCGCTTCGGTAAGTTTTGCCCATCCGCTCCAATCGTCTTCTGCAAGACCGTCTTCAATCGAAATGATCGGAT
>JBJOKQ010000243.1:0-4753 GCA_046046005.1 Bacteroidota bacterium | reverse complement strand
CACGCATGGCCATCTCACGATTTAATGCAGCCATTCTCGCTTGTGGATGCGTTACGGCACCGGTAGTATCGGCATCCAAAGGTGCTGTAATACGACTGGAACGCGCATCGGGCTGATAAAGTGTTTGCGTATGCATCAATTGAGAAAGTGCGATCTGAACGGAAAGAAACTCCGCTTCCACTTGCACGAGTTCATTGGCAACACTGCGTTGTTTGGTTTCTGCAGATGTTTTTTCCAGAATGTTGGAAGCACCTGCGTTGAAAGACAACGTCTGACGCTGCACCTGAATCGCACACAATGAATCGTAATGCTCCAGGACATTACGCTGTTCATTCAGCACAAGTAATCTGTAGTACAATGAAGTAATCTGTCTGCGCACTTCAAGTCGCGTGAGCAGTTCGTTCTGCACCGCAATACCGGTCTCGGCTTTCAGCATCTTACTTCTCTGACCGTACACAGTAGGAAAATCGAATGATTGTGCCACAGTAAAGCGATTGTCCTTCGCATAACTGTTGATCTGTCCGCTTTCGAATCCGATTTCCGTTGCAGGAATCTGCCATGCGGTTTTCTGTGCAGCAGTGGCAGCGTTTACATTCATTGCAGCAATCAACACTTCCTGATTCTGTTTCATTGCAGAATCAATTGCAGCTTCGAGAGAAATCACCGGTTGCTGACTCCATAACGGAGTTGAGAAGAACAACAAAAACAATATTGCTGTTCCCGGTTTGGTGTGCGGTTTCTTCTTTTTCATTTTCTTCAATCGTTCGCGTAAACGGGCAAGGCCTCCGCCTTTCTTCGGTGCTTCTGTATCGTGATTGAACATATTGTACAATACAGGCAGGACGAACAAAGTCAGAATTGTTGCGGTGATCAATCCTCCGATCACAACACTTGCCAAAGGACGCTGTACTTCCGCTCCGGCTCCATTGCTCAATGCCATTGGAAGAAATCCTAAAGACGCAACTGCAGCGGTCATCAACACAGGACGCAAGAGAATGCGTGTACCTGTAATGATGCGTTGATACTGATCTTTCATTCCGTTTGCCTCGAGTGAATTAAATTCAGTGATGAGTACAATACCGTTGAGTACCGCCACACCGAATAAAGCAATGAAGCCCACACCTGCTGAAATGGAGAACGGCATGCCGATAATCCACAATGTGAATATCCCTCCTATAGCAGCGAGTGGAATTGCAGAGTAGATCAATAATCCCTGACGCACTGATTTGAAAGCGAAATAGAGCAAGAGGAAAATCAACACCAAAGCAACAGGCACGGCAAGACCTAAACGCTTCTTAGCTGCAGTCAGGTTTTCGAACTGACCACCGTAAGTGATGTAATAACCCGAAGGTAATTTCACTTGCGATTTGATTTTTCCTTCCAGTTCTTTCACGAGCGACTGCACATCACGTCCGCGTACGTTGAAACCAACAGTAATACGTCGTTGCGCTTCCTCGCGCTGAATCTGATTCGGACCTACTTTGATTCCAACATCTGCAAGTTGTCGCAACGGAACCTGAGTTCCTGCAGGAGTTGAGATGAGCAGATTCTGTACATCTTCAATTTTTGTGCGCGATTCACTTTCCAGGCGAACCACCATATCGAAGCGTCTTTCATCTTCAAAAACCTGTCCGCATACAGCACCGGCAAAAGCAGATTCAAAAACACGATTCACTTCTTCCACACTCAATCCGTATTGTGCAATCGCGTCACGTTTGTAATCCACAACAATTTGCGGCATGCCTGTTACCGGCTCAACGTACAAATCTTTCGCACCTTCAACGGTTGAAACCACAGCGCCAACTTTTGCTGCGTAGAACGCGAGTGAATCCAGATTCTCTCCGAATATCTTACACACGACATCCTGTCGCGCACCGGTCATCAATTCATTGAATCGCATCTGAACAGGAAACTGAAATCCGACCGTTACACCGGGGATCACACTTACTGCGGCGCTCATTTTCTCTGCGAGTTCATCAAATGTTTTAGCAGACGTCCATTCCTTTTTCGGTTTCAGCACCACCATCATGTCTGATGCTTCCATTGGCATTGGATCCGTAGGAATTTCACCGCTACCGATTTTCGTCACCACTTTTTCCACTTCGGGAAATTGATCAACAAGGATTGCTGCTGTTTGCTGTGTGGCTTTGATTGTTGTTGTCAGAGAACTTCCGGTCAACACGCGGGTTTCTACAGCGAAATCTCCTTCTTCCAGTTCCGGAATGAACTCACCGCCCATGCGTGAGAGAATGAAAACAGAAATGATAAAGAGTCCGATTGAGATCGCGACAATTGTCTTCGGAAACTTCAGCACACGTTCCAGCGCCGGTTGATACACACGCTGAACTGCTTCCATCATTTTATCGGCGAACGTTTTCTTGTGTGAGATTTTCTTGCTCAGGAACAAGGAACTCATCATCGGAACATAAGTAAGAGAAAGCAGGAACGCACCAATGATGGCGAAAGAAACCGTCATGGCCATAGGCTGGAACATTTTTCCTTCGATGCCTTGCAGCGCGAAGAACGGCAGATACACGATCAGAATGATTACCTGTCCGAACGCAGCGGATTTCATAATCTTTCCGGAAGAGAATTCCACTTCTTCATTCATCGTTTGCTGATCAATTGCACTCACATTATGAAATAATTTATTGTGATGCAGTCGATGCAAAATGGCTTCCACGATGATCACAGTTCCATCTACGATCAAGCCGAAATCCAGAGCGCCCAGACTCATTAAGTTTCCGCCTACACCGAAGAGATTCATCATGATGATAGCGAAGAGCATTGCGAGCGGAATTACAGATGCAACGAGTAATCCTGCGCGGAAATTTCCAAGAAACAACACGAGTACGAATACAACGATCAAAGCACCTTCCATAAGATTGGTGGTTACTGTATCGAGTGCGTTGTTCACCATCTTCGTACGATCAAGAAACGCTTCGATCTTCACACCTTTCGGAAGCGTTTCCTGAATGGATGCAATTTTCGATTTCACATTCTCGATAACATCAGATGAATTCGCGCCTTTGAGCATCATGACAATTCCTCCGGCTACTTCACCATCGCCATTGTAGCACATCGCGCCGTAACGTGTAGCATAACCTTGCTGCACAGTTCCGATATCACGAATAAGAACAGGAACACCTTTATCCGTCTGCGCAACCGGAATCGCACCGATTTCATCATTGGTCTTCACCAAACCTTCCGTGCGTATGTACAACACCATTGGACCTTTCTCGATATAAGCACCGCCTGTATTCTGGTTGTTCTTTTCGAGAGCAGTAAGCACTTCGCTGATGGTAAGATTGTGCGCTTGCAGTTTGTCGGTATTCACTGCAATTTCATACTGCTTCAGTTTACCACCGAAACTGCTCACATCAGCAACACCTTGCGTTCCGAGCAATTGTCTGCGTACGACCCAATCCTGAATGGTACGTAACTCCATTGCATCGTATTGTGATTCGTAACCCGGTTCAGGACGAATAACATATTGAAATATTTCGCCGAGTCCTGTGGTTACAGGTCCCATGCTTGGAACACCGAGTCCGGCAGGAATTTGTTCCTGCACCTGCACGAGTCTTTCACTCACCTGTTGGCGCGCCCAATAGATATCGGTGTTATCATCGAATACAATAGTAACGAGAGAAAGTCCGAATCGTGAGAATGAACGTTGCTCAATGATTCCCGGAATGTTGCGTGTATTCTGCTCAATGGGAAAAGTGATGAGACGTTCGATGTCAGCTGCTCCGAGTGAAGGAGATGTTGTGATAACCATTACCTGATTGTTTGTAATATCAGGTACTGCGTCGATCGGCAGTTTGGTAACGTTGTAGGCTCCGAATGCAACGAGAGCTAACGTAAACATGCCAATGATTAACTTATTGCGGATTGAAAATCCGATAATTGATTTCAGCATAATAAACAGATTTAATCATAACCATGCGCAGGAGTTCATTTCACATGAAATGAAAACAAACGCGAGAAAGCGGATGATGATTAAGCCTGTTTAGGCGGCTGCCAGATATCGCTGGCGTGAATGGAAGTGTATCCATCGAACGAATACACAGGAAGCTTCGACTGATTCGGCATCAGCGGAGCAGGAATTGAAGGAAGATCTGTATCGAGTCCGAGCGGAACACCGGAAACGACATTGTGATCGGAAGTCTTGAACGGCAACTGCATATCACGTTTATGATCGGCGTCTTGTTTATCGTCGCCTACGTAATGCATTGCAATAAAATCGAAGAAAGAGATGGAAGCATCATGTTTCTGATGTTCCGTGTAGTGTTGGAAAATAACAGGCAACTTGAGCAACTGATACAACTCTGTTTGAGTCATCAGAATACTGAAAAGCAAGCTGAATGTTATTAATCTTTTCACGTTACAAAGATACGATGCTTTGAATCGAAATGATTCAGTTGGCTAAAATTAACACGAGTGGTGTGAATATATATTTTTCTTCGACAGGATGCAGAATACTACGATGAAGCGGAGACTCTATGACTAAATATGATTAATATCATGTCAGTTCGAGTAGCGAGGCGAATCGAGAACACGTCAGTTCGAGTAGCGAAGCGTATCGAGAACACGTCAGTTCGAGTAGCGAAGCGTATCGAGAACACGTCAGTTCGAGTAGCGTAGCGTATCGAGAACACGTCAGTTCGAGTAGCGTAGCGTATCGAGAACACGTCAGTTCGAGTAGCGTAGCGTATCGAGAACACGTCAGTTCGAGTAGCGTATCGAGAACACG
>JBJOKQ010000242.1:0-4757 GCA_046046005.1 Bacteroidota bacterium | reverse complement strand
CAGAAGTTCAATACGGACACTCTACTAATTTTGATTTTCCTTCATCCGGCGGTGTGAATTACAATCTCAACGGTATAAGCTCTTCTCCAGGCGTAGGTCTCGATTTCGGTTTGATTTACGAATGGCGTCCGGATCATCAGAAATATCGCTACGATATGGACGGTGAAACCAACTTATGGATGCGTTACAAGAACAAGTATAAACTCCGTGTCGGTTTCGCAGTGAACGATATCGGTTCAGTGAAATTTGACCGCGGCCAGTTGAGCGGAAACTTTAACGCCGACATTGACGAATGGTATTTCCGCGGAATTGATTTGGGTGCATATCCTGTACGTGGAATCGACTCTACAATTCAGGCTTTGTTCCAACCAATTCCAACAAAAGGAACTTACCGCATGAATCTTCCGACTACGATGAATCTTACAGCTGATTATAACATCTGGAAAGATTTCTACGTGAACTTCACAGGTGTTTATGCTGTGCAGTGGAAAAAGAATCCTGAAAAAGTTCATGAACTTTCTATGGTAAGTCTTACTCCACGTTGGGATTGGAAATGGTTCGGTGCATGGATGCCGATGTCGTACAATCAATACCGCAACTTCCAGGTTGGAGCAGGTGTTCGTCTCGGACCGGTTATTATCGGAACAAACAACCTTGCAACTTGGTTCAGCCACAGCAAAACGGTTTACGGTGCTGATATTCATGTTGCGCTCAAAGTGCCTATCATGTATCGTCCGGTGAAAGACCGTGATAAAGACAAAGTTTCCGACAAGAAAGACAAGTGTAAGGAAGTACCGGGCGTGTGGGAATTCATGGGTTGTCCGGATCGTGATGGTGACCACGTACAGGATTCCGAAGATATCTGTCCTGATGAACCGGGATTGAAGCAATTCAACGGTTGTCCTGACCGTGATAATGACCAGATCATTGACAAGCAGGATGCATGTCCGGATGAGCCGGGTCTGCAGGAGTTCAACGGTTGCCCTGATAAAGACGGTGACAAGATCATTGACAAAGAAGATGATTGTCCGGATGAAGCAGGTCTGAAAGAATTCAAAGGATGTCCGGATAAAGACGGCGACGGTGTAATGGATAAGATCGATATCTGTCCTGAGAAACCAGGTCCTGTTGAGAACGAAGGTTGTCCTGAAGTAATTCTGAACCTCGTTGATCTCGCAGGTCAGAGTCTGAAATCTGCTAAGCAGGCAAAAGATGCAAGCTTCACTTACGAATCACTTCCTTCTGATTCACTCTGCGTATTCCGTCTCGATGGAGATCCGGACAAGACAGCTGGTGTAAACGAAGTGAAAGTTATTGTGAACGGATTGCCAAAACGTGCATTGCGCAGTCAGTCTGACGGACTCTTCCGTTTCGATATTCCTAAGCCTGCCGGTAACGGATTGAAGAAAGAAGAAGTGAAAGACGTGATTCCGGTTCTTACAAAAGAAGAACAGGAAATCCTGAAGAAAGCATTCGACAACCTCGAGTTCGAATCAGGCAAAGACATCATCAAGCAGGAGTCATTCGCTTCACTCGATGAACTTGCAGAACTTCTCAAGAAGAAGCCGGAATGGAAACTCCGCATCACAGGTCACACCGACAACGTTGGTAAGCCAGCTGCGAACATGAAGCTTTCTGAGAAACGTGCGAAAGCAGTGAAAGCGTACCTCGTGAAGAAAGGAATTGACGAGAAACGCCTCATCACTGAATGGTACGGACAAACCCGTCCAATCGCTCCGAACAACACTCCTGAAGGACGTCAGAAAAACCGTCGTGTAGAAATGTTGATCATTGAGGACGCGAAGTAATAGAATGAAATAACTTTAAACTCCCCTGTTTCACTGAAACCGGGGAGTTTTTCTTTAAGTCAATACCATGATCACAGTAATCAACTTCGGATCAACCAAAACACCGCACATTCTGTCCATGGCAAGAACACTTGGGCACGAATGCGAAGAAGTAAAGTGGAATGATTTCACCTTTGAAAAATACGGTCAACAACGCGGAATTATTTTCAGCGGCTCACCAACATTTCTCACGGAAGTAGATCACACTCCTTATCATGAAAGATTTTCCTGCGTGAAAGAAGGTCGCGTTCCTGTATTGGGAATTTGTTTCGGCCATCAAGTGATGGGCATTCTGCATGGTGCGCAGATTTACCGCGGACCTGAAGTTCGCACTACGATTCCTATACATGTTGTAAAGCAGGACGCTTTGTTCCGCAATCTGGAAGCAGTAACAGCAATGGCAGAAGATCATACGGAAGGAATTTCTCTGCCTCCGTCTTTCATTCATCTCGCTTACTCCGAAAAATATCCGATTGAAGCGATGCGTCACACGCACCTGCCTTTGTGGGGTGTACAATTTCATCCTGAAGTATCGGATGAAAACGGAAAAACTTTGATTGGAAATTTTCTACAACACTGCTGATCGTCAACTGAGAGCGGAACTCACTTCCTCCTCGGCTTCGCCTTCTCCAGATAAATAACCTGTCCGGCTTTCGGTTGCGTTCCGGGTTCCATGTTGTTGTACTGATAAAGTTTCTTCAATTTGATTCCGTACTTCTGCGAAACATCATGCATTGTTTCTCCGGGTTTCATCTGATGTTTCTCTGCAACATTCGAACGTGCACGTTTCGGTTGTATGTACAGAATCTGCCCGGGAGTAAGTGTTGAGTTTTTATTGAGATCGTTGTACTTGTACAATTGCCAAACACCCATATCCAACTCCTGCGCCAGCTTCATGAACGTGTCACCTGATTTTACAATAATATACTTTCGATTGTTATTCAAATACACTTCACGTGAAGTGATGTTGGTGGCAACGGTACGATTTCCCTGCGGACTTTTCGGTTCAGCAGCAACAGGCGGAATACCTTCCATCTTGTCGTATTCGTAAAGTTTATGTCGCTCGATCAATTCTATCAATCGTGTGGCATATTTCGGATCGGTTGCATAGCCCGCCGCCTTTAATCCGTGCGCCCAACCTTTGTAATCAGTGATCTTCAATTCAAACAAAGAAGCATAACGCGGACGCGATCGCAGGAATTCGGAATGATCAACGTATGAATCATACACTGTCTCATATTTTCTGAAACACTCATCTTTCTCGTCGTCGTCCTGCGTGTACGTTTCTCCTGTCCACTCTTTGTGACATTTAATTCCGAAGTGATTGTTTGCGTATACAGCCAGCGCGCTGTTGCCGTAATCTGATTCCAGCATTCCTTGTGCCAATGTGATACTCGCCGGTACGCGAAATGCAAGCATTTCCTTTATCGCATCATTCTTGTACAGATTGATGTACTCCTCCGGAGTATTTTTCTTTTCGGCAGGTTGCGCAAAAACGCTGTTCAGCGCTGCTGTTAACAGTACCAAAAGAATTGCGATATGTCGGTTCAAGCCTGACATGGGATACTGCAAAACTATTCTGTAGTAACAACGCTGCGTAAAGGGTTTTCGTTTCCTAATCAACACCCGATTGTGAATATCAGGTGATTTTTTCTTACAGGAAGGCATATCCACCCGTGTGGACAAACAAACATTCAGCCGGATTGTAGCCTCGATCCTGAATAATTTGCATAGTACCGTACAACGCTTTTCCAGAGTAAACGAAATCGAGTGGAATGCCGCAATTGGTTTGCATATGCGGAAGAAAATCCGACGGAAATCCTTGCGTTTTTCCGTAACCGCCAAAGGTGAATTGAGAATGCAACTCCCAAAGTTCACCTTCCGATTTACCGCTTAGCCTGGTGATTGTATTCTTCAACGCTTCCTCGCTGGCAACAACAGAAATGCCATGCGCTTTCTGATGAGGCTGCAAGCTTCTGATGATTCCTGAAATCGTTCCGCCTGTTCCAACAGGCACAAAGATGTGCTTTGCAAATAATGTTTCTTCACTCAGAATTTCTTCGCAGCCGCGTATCGCTGATTCATTGGTTCCGCCTTCAGGAATTACAAAAGCATCCGGAAAACGATGCTGAAGCGAAACAACATAATCGGAATCATAACGCAGACGATATTCTTCGCGCGAAACAAATTGCAATTCCATTCCGCACTTCGATGCAAATTGTAAAACACGATTTGCATTGCTGTTTAATTCTTCTCCACGAATTATACCAATCGAAGGAATGGATAATCGTGCACAAACTGAAGCAGTTGCTGCAATGTGATTGGAGAACGCGCCGCCGAACGTAAGAATACGCTTCTTGCCGGAAGCAAGGAAATCTTCAATGTTGTATTTCAATTTGAATTGCTTATTCCCTCCTTCTACAGGATCAGGTAAATCAAGCCGCAGAAAAGCTAAAGATTGTATCGCCGAAAATTCTTCAGACAAAGACAAAGGCAACACTTCAACTTTCGACATGCAATTTTCCGCAATGATTCCGTTGGTGCTTACTGAACAATCATTGTGCGACGTGCAATAAGGCCTTCGTCATTATTGAGTGAATAGAAATACATTCCCGGAAGAAAACCTCCGATTGTAATCTGCCCGGCAGGAGAATTCAGATTATAAACTGAAATAACTTTCCCTGTAACATCGGAAACAACAAGTGTTCCGCTTTGCCCGTCCAGATCATACGCAATGGTAGTCCCTTCCGAAAACGGGTTAGGATAATTCTGCGAAAGATGTTCCGCACCTGATTCGTTATCAGCAAAACCTATTGTTGTCATCGCATGATAAAGAAATGTAATTGTATCACAGTTAGTCGGATTACTTGTTTCGTAAACCCGAACACGAACCTGATTGGTTCCGGCAAA
>JBJOKQ010000241.1:0-4782 GCA_046046005.1 Bacteroidota bacterium | reverse complement strand
AGTTTCTTTTCGCGCTCCTCAAATCTCATGAATTATTCCCCTTTATTTTTCTTCAGGGAATTGTAGAGTTTTTTACCGCCGAAAACTGCAGCAGCGCCCACGGCAAATACAATTCCTCCGTCAACAGGGACACAAGGTGGTGGCCAGCAAGGCGGATCGCCAGGTGGTGGTGGTGGCGGTGGAGGTTGTGCATGAAGTGTTGCTACGCCAACAATAAGGAGCAGAACAAGTGATGCGAGAATCTGATATTGCAATTTGGTCATTGCGGGAACAATTAATAATAGAATTTCTTACTTACGGCTTCTCCGTCTTTCACAATACGAACAATGTAAATTCCGTGTGCGTCAGGAGCGGTGAGTGGAACTGTCTGGTTAGAAACACTCATGTTTGTTTCGCCCATAACAGCGCGACCGTTCATGTCGTACATGCTGATCGTAACCATTGATTCGTCAGCAAATCCGAATTGTGCATATACGTTGCCGGAATTCACATACACGGATGTTTGTGCTTCGAGTGACGGATCAACTCTTTGAAGGTCTTGTTCACAATCATTTGTGCGCTCAAAGTGCAACACAAATTTATGCTCAACTCCAAGTTCTGATTCTTCGAACGTATACGTATCGTTCATGTTCAGGTTGATGCGCTGTCCGTTTTCAGTGTCTTCAAGCCATGCACAATTGTAAGCTGTTACAGAGTTGAGATCTTTAAACGTAAGTGATTGCACTCCGATTGTTGAGCTTACAACAGTAAACGGAATCATCAGATGATCTTCAACTGATGAAGTGTGATTCAGAATAAAGCGGTCATCAGCAGAATTTGAAGTCCACAGGTGTGTCGCACTTTCGTATGGAGAAGCGATGTACGGAAGATCTGTGTACGCATCAAATGTTTCACTGCCTGATTGGTCGAGCTGAATAACCACTTCCTCACCTAAGCCATTCACATCATTTCCGGCTTTGATCTTGATTTGGTTTTCAGGAATCATTCGGATTACACTTGGAGTAGTAGTGATGTTTTTCGCTGCTTCAGTAAATTGAATACTTCCGGATGAGGTTGCTGAGCAAAGGAAACCTTGTCCCGGAGGAATTACTCCTCCATTCGGACTGGTAAGATAAGTTCCGTTTTCCTGAAGTACCAGGAAGTTGGGATTCAGATTACCTGATGTAGCAACTACTGTTGCGTAATTGATCGGGCAAGCGTATGGATTTCCGACGAGGTTGTAACCGCCGCCTGCACCTCCAGCCGTTACCGCACGGTTTACGTTGCCCTGATTGGGTGTACCGCGAGTGTCGTAAATCAGCGGTGCAGTTAATGAGCTTAGATTGTCCGCCATCCAGATCATGAAACCACGTCCGGGAGTTAACGCCGTAGCAATGTTCGTGATATTGGTGTACGTGTTCGTTGGTTCTGCGTAAGTTCTGACAGAGTAGAAAACAGGACAACAAGCATTGCCGTCATTCCCACCTATTCCGCTCATGTAAAAGCGCGTATCTCCGTCCCAATCCTGAAGTGTCGTGCCGGTAGTTGGCGCAGAACAATATTGCCAATAAGCAGTTGCCGGTCCATTTACGTATGATTGTACTTCCCAGGTGTTTCCTGTAAGTGATGCACCAACTCCAAGAGGGGCGATACGTGCGTAGTTTGTAGCGTTAGTCACAGTAAGTTGCACTGTTCCGAACATTGAAGGTCCGAACGCACCTGTCACCACGGTCAGAATATTTGTAATCTGCTTTGTGAAATTAGCAGTTACGCCGGCTGCGTTATTGATTGTAAGGTTATAAAAAGCTGTTGTTGCGAAACCATCAATATTCTGCGGGTTCGTACCATCAAAATAGAACGTTCCTTGTTGTGCATTGAAACCTGCGCTGTTTACAAAATCACCATCGATGTGAACATTATAATTGGACGCGCTAACGTCGAAAGTTCCGCCGTTGATGTTCATCGATCCAAGCAGATTCAGAGAATCGGCCAGTAAAACAGTTCCTGTACCATTGAGGTCAACATTATTGAAAGTTTCAGTATTTCCTGCGCCGCGACTGATTGTTTGCGTACCGCTGCCAACGCAATTCAACAAACCGATATTAGTACCTGTTGAATTTGCTGTATTTGTCCAATTGCCGGCAAGGTTAATGGTATTTGAATTCCAATTGAGCGAAGTAGTCGTCAACTGCATATTACCGTTAACGGTAATATTACCGGCCAACGCTGGTACTGTTGGGTTGGTTGACTGTATAGTTAAGTTGTGATAAGTCTGAGCTTTGATTGTGGTTACCGGAGTTCCATTGTAAATTACCGTATTCGGGTTCGCAGAACAGTTTAAAACTCCGCTTCCGGTGATGTTACCGCTGACTTGCAAAGTGCTGTTTGCTGCATTCACCCATTGTGCAGTGCCGGAATTAAAACTGAGTCCCCCGCTCGTCAAACGGAAAGTCCCGTTGTTAGTTACAAATGAATTGGACAACATTACGACACCATATGCCTTTTGAACTACGGTTCCGACTGCTATTGTAGTGTTGGATCCCGAAGTAAAGTACCAGATTCCGGAGTTGGTGAATGTTCCGGTTATTGTTCCCGGATTTGCATAAAAGTTCCAGGTTCCGGTACCTGTAATCGTTCCTCCGGTTTTCGTGCAGTTTCCGTAAAAACGCAAAGTTTTGTTGGCCTGTGCCAAACTGCCGCCTGAAATTGTAAAATCATGACAACTGTTATTCGCAACGGTCAACGTAACTGTGAACCCGGGTGTAATATTCACGTCGTCATTCGAATCCGGAATTCCGTCAGCATCAGCGCCAACAACAGACCATGTAGAAGGTGTAGACCAGCCGGAGGAAGCTTGAGATGTAAATGTAGCAGCAGTAGCAGCCACTCCCAGACAAGCGAATAATGCAGAAAGTAATATTTTACGCATCGTAAAACAGATTAGGATTAAGGGGTATTTTCCTCAAAAAACAAATGTACGTTTTATTGGTGAATTTGGTTTCAATTCAGCCCTGCTCTTGATTAACATTTTAACAACTTCAATCTGATCTGGCGACCGAAGGTTTGAAGAATTAATGTGTGTCGTTCGGTTCTCAGAAGCTATGCCGCTTAGGCAGTCACCCACATTCATCTAATTTTACGTAATTTCACCGAATTATGGCTGTAGCAGATACTCTCGTAAGTGAAAAAGATGTTGTGCGGGCATTATCAGTTGTCCGGAAAAATTGGTTTATACCGATTCTTCTTCTGGCATTGGCATACGGCATCGGCAGCTTCTACACGTATCGGTTAACCAGTATTTACGCTGCAAAGACGCAGGTCTTACTGAAATCCAACGATCAAATCAATCCGGGAGCCATTATTTCCGATAACTCCTACTACGGGAATACGTCAAAAACGTACATCGACAACAGTAACGAAAAGCGGATTATTCTGTCATACGATCTGATCAGAAAAGCGATCAACCGTTTGGATTTCGACGTTTCCTATTTCCTGGTGGGTCGCGTACGCACTGAGGAAATGTTCAGAACAGCGCCGTTCATTGTGAAGGTAAATTCCATCAGTTCGGATCTGTATGAGCAGAAGATGGAGATCAAATTTCTGAGCTCATCAACATTTGCAATTACGTATGTTAAGAACGATAAGAATGTTGTTGTTAAAGGAGCATTCGGGAAAGAGATCGTCACTTCTGATTTCAGTTTGAAAGTAACTCCTCGCGGAACTTTGAATGCGAACAAGTCCAATGCGATGAAAGTAACGGACTATCTTTTTCAGGTGCATTCTACAGACTTTCTGGTGAAGAATTTTCAGGCAAACATGAAAGTGGAATCTCCGGACTATACGAACATTCTGGAAATTTCCGTGAAAGATGTAATACCCGGAAGAGCAGTAATGTTCCTTGATACTTTGGTTCAGGTGTATGTCGAGAATTCTATTCTTCAGCGCCTTGAACTCAACCAAAATACATTGTATTTCATCGATCGTCAGTTAGCCGAAGTTGCAGGTACTTTGAACATGATTGAAGATACGCTTCAGGAGTTCAGAGAAGATGAAGGCGTTTTCGATCTTGAGCGGGAAGGAGAACAATATTTCCAACAGTACATCGGCTATGATTCCCGTAAGAGAAGTTTGCAAATGCAAACCGCTTCTTTGAACGATCTTGAATCTTACATTAGAGATAACAAAGATCCGCAGTTCTTACCGCCTTCTGCATATTTCTCGTATGGCGATCCTTTCCTCGATCGTTGTGTTTCCGAGTTATATGAAAAGCAGGTAACGTATGTTGATTTTCAATCGCGAGGCACGGAAGAAAACCCGGAAGTTATTTTGCTGAAACAATCGATTGATCGTTTGAAAAACGACATGTTGGTATACATCAGCAATAACCGCAGTGCGATCGGGAACAGCATCCGAAATGTTAACAAGCAAATTGACACTGCACAAAGTAATATTCAGACGCTTCCGCTTAAACAAAGAGGACTCATAAATATTACGCGTAAACTCAAAGTGAACGAGAATATGTATTTGTTCCTTCTGCAAAGGAAGGCGAATACGGTTATTGCCCGGGCGAGTATTCTTCCGGAAACAAAAGTTATTGAGAAGGCGCGATCTCAGGGTGTAGTTGAACCGAACAGACAGAATATTCTGTACTATTTTCTGGCGGTTGCGCTGTTATTGTCCGCGTTGATTATCACTACAAGAGTATTGTTGTTTGAGCGCATCGAATCATCGGAAGAATTGCGTACAATGACAGGCTTGCCGATTGCAGGCGAAGTGCCGCTTTATAAAAGCCCTGATGAATTG
>JBJOKQ010000240.1:0-4787 GCA_046046005.1 Bacteroidota bacterium | reverse complement strand
GCTGATGCAGGGAGTTGCTCAAGATAAGTTTGCTGGGAAATCTGACTAAGGTGTAAATGTTTCGTAATCCAGATCTGCATATTCAGATAGTGTATAGTCAGATTACGCTGAATTGTTTTCCAGTCGTTGGCAACGTCTGCAATTTGCCACGAAACGAAAAATACTACACCTGAGATTACAATGATGAACAGAACAACCACAATAAGAACTGCGATGACGTTCGGAAATCGGAGACGCGTATTGAAAAATACAACAACAGGTCGCAACAGAATCGCAAAGATCAAGGAGAGCAGAAGCGGGATAAGAATATTCTGTGCATAGTATATAAAAACAAGCAGCAATGCTGTGCTGAGCATTACCGCCGTGATTTTGATGGACCGAGGAAACGGAATATTCTCTTTATCCATTATTCAACGGGTTCAGTTTGACGAAATTGCTGAATGATTTTTCGAATGATTATTGCAGCAATGGACTTTATTTCATCTGCGTTTTGTGTGACTTTGCTGGCCACGACCATTTCCAGAACTGCGCCGGCCACTTTAGTGAATGGATTGGAAGAACTTCCTACTACAAATTTGCGCGTCAGGAATCCGGATGCCAGTCCCATTGCAATGTTCATCAGGTTGCCGCTCAATTCCGGAGCCTTGAAAGCCTGCGCCACGGTGTTCTTAATAATATTGATTGGCTTCAGGCTTTCGTAGGTTTCGTGGAAGCACTGGATAACTTCTCTTTCTTCTGCCTTATGTTCCGCTTCTTTGAGGCGAATCATTTCTTTAAGCATTAGAACATGATCGATCTGACTCATACAAAGATTAGTTTAACGTGTGTGCAATAATTGAATCGCGGACTGAAGCTTTGATCCACTTGTTGCGTAGTATGTAGAAGATTATTGCACCAACGGCATAGAAACCCGAAGTGATGAAGAATCCATAATAACTTTTGCCAAGCAGTTCTCCAAGCCAGAGTGAAATACCGATATTCAGAATTAAGAAAAACATTGTGATGAATGCCCCGATAACCAGACGCGAAGCAAGCGTCGACGCAATATCAGCTGTTTTATCAATTACCTTCAGCTTATAAAGTTCAACGCTTGTCTGCGTGTAGTGTTTGGTCTTCTCGAACAATGTTTCAATCTGATTGATTTGTTCCTGCATAATCATGTTATGAAGTTGATTGAAATGTTCTTATTCACTTATTTGGAAGAATGATCTTCAGAATAGCTCGTAGCATGTTTTTTCTGTTCTACGAATTCTTTCTTCGCTTCCTCAAACAGCTGACTGAACTTATCTTTTACTGCATCCGTTGCGTCTGACGCTGCTCCTGCAATTTTCTTTCTCGTTTCACTTCCTTTTGCCGGTGCAAAAAGAATTCCAAGCGCTCCGCCTACCACAGCTCCGATGAGTAATGCCCCGATGATTTTCCCGGTATTGTTTGAATTTTCCATAAATGTTGATTGTTTTGGTTTGTTGATTTATTGAATTACTATTTACTGTCAGAAGGGTTTATTTCCTCTGATTATTCTCAGCAAAACTGCGATAAGAGCAATCACAAGAAGAATGTGTACCAGGCCTCCGGCATTGTAACCGAAGAATCCGATGAACCAGGCAATAATGAGAATTACTGCAAGTACGTATAGAAGGTTTCCCATGGTGAGTATTTTGTGTTCGTTGTTTATTTGGTTTTGTCGGGATGAATGTCAATTCCTGTAGTGTCAGGATCTTTCTCCCGTTTCGGTTTGTCAAACTTGCCTTCTTCTGATTCTTCGTCCGTAAAGTCTGAACTTCGGTCATCTCCGGTTTTGTCGGCGTCTATATCCTTCTTGGTGTGATCAGGATTTTTTGATGCAGGTACAAGCTTCTTCGTTTTCTTTTTTCCGTTGTGCTTCATATGTATTAATGCTTAAATGTGTGTGGCTAATCCGAATGTTGATATACCGCTGGACAGATCCAGGAATAATCCGAATTTATTGTTCAGATGATACTCCGTTCCGACGTGTCCGTCAAAGTATAAAGTGCTGGTTCCGTTATCAACAGCGGTTTCACCATAATAGCCATCTTCCCAAACTGTACTTCTGAATGCAAAGCCAAGTGAAGCGGCGAGGTAAAAATCCCAGTCAGATCCTGCTTTGAGAAATCGGTCGAAGTAATAGGTTCCTTTTACACCTACGGGAACAACAGTTCTGGTGTAGGAGTAATTTCTGTATGGATAGTTCGGATTGCCCCAATAGTAAGTTCTTCTGTAAGAATAGGCGGTGATGAAGGGAGCAAGCGTGAAATTTCTTGCTAAATCAAACTCGTAGTTGGCATGTATTACGGGTGACGCACCTCCGATAGCTCCGTAATAACCGATGCCAACACCAAAGTTCAACGTGCGACCATATTGTTCCTGTCCGTTTTGGGCAGATTCATTTTCGGAAACCTGTGCACGGCAATCACCGAAGGCAAATGCAAGTGCAAGCAGGATAACAAGGATTGAATTTTTCATAGTAGTGTTTTAACAATCAGGTTCAGATCTTAAAGCCAACTGTGAATTGGATCCATTTATTCTTATAGCGCGGAGTAGACGAGGTACCATCACCGTTGTTGGTTTGGAAATCCCAGCCTGCGCGGCCTGATATCACTACGTGCGAAATGATGATGTCACCACCGGCAACGAAACCAAGAACATTCTTACGGATATTATCGTTATTGAATTCCTGTTCCTGTGCTACGCTGTTCGAACCCAGCGTATATATGTCTTTCTGATGAAAGAGATAGGAATATTGCGGACCTGCGACAATGGTCAGATACTCTATGGGTTTAATCTGCAACTGCAGCGGGATATCAAGATAGGTTGTGGTGCGTGTGAATGAATACGGCTGACCGAGCAATGTACCGCTGGCTTGAAATCCTTTTTGGGAAACGAGTAATTCCGGTTGTACACCGAGAAATGTTCCGATGGGAATGCCTATAAAGATGCCGCCTGCGAAACCTAGTCGCGCATCAGCATTGAAGTCCTGGCCTTGCTCATCCCATACATTGGAATAGTTAGCACCTGCTTTAACGCCGAAGGAGAACTTATCACGGCGATCGGTTTCTGAAGTTTGTGCCTGCAGTGCTGTTGTTGCAGCAATGATGCACAGAACACTGAGGACAATTGTAATATTTTTCATGGGAATGTTTTTTAGGTCAGGGAGAGAGCATGTTGTTCCGTCCCGTAAAGGGTAATTTTTAACTGTGATAGTATTGCTACTTTACAGTTTGCTGAACATCGAAAGCGAAACGGAAATGTTTCGAATCGGTTAAGTTGTACTTAGAGGAACAGCTGTTGATCAAATCATCAAAGCGCCTTCATCTTCCGGCATTATTTCACGTTCGAAGTAAACCAGTTCTTTCTCATCCGCATCACCTTCAATGCGACAATAATAAACGCGATCAACATAACGTCTGATTTTAAGTTTGGTTGCAGGATCAGCTTTTGCATAAACAAAGGACCCTTCGGCGTATTTGTTTTCCATGGTATCCGGGTGTTAAGATTGATGCAGGGAGTTGAGTATTAACGCGACTTGTTTTTCGTTCCTCTGTTCTGAATAATTCCAAGTAAGATCGAAACCAAAGCGATTACCAGTAGAATGTGAATCAATCCGCCCGCATTGTAGCCGATGAAGCCAATGGCCCATCCTATAATTATTATTAATGCGAGCAGGAATAGAAGGTTTCTCATAAAACTGATTTAATAAAGAAAAGATTGCTTAAGCGCAGACTGAACTCGTTTACTTGACGTTATTGGTGCCGAAATCGCTCAGTGCTTTGTCAAGCTCTTGCATATCGTGATTGAATTCTTCTTTGAATTTGCCCCAGTTGTCTTTGCCTTCGGCTTTGTATTCTTTCATTTTAGTTTTCAATTCGCGATTCTTCTCTTCCAGCTGAGTGATCCTTTGCTCATGCTCCATTTTTATATCACCGGTTTCCGTTCTGATCTTTGTTTTGAGTGAAGCAATTGTGTTCTCATTGGCTTCAATCTTGTAGGAAGTTGTTTGGCGGTAGTTTTCAATATCAGCCTGGTATTCCTCATTCGCCTGATCCAATTCTTTGTTCGCCTGTGTTACATTTTCTTTTGCGTCTTCAACTTTTTCTGCTGTTGAGTTGCATCTGATAATTGTAAATGCAGACATAATGAGAAGTGCGGATAGATTGAGTTTAATATTTTTCATAGTAGTATGGGTTCGATTTGTGATACTGCGCTGCCACTTCAGAGACGGGATTGATTAATTCCGTTTGAACTTTACAGCAAATAATATTTGAAGAGATAAAAACGGAAAGGACGGTTAACTTAATGACCGCCCTTTCACTTCCATCAGATGCAGATCTGGCTTTTGACAGCCGGCGGATGCATCGTCCGGTTTAACCTATGCGTTCTCGGGTTGACCTTTTTTGATGATGTTGATTACTTCATCATGCTTCTTGTTCAGACGGCTTGCTACGCGTCCTAACATATCATGCTCTTTCCCTGGTTCAAACTTGAGATCAGCATCAGTTAGCTGTGAGTATTTCTCTTTCAGCTGTTTCGATTGAGCATTCCAATCGCCTGTGATCTTGAACGCTTCGTTGGTTTTGTTCGGTGTGTTTTCCATGGGTTTCCTTTCGTGTTAGTGAATTATTACATCACAAAGGTGAACATTGGAAATACAGTATGTGTTACATTGTTGCTGTTACGATTTACATATATCACAGGTTCTCCAGATTCCTGGTGCGTTTCCTGTTCAATTCAATATAGGCCGTTGGTGACAGACCTGTTACCTTTTTAAA
>JBJOKQ010000239.1:0-4803 GCA_046046005.1 Bacteroidota bacterium | reverse complement strand
GGTGCATCATTCCTTGAGAAAGACGGAACGTTTACAAATGGTGAACGACGTATTCAAAAAGTGCAGAAAGTTGTTGAGCCGATTGCGGGAGCTAAGGCTGATGGACAGATCATTGTAGACATGATGAATTACATGGGCTACAAACAGGATGATTACAATCCTGCTACATTGCTTGCGAAAGAAATTTCACAGATCGTTCCATTCTTCGCAGGTGTAACGTGGGAGAACCTCGGTGACAACGGAAAGCAATGGCCGGTGGCGAAAGACGGAACTGATTCCGATTTGTTGCACATCAAAGAATTCAAACGCGGCAAAGGAAAATTCATTCATGCTTCATTCAAGGAATCGAAAGAACTGGAGCAGCATGCGGAAGAGTTTCCATACATCATCACAACAAATCGTGAGCTGGAGCATTACAACTGCGGAGCGATGACCCGCAGAACGAACAATGCAAAAATTCTTACTGAAGACGTATTGATGATTCACCCGGCGGATGCCGCTAAGGAGAAAATTGAAAACGGAGATTTGGTATGTGTGATTTCTGCAAGAGGAAAAGTTGACATCAAGGCGAGAATTACAGATGAAGTGAAGCCGGGAATTCTGAGTTCGACTTTCCACTTCCCTGAAATTATGCTGAACAACATCACTTCAAGTGTTCACGATTCAGAAGCGATGTGTCCGGAATACAAAGTTGTAGCTTGTAAAATCAGAAAGAGTAAAGGCGAATTCAAGAGAGCGGGAAGTAAAAAGTCCGCAATGGTATTCAAGAAATAAGTCCGTTACTTTTCTAACTGCCAATGCAGTTTTGTTCCGAAACCGAGTGTGTTGTCGGTGTATTTCATCGTTTTGAGTTTTATCACCCAAAACCTACCTCCAATTGCACGCGCAAAAGGAAAACGATTGTAATAAAGTGATGCCGTCTCATCATCTTTTGCTTCCATAAACGTACCGGTAAACTGCACACCCTTAATCGAAACGGTTTCAAGTTTGTCGGGCAATATTGTTCCTGCCACAACAGGATTCTTCAAACCATCCTGAACATGTCGTGTCTCGTCTGAAGATTTAAAAATCAGACAAACGTTCTTCTCATCGTAAGCATAATAGCAACTGGCGCACCATAATCCTTCGTTGGATTGCGTAGCAACAGACAGGCACTTTGCCTCTTTAATGAAATCCGATATACGTTTTAGTGAATCTTTCATTCGGTGAATGTATATACAACTAACGGCAACGAAAATGATATCCATCCGGTTACGATCAATAAATATTCATTCCTGTCTACAAACTATTCTTAATTTCGCAACTCAGGTTTATCAATGAGCGCTTCCAATAGTTTTTTACTCAAGATCCGTAACCTCGGCATCAAACCTCATCATGAGATTTGGGAAGCATTCCTGATCAGAAAGCTCAATTTCATTTGCCTCATCGCATTTGTTAATATGAGCGCGGCATTCGTGGTTTTTCCTTTACTCGGAGTAACGCATTTTCAGTATTTCCTGCTTTTCGCTATGACCGCTGCGCCGGTAATTGCAGCTTTAAACATCCGATTCGGATACATCGCCGGAGCGTATGGATTCTTCTTTATGGGTGTAACGGTAATTACCTACTTCGCTGCATTGCTGGGTGTGGAAAGCTATTCAATCCTATATCTGTTTCCTATCATAATTACATTAATTCAGATACTCGGCAGACGCGAAACAATGGTACACATGTTCATTCTGATCGGTGTATACTTTGCAGCAACAGTTGTATTGTCAATAGTCTATTACAATGGCATGTATCTTTTGTCTCTCGATGCAGATATCATTGGCAGAATACGAATTTTTAATATTATCCTCAGCTCAATCACAACTGTACTCTTCATTGCGCAAGTAACGGCAGAAAACGCGCGACAGGAACAAATGATCAGAAACATGATCAAAGAGAAAGATGTTCTTGTTGCAGAAGTGTTTCACCGTGTAAAAAACAACATGAATATCGTTACGAGTCTTTTGAATTTGAAGAAAAACAATTCCGATTCAGAAGAAGTGCGCGATGCTCTGCAAGACTGCAGGAATCGTGTTTTCTCAATGGCTTTAGTACACGAAAGAATTTTCCAGAGCAACGATGTATCGTCTCTCGATTTCGGTGAGTACGCTCACGATCTGGCAGACGAACTATTCACTTCACTTGGACTCGGCGATGAAGATTCCATAAGCGTAAAAGCTGAGGAAATGGAAATTCCGTTGAATCAGGCAATACCTTGCGGACTCATCGTAAATGAAATCGTAACGAATTCCTGTAAGCATGCGCGCATACCGGGAAAGCCGCTTCTGGTACGTGTTCAACTTCATACGGAGAACGGAAAAAAGATTATCCGTATTCAGGATAATGGTCCCGGCGTTGAGCAAAATTCTCTGCAAAGAACCGGCTCGTTGGGAATTGATCTCATCAAATCACTTTGCCAGCAAATAGATGCTAAGTACCGATTCGAGAAAAGAGACGGCCTGTTTTTTGAGATGACTTTCTGAATTCACAGCTTGCCGCAATGTCAACCTGTGCTGCGAACCATTCTGCCGGATTGATTTATTCTCTGTCGAAACAGTAAAAAAAGACGTTTTTCGCCATTTCTGCATTATTACAACTGTAGGATCGTATTGGTGAATGTTCTATATTCACACAAAGAATCTGACCCACCTTATCCTGATTTTCAGGCAGATTTCTGTAACGGCAAATACTGTTTCCCAATGAAGAGAAAATTACTCGCAATTTTCATTCTGTGCTATGCATTCACCTCTGCATCATTTGCACAAACCACACTCATCTTCACCGAAAATTTCCAGAACGGAAACTCCACGTTCACATTGAACAGTGGCGGACCCGGATCGAACAGCGGAACGAATCAGTGGATTGTAAATAACAATTACACGGGAACACCGACATACAACGATACGTATCGGCAGGACAGTACGTATAGCGGAACAATCGCGTTTGCACCCTATAGCGATTACCTGCACATTCACGATCAGCCTTCGGGAATCACAAACTGTAACTACGATCCGGGAGTAACATCCGATCAATTCGCGTACATGTCACAGAGCATTTGTACACGCGGAATGGATTCCATCCACTTCAGTTTCTTCTATCTGTGTCAGGGTTCTCCAACTGCGTACGGTGAAGTTTACTACAGCGTAAACAACGGACCGTGGATTCAAACAGGAACAACATACACCAACAAATACAAGTGGAAATATGAGGACATAACTGATCCGGCGTTCGCTAATCGCGATGATCTTCGCTTTGGTTTCCGTTGGGTAAACAACCCCGGCGCTTCTCCTGATTCGGTTGCATTCGCTGTGGACGACATTAATATCATCGGGACATTCAACAGCTTAACATCAAGTATTGTTGTTGACAGTGTATCTCCGAATCCTGTTTGTCAGGGAGGAATTCTCTATATCTATTGGCATTTGACAGATACACTTTGCGATGGAACTTATGCGATTGATCTTTCAGGGCCAACAGGTATTTTCAACACAACAAATACTTGGGTTGCCGGCATCAACAACCCGCAGATGAGCGGACTATTCGCCATAATACTTCCAACCTCAGCAGGGCCGGGAACCTGTTACAAAATCCGAATACGAAGAACATCTCCGCAACCCGTATTCACGGGCGTCGCCTCGGCATGCTTTCAGATTATCGCCTGTCCGAATGTGATCACCACATTACAACCCGTCGTCACGATGGATACTAACGCCGTCTGCATTGGCAGTGCGATAGATGTTCCATTCTACTCTACGGGTGTTTACAATGCAAACAACGTTTATACAGCGCAGATTTCAGATTCCAATGGTGTCTTTGCATCAACGCCTCCTGTTGTCGGCACATTCAACAACAACGGCACATACGATCCGATGTTAGGTTCACCTCCGGGAAATGTATCAGGTTTGGTTCCTAACGTTCCTCCCGGATGCGGCTACTACATTCGTGTTATATCATCGAATCCAGCAACCATTGGAGCTCCTTGGGGACCATTCTGTATTCAGGCCTGTGATATAACAACGAACAACACGCAGGATCTGAGTTTCTGCGTAACGGATTGTATCATTAATCCTGCAGGAGATGATTCATTGATCGATGTAGATGTGAATTCATTTACAACGAACGCAACTTACGGTCCCGGAAATTTATTCCAGACACAATTGAAGAGCAGTATGACATTTGCTCAGATCGGACCGAATGGAATTCTCGGTCAGGTAGCAGCACAAGGCGACACTACATTGAACGTTCACGTTCCTTGTAAGGACAGCTTGCCGATTCTCGGAATTCCTCGAGGTATGAATTACATGCGTGTTGTAGCATCGAACTCCAATTATCCTGACAGTTCGTTAGGAAGTTTAATTCGTGTTACCATCGGCGCTCCGTATTCGAGCGCGGCAACCATCTCATCGTATGAGTTTACAAACTTCACATTGAGTGATACATTCTGTGTGGGTGATATCGTTGCACTTTTCTTCTCACCATACATGTATTCGAATCAATCGACGTACATGTGGACGTGCAGCGGTATTAACGGAGGACAACCATTTGTATCTCCGTCAGGTGCTAACTCGAATTCACTCTATGTAAGTTTAGGTGGTCCGGGAACGTTAACATTCACTGTACAGGAAACGAATTACGGATGTGTCGGCCCATGGTCGGCAGTACACACTATTGTTGTACTTCCTGCGCCGAATCCATTGGTATCCGGTCCGCACTTTGTGTGTGAAGGCGATACGAACAGTTGGAACGGCGTATTCAACAGCAGTACATATTACAGTT
>JBJOKQ010000238.1:0-4826 GCA_046046005.1 Bacteroidota bacterium | reverse complement strand
TCATTATCAGCCACTGCACGCAAGTCCTTTCGGAAAACGATTTGCAGGAAATGCCGTTTTGCCCAATGCTGAGCGTTTCGGAAATGCGCTCGTTCGCTTGCCGCTTTTCTTTGAACTAAGTGATGAAGGCATTGATAGAATTTGCGATGCAATTGTAAGATTCTTTAAATCCTAATGAGCCCGGCAGTGAGTGAAATTTATTTTGCATCGACAAATAAGAACAAGATCAAAGAGATTAATGCTTTGCTTCCTGATACTTTCGTAGTAAAAGGCATAGAAAATCTCATTCAGGGTGAGTTGGAGGAAACGGGAAATACGTTGGAGGAAAATGCCCTGATGAAAGCAAAAGCCGTATTTCAATTAACGGGTAGACCTGCATTTGCCGACGATACCGGTCTTGAAGTTCGCTCGTTGAATAATGCCCCAGGTGTTTATTCTGCCCGATATGCAGGTCCTCAGCGCTGCGATAAGGATAATATTGATAAACTGTTAAACGAGATGGGCGCGCTTGCGGATAGAAATGCGCGATTCCGTACCGTTATTGCTTTTGTTGACGGGGAACAGAGTAAACTGTTTGAGGGGATCGTTAACGGGACCATAGCAACACAATTGGCGGGAACCAATGGTTTTGGCTACGATCCTGTCTTCATTCCTGAGGAAACCGGTTTGACATTTGCACAAATGACTCTGGAGGAGAAAAACCAAATCAGTCACCGTGCACGCGCTTTTCGTGCTTTTGCGGAGTTCATGAAGTCTTACAACGCGAACAGCTAGTTACACTTCTTCGATTATTAACAACACCTATTGAAAACCCGCTTAACCGGGCCGGCTTCTCCAATGGCAAAGGTTTATCTTTGCAGGTATATGAAGACAAGGGTTGGTATCATCTTCGGCGGATCATCACGTGAGCGTGAAATTTCATTTGCAGGCGGTCGGACAGTCTATGACAATCTTGATAAAACATTGTTCGAAGCTGTGCCGGTTTTCGTTGACAGTTTCAATAATTTCATTCTGCTGAAATGGGAATATATCTACAAAGGTTCTATACGCGATTTTTATCCGCCATTGGAGTTTGTTCCGCCAACTAAGGGTGATTTTCAGATCTACGCTGAATCATTGAATCCTGATCAGGCATTGACTACGCGGATGAATCGCGTATTGGGAACACCGCTTTCTTCAGATGATTTACGAAATCATTTCGATTTTGCTTTCCTGTGTTTGCACGGACCATTTGGAGAAGATGGAAAAATTCAAGGTTTGCTTGAATTTCATGGTATTCCGTATTCGGGTTCCGGCATTCTTCCATCCGCAATAGGAATCGATAAACCTTTGCAGAAGAAATTGATGAAAGCTGCCGGATTTGCATCTCCATCGTTCTTCGGATTTTCTCGTACTGATTACAATTCGAATGGAACTTCCGAACTTTTCGCCAAAGCCAAGAAAGAAATCGGATTTCCTCTTGTAGTGAAAGCCGCTACGCAAGGTTCCTCCATCGGGATTTCCATTGTGCAGAGCGATGATCAGGCTGCTTTTGCTGCAGCTGTGGACAAAGCATTTTTCATTCGAAAAGTAAATGCTGCTTTTTGGAATTCGTTGAACGAGTCGGAACGCATTGAGTGGGTACGCGTTACTACTGATATACGCGAAGGCATTGGAATTCCCGTGCTCGCAGATGGAAAACAACTCTTTCATCCTGATGAATTGCTTGAAGAACTCAACGCACGTTTTTCCGGTGGTGCAAATGAAGTTATCCTAGAATCACTCGATGCGGAAAGCGAAATTCTCATCGAAGGATTCATTGAAGGAAAAGAGTTTTCTTGTATCGTTATTCAGGATGAACAAAACGTTCCTGTGGCACTTCCTCCAACGGAAATCCGCAAGGGAAAAGAACTTTTCGATTATCGTTCAAAATATCTGCCGGGGCTTTCCCGTAAGATTACACCAATCGAATTGCCTGAACCGCAGATTGAGGCCATCCGGAAGGAATGTGAAAGATTATTCACTGCGCTTTCATTCGATGTTTATGCGCGTATTGACGGATTCATTTCATCCGACGGAACTATTTTCCTTAACGATCCGAATACAACTTCCGGAATGATGCCTTCTTCGTTCTTCTTCCATCAGGCTGCGGAAATCGGATTGAATCCTTCGCAATTTCTTACGTACATCATCCGTACATCTTTGCGTCAACGTATTCTTGCCGACAAAAACGGACATCGTTTTGATGGTGTAATGCAAAAACTTGATGCTGCAATTCACCAGGCGAAAAGTGCCGCTGCTGCCAAAACAAAAGTGGCGGTTATTCTTGGCGGTTATTCTTCAGAGCGACACATTTCCGTTGAAAGCGGAAGAAATATTTACGAGAAACTTTCTTCGTCGTCTAAGTATCAACCCGTTCCTGTATTCCTGACCGGCGATCATGAGGATCATATCATGTATCAGATTCCGATCAACGTTTTATTGAAAGACAATGCGGATGATATCAAGGATAAAATCGAGAATTGGAAAGTGCATCCTGTAGTGAAACGCATCATGGATCGCTGTTCATTCATTACCGGATTTTATTCAGGTGCTGATGCCGTTGCTCAACCTGTACGTTGGAATTACGATGATCTGAAAGCGAATGTCGATGCGGTGTTCATTGCGTTGCATGGTCGTCCGGGCGAAGATGGAGCCGTTCAGGAAAAACTGGATGCGTTGAATATTCCGTACAACGGTTCCGGCAAGAAGAGTTCTGAAATCACAATCGATAAGTTCCTTACCAACGAGATTCTTTGTGAAAACGGATTTCTTGTTGCGCAGCATATGCTGGTAACAGAAGAAGATTGGAACGCGAAGAAAGATGTGATCATCAGTAAGATTGATAAAGAAATCGGCTGGCCTTTCATTGCAAAACCGGTTGATGACGGATGCAGTTCTGCTGTTCGTAAAGTGAAAACACGCGAAGAGCTGGACGCTTTCGTGAAACTTATCTTCCGCAAGCAAGATGAACTTGATGCTGCTGCCGCGGCAGTTCTGAAGATCAAACCAAAAGAGGAATTCCCTTTGAAGCGTGTTTTTCTTATTGAAGAGCTGATCAGTCGCAGAGACGCGAAACATTTTCTGGAAATTACGGGCGGCATGCTCACGAAGTTTGATGCTGATGGAAATGTTGCCTACGAAGTTTTCGAAGCTTCTGAAGCGCTTTCTGAAGGAGAAGTTCTTTCGCTGGAAGAGAAATTCCTCGCCGGACAAGGTCAGAATATCACGCCTGCACGTTACGACCGAAATTCGGAAGATCGACAGAAGATTTCCGATCAAGTGAAGGCAACTTTGGGCGCTGCAGCACGTCTGTTGAATATACAGGGTTACACCCGTATTGACGCATTTGTGAGAATCTATTCGCCTGACCGTGTGGAAGTGATTTTTATCGAAGTGAATTCACTTCCGGGCATGACTCCGGCTACCTGTATTTTCCATCAGGCTGCAATCAACGATTATAAACCCTATGATTTTATTGACCGGATTCTTGATTTCTCGTTCCGACGTAAGGAAATGAAGAGTAAATTGCCGGCTTAATTGTGATGAAAAGTTTCATTGGCATTATCAAAAGATTTCCACTGATCACCAGCATGATTGCTGCAGGACTGATTCTCGTTGTCGTGATTTGGGCGCTGTTCAGTTGGATGAATTCGTTCACTCGTCACGAAGAGTTCGTGAATGTTCCTGATTTCGTAGGGAAAAAGTCGACTTCCCTCGAAGAATTTTCAGGTGATTCCATCCGTTTTACAATCGTGGATTCTCTTTGGGATCCGAATCAACCGAAAGGAGTTGTGCATGCACAGGATCCTGCGCCGGGCACGCAAGTGAAGCAAGGTCGAATGGTTTACCTGTATACAACTGCTGTTGTGCCTCCAACGATTACCATGCCGAAACTTGAAGATTTGTCGCAACGTCAGGCACAATACATCTGCGAAGGATACGGTTTGAAAGCGGTTTTCAAAGAAGTGGATGACCCGCATCGCGGAGCTGTTGTGGAGCAGCTGTACAATGGTAAGCGTATTGAACCGGGAACACCGATTGAAAAAGGTCAGACGATTGTACTGAAGATCGGAAAAGGTGATGAAAGTACAGCTGACGTGAGCGTTCCTAATCTTGTCGGGTTGACATTCCGCCAGGCGAGAGGTAAACTCATTGACATGCAACTGGAATGGCTCGTAGTTCCGGATGCCGGAATTAAAGACACACTGAATGCAATCGTATACGATCAGAATCCCGCTCCCGGATCCGGTCGTAAAATAATCCCGGGGTCAACGATAGATCTTCGCGTTACAATGGACAAAGCGAAATTATCGAACGACACGCTGTAAAAATATTAGAATGAAATTCATGAAGAAATTATTTTTCGCCGGAGCAATTTGTCTCACAACTGCAATGTCTGCGCAGGAGAATTTGCGACCGTTGACGTATCAACCGTTTTACGCTAACGACGCTGCACGCAACAATCAACAACCCGTTGTGCTGGATACGATTGCTTTGCCTTCCAATGGATTCCGTGATAACTTCATGTACGATTCCCGTCGCCCGGATACAACAATATGGGATTTGTCTCTCAATCCCGGCGTTTATGTAAATCGTGGCTGGGCTACAGCGCCGATCAATCTTGGTGTTTGCACGTTCGACGGATTGAATGAATTGGGATTGCCTTATGATGAACTGACTTCTGTGAATTCATCTATGCTGTGCGATGTATTGACAAGCCGCCACTTTGATCTTTCCGGTTATACTGTTGCAGATTCCGTTTACCTCAGTTTCTGGTGGGAAGCGCAAGGCAAAGGGTATGCGCC
>JBJOKQ010000237.1:0-4871 GCA_046046005.1 Bacteroidota bacterium | reverse complement strand
CCGTCCCACGTAATCACACAGCTGTGCCACATGCGCCAGCACTGATTCTCCAATTTGTTTTTCAACTCCCACTTTCCGGAAGATGTTTTTCTGTAGCGCGAATACGCATCGTTATGCGGAATCAATGGGTTGCCGTTTTCATAATCATACACCTGTGCTGATTTGTAAACGACTTCGTCAACACCCAGTTCGTCCGCAAGTGCTTTCACTTCATTCACCTGATGTTCATTCGGACGTACGACGAGAAACTGGAAAACAATCTGAGGAGTTGATGATTTCAACTCGCGTTTTGCGTTCACAACATTGCGGGTTCCTTCAATCACCTTACTCAATGTTCCACCAATACGGTATGATTCATAAACATCCTGCGTAGTTCCATCAATCGAAATAATCAACCGATTAAGTCCGGACTGCACAACTTCTCTTGCTTTTTTCTCATCAAGATAATGTGCATTGGTACTTGTCGATGTGTACAATTTCTTAGAAGAAGCGTAAGCGAACATCGCAGTAATTTCAGGATGAAGAAATGGTTCTCCCTGAAAATAGAAATTCATGTAAGCGGCATGTGCAGCAACTTCATCCGTAATCTTTCGGAGCAAATCCATGTCCATCATTCCGGTTGCACGAGTAAAGCTTCGCAATCCGCTCGGACATTCAGGACAACGTAAATTGCAGGAAGTTGTTGGCTCTATCGTAATGCTGATCGCTTTCCCTGCATGTGCGGATTTCCCCGTCCATCTTGACCAATGGTAACTGTAATACAGTAGAACTGCATTCCAAAAACGCGAAAAGGTGAAGTAGCGCAACACACGTTAAAGTTACAGCTTTCAGGTTTAACGTGCAGGAACCTTAAGCGTACGAACGAACTCGTTGTTTTTACCTGAAATTATACGCACTTCCGAAACGGGACTTTTCTTATCGGAGTTAATGTGACAAAGCACTTTTGCTTTAGCTGACACGTTCGGGTAAACTCCTGCTTCAACCCATGCCCCGGATGAAGTTTTATACTGTACCGTATAACTGTCCGCCTCGCTGCCTTCATTCCACACACGCACATCGAATCCGTTGCGGTTCCGGTTGATGATGTCGGCACCGAAGTAACACGGATACATTGAAGAAGACCAGTGCGAACGATACTGACCTGACGGCATCCAGAGTTTCGTCTGACTGTTGTACGATTCAGTAAACGCATTCCACACAATCACTTTGTCGCGGGAAATTTCAATACAACGATTGATCGTTCCGAAATTCACGAGCAGATTGCCGTTGGGCTGCTCGTCAACACTGCCGCATTTTTCGCTGCGACCATCATTCGCTCCGTCAAAATCACAATTAAATTTCCAGATCAATTTAGATTCCTCTCCCGGTGCGGAAGGAGAGAAAATGACAATTGAAGAAACAACACCCTGATTGGACACCGAATCGTTATTGAATACAGCGATATTCCCGTCGCGAAGCAGGGTAACATCATGCTGTGCATGAAAAAAGTTGTCGCCGGAATGTGCTTCTCCGCTTTTCAGTTTCTTTCCCCAAGAAGCGAGTACGCGACCATTCTTACGGTTGATTTTCACAATACGATCCAGATCCCGTAAGCCCGCATAAATTACAGAGTCGTTCTCTGCAACACGGAAAGCATTCAGATGCGTGGCTACTATCCACTCGGTCTCACCAGTTTTCACAAAACGGTAATCCAACGGACTGATGTACTTGTACGAATCCCATTTCCATACAAGTCTGCCCATTCTGTCATATTCCGCCAACACACCGAATTCGCTTTTAGCAGTTGCAGTGTCGCCCGGCACAGGAATGCGCATTGTATGATTACCGGCAGTGAGCATGTTGCCGTTCGGCAAACGTTCGATCCCGTGATGCAGCGTTTCCACATCCGCATCAGAACCTTTAATTGCACGCGGTCCGCGCCACAAGATGCGTCCCTCATAGGTAATTTCAAAAGCATTGCGCTGCGTTATGAAAGTGCATGTACTCGCATGAGTTACGCGCAGATCGCGGACTTTATCGTTTCTGGAGAACTCGTTGCCTGTAGCCGTCGGCAGAAACCAAACCGGATTCCCACTACGATCCGTAATCATGCAGTGATAATCGAAAGTAATCAGTCCTCCGTTATGCGCCGCGCTATCGTTGTGCGTCACCCGAACACGCAAATCAGCAGGGAAAGCAGCTACACTGAACGTGTACATGCGGGATTGAAATATCGACTTACCGGCTTTTCGAAATGCGGCATAACACCATTTATAACTTTTCCCGAACTCAAGCTGTGTTACCGGCGTAACATTGTTTGAATCGCGGAGGAGAACTTTCAATGCGGAATCTTTACCGTTCGCTTCGTAAATACGTAGTTCATAAAACACTGCTTCAGAAACTGCAGGATGCTCGAACATCACGTGAATCTGATTCAGTACTGCATTCGGCACAGGCACAATCTCTGACTTGATCAGGTAAGGTTGCGGAGTAACTGCCTGAGCGAAAGTCATCAATTGCGCGGAAGCAGAAGACGCCCCGAGACAGATCATGAAAACTGAAAGTACAATGTTATACAGTTTGCTTTTCATAATCTGCAAATCGTTTCTTCAATGATTGAATAAATGCATCCTGCGCTGCTCGTTTGGTCATATCTTCAGGTGCTTTATCACGCGCTTCTTTTTTCAGCTTGTCATTAACAACTGCAAACTCTTTGATTTCTTCGGGAGTGAAAGTTCTCCACTCTGAAGAATCAGTAATGCAATCGTAGTTGAGTTCCTTCAACAAATCACCTGCTACAGATTCGAAAACAAGTATGTCATCATAGGAAAGTTCGCTCTCGAATTTCCGTGTGTTATTCTTCATCACGGGCCGAACGAGATTACTCCACATTTCTCCGGACGCCGCTGTAATTTTCGATTCCTTTGATTCTGCGTAATTAAGCATTTCCGGATCGTATTCAATTTGCAGTTTGTCGCAAATCATTCTCAATGCAACTTCAGGCTCAGGTGTAAACTCTTCATAGCGAAGAACAATAGAAGCATTTGGTTCTTTACGTGTTTGCGCGAGCGATAATTCCTGCTCTTTCTTCCATTGTTGTGCAAGGAAGTAAATGTGCTTCTCGCCTACTACGGCTTTTCGGAAAGAACATGCTACATCACGGCCGTCACGATACAGCCAAAGCCAGGAAGGATGAATATCTGCATTGACAATTTCGTTCATGTAAAAAACCGAAGCCATGCTTTTGCAACACCAGATGTCTGCACCC
The DNA here is from genome assembly GCA_046046005.1 of Bacteroidota bacterium. GTDB lineage: Bacteria > Bacteroidota > Bacteroidia > Palsa-965 > Palsa-965. The sequence continues at coordinate 1,624 of JBJOKQ010000237.1, read as the reverse complement.
TTCATAGTTGCCTTGATTTCATACACCGCTTTCATAATCTGCGGCAATGATCTATTGCTGCATCTACGTGCGACTTCATCGCGATCAAATTGCACATCCCAATTCACAGGATTCCGTTCCACGAGTGTACACACATCATCAATCAACATTTCAAAATTGCTTTCGATTGCAAGATCTCCATACATCGGAAGGAACGGCATCATGACCTGAAGAATATGCGGCGGATGCGGGGACGAAATGCGCGGATGCTGATTCAACATCACTCTCAGAAGATTGGAACCTGAACGCTGTGTACCGATGAATTGAATGGCTTTCATGAAGGGCGCAAAGATAAGGATCGCATTCGAGATTGAGCCGTCCTTCAATATCAGTTCAGAAGAACAACCAACCAGCGAGTGCAGAACCGATGATAAGTAAAACCGGCTCGGGATTTTTCCACAATGTCAATGCAAATGTTGCAGCGAAAACAATAATTGACAGCAAGCTGATCGGCGCTGATGAAAAAACCACCCAGACAGAAACGGCAATCATTCCGATTACCGCAGGCCGAACACCTTTGAACATGGCTTCTGCAGTTGCATTGGTCTTTATACGTTCCAGAAAATGATGCGCTACATACATCAATACTGCAGGCGGACCGAACAACATCACAATAGCAGCAATTGCGCCTTTAAGTCCTGCTACCTTCCAACCTACAAAAACGCAACTCACCATGATCGGGCCGGGCGTTACATGTCCCAGAGCTATTCCTTCTGTAAACTCACGCGTTGTCATCCATTGCAATTGATGAACAACAACATTTTCCATTGCAGGAACGAAAACGTAACCACCTCCGAAAAGTGTGAGACTCATAGTGCCGAAAGTGATGGCCACTTTACGGACTTCTTCGAAACCCAGGCTGAGTCGGGGAATGAGAAGCAAAATAACGAACACGAGCACAGTAACAGCAGGTAGCAACCAAAGTGAAACGTCCGCACGTTTATTAATGTTCGGAACAGCTGGTTTTCCCTTATAAAAAAACAATCTTCCGAGTAAAGCAGCAGCCGCAACAACAATTAGCGTAAGGAAAAATCCTTTCCAGAAAAACAGTGCGGCGCCCGCAAAAACAGCAATGAAATACTGTTGCCAAACAGTTACGTTTTTACGCAGAAGCGTCCACGCCACAGAAGCTATTACACCAGCAACACAAGGTATAATTCCATTCATAACAGAAGTTACTGCTGCAGAACTTCCATACTTGAAATAGGCCCACGAGAGCGCACACATCAAAACAAATGATGGCAAACACACACCTATAAGCGCAGCTAAAGCACCACGAAATCCTCCTAATATCTTACCGATTGCAAAAACTACGTTGGTCGCCAAAGGACCCGGAAGCAGATTTCCAATTGCTATGAGATCCAGGATGACATCATCGTTCATCCATTTTCTGCGGTCGCAAATTTCCTTTTTTATAGATGCTACCAAAGCAACATTCCCTCCGAAGGCGGTGGCTCCCATCTTAAGAAAAACCGTAAAAATGCTCAATGCGGTTGGTGCGCTCACAAGGATAGAATTCGGTCAAAGGTACGTTTCATGACTGAGAAACGAAGAATTGCGACACATTGGTAACATCTCAATTACG
>JBJOKQ010000236.1:0-4880 GCA_046046005.1 Bacteroidota bacterium | reverse complement strand
CAGCCAAAGCACGAAAAAACCACTCACAATTCGAATCCACATTGTATCATTACGGTATATCCATCTTAGCAAAAGAAAAATGCTGAGCGCAGCGAACAAACTCAATCGTATTAACGCTACGAGATCAGAGGCCTGACGAAAATCTGTAATCTGCTTGTTGATAAGGGCTGAACTGATAAGCCATGTCCGGAAGGTGGAGATTATCACACCCGCAATGAACATGAGCAGAATAAACTCAAATTTCCTTTTCTCGAGCGGGCGTGAAGTGCCGATTACCAGTGGAAGTACGAGAAGCGGAATCTTGATACGTACATCATGAAAGCCGTTCTTAAGATCAGAAGTCCACAGCAAGCCAATAACGTGAAGAAGAAATATTCCAATCAGAATCAGCACGGAATTTCTCGCTTTCAGCAGTCGGAATTTATCAGCGAATCCGCCTTCCCAAAGCCAGTTCACACCCACCCAGATCACGCCAATGCTGATCACAACCTTGTTTACAGCAAGGCCGAATGCAATACCTGCGAGTCCCGCCAGGTAAAGCCAGTTGTGGTATTTTTCAGGAAGAGAGATTCTCATTTAAGGCGTGCGCTGCAAAAATACGCACTAAATGCGGGAATCGGCGTGAACGGCGGAAAGAGAAAAAGATTGTGTTACCCGTAAATTATTTCAAAAAAAAGACCCCTTTCGGAGTCTTTTCAATTATTCTTCGCTGTGCATATCAATGCGCTGTTTCGGTTTCTCCTTCTGTACAACAGTGGTTAGAATCGACTTGTACTTCTTGGCATCTTTCAGAATTACCAATGCCGCTTGCAAATCAGAATCATCTTTCAACTCTGAGCCCACACGACCTTTCTGGAAATAATAGCGTGATGCTATCTCAGCTTCCAGCAACACTTTGATTTCGAATTTGAACTCCGTGAAATCGTCTTCTTTGCCCTGCTGAATCTTCTTCAATAATGCTTCATGTTCTGCAGAAACAAGTTTCCACGACCCTGACTTAGCAGAGTGCTTTTTGAATTTCTCCAGATCCGCTTCTTCTTTCGTTACGTATTTGTAATCCTGTGTTTTTACCCAGGTTACAAAATCTTCGTACTCTTTGTCGCTCAAACGGAAATCGCTTGATTTCGCAATCGTTTCATGTTTCAATTTATACTGTGTAGCATAATTGAAGATGAGTGATTTCACCTGCAACGTATCTGCAAGTACGGAATAAGTACGTTCGTCGATTTCCAAATCCGGAATTACTCCGAGACCGTCCCACACTACTCGTCCGTTCTTTGTTTTGAACGGTTTGATCAACGAATCAGAGAAGCGAGTAACAGTTCCGTCAGCGTCACGTTCAGAAGCATAATCCAACGACTGCACACAACGACCGCTTGGTGTGTAATATTTCGCAACAGTTACTTTGAAAAGCGATCCGTAGATCAATCCCATTGTTTGCTGCACGAGTCCTTTACCATATGAACGCTGGCCGACAATCACAGCACGATCCAAATCCTGCAATGAACCTGAAACGATTTCAGACGCAGAAGCAGACCATGGTGAAACAAGAACTGCAAGCGGAATCTGTGTGTCAACAGGCTTTTCATCGGTGCGATAATATTTGTCCCACTCCGGAACGCGACCGCGCATGGTAACCACCAAAGTGTTTTCTTCCACGAAGAGATTCACGATGCGAACCGCTTCACGAAGCAATCCGCCCGGATTATCACGCAGATCCAAAACGATTGAAGTTGCGCCTTGACCTTTCAGATCAACTAATGCTTCTTTTACTTCTTTCGCAGCGTCGTCGTTGAACTCTACAAGTTTGATGAAACCAACATTGCCTTCGAGCATAGTGTAGAAAGGAACATTCTTCTGTTCGATTTCTTCACGCACCACACGGAATTCCATTGGCTTTTCAGTTCCCGGACGCTGCACTTTGATTTCAGCGATACTTTCAGGAAGTCCTTTCAGCAATTTGCCGATCTCTTCATAATCCTTCCCTGCACATGATGTGCCGTTTACTTCAAGAAGAACATCACCTGCACGCAGTCCTGCTTTGTGCGCAGCAAAACCTTCATAAGGTTCTGCAATCACCATGTCGTTACCGATTTTACGAACGATGCAACCGATTCCACCGTAACGACCGTCCATCTGCAAACGATAGTCTTCAATTTCCTCTTCGGAAATGTATTGTGTATACGGATCAAGAGACGCGAGCATTGCATCAATACCGGTCTTCATCAATGTTGCCGGCTTCGGTTCATCAACATACAACTTGTTCAATTGCTGGAACAGCGTTCCGAAGATTTCCAGGTTCTTGGAAATCTCAAACATGTGATCATCGTTGTCGCCAGCCGCAGCGAAACCTATCCAGCCACCGGCTGCCAGTGAAAACGGAATTACTGCAATGCGTGCTTTTCTTCTGATCGATTGAAGTATGCTCATAGTAAACTTTATTTACGGTACAGGATCATGTCCGTGCCCTCCCCAGGGATTGCAGCGGAGAATTCTTTTGAGTGCCAACCAACCGCCTTTCAACGGGCCGTGCTTTCGTATTGCTTCTGCACCGTAAACGGAACAACTCGGCGAATACCTGCACGAAGGTGTAAGATGCGGAGAGATTGCGCTTTGATAAAATCGGATCATCCCGATCATCAATCCCGAGAAAAACCTGCTTACAATATTCAGTTTAACCGGTTCTTCCATCACTCTCCGCCGCTTTTGACAAACGTTGTAAAGATAAAATTATTTTACGCTCCAGTCCGGCATGATCAGGCTTCTCCTTGGCCGTATAAATGAACATTACGGAAATTTTAACATCCTTGCTGTTCAGTGTTTCGTACAGCTCGTGCTTGTGATGACGATACGTTTCCCGAAGCAGACGTTTAATGCGATTACGATCAACGGCCTTCTTGAAATTGCGTTTTGGGACTGCGAATGCGATGCGTGCAGGAAAATGCTGTTCTTCCTGCGAATGCATCCAGATGATTCGAAACGGATGCACAAAAAAGGAATTGCCTTTAGCTGCAAGTTCTGTGAAGACTTTCAGTCCGGTAAGTTTTTCCTCTTTTTGAAATGTGAAGCGCATGGCAAAAAAAATCCTCCGTCGGGCGGAGGATTGTGTATTACTTTTTGTTTACCGATTTGATGTATTCTTCCAGCGCCATCGTCATCGACGGAGTTCCGGGTTTCGGAGCATGAATGTCGAGACGAAGTCCGGCTTCTTCAATTGCTTTAGCAGTTGCAGGACCGAACGCCGCGATGCGCGTTTTGTTCTGTTTGAACTTCGGAAAGTTCTTGTAGAGGGAAGTGATTCCTGAAGGACTGAAGAAAACAAGAATATCGTAAAATACATCAGCGAGATCACTCAGATCGCTGCATACAGTACGGTAGATAACGGCTTTTGAATAGCTGATCTTGTGCTTGTCAAGAATCTCGGGGATATCTTCCTTGTGTACGTCAGTACACGGATAAAGGAACTTATCTTCTTTATGCTTCTTGATAATTTCAATAAGATCGTTAATCGTTGCTTTACCGTGGAAGATCCGACGCTTACGGTACTGAACGTACTTCTGCAGATAATAAGCGGTTGATTCAGATATGCAGAAATATTTCAAAGTATCCGGAACGGTGATGCGCATTTCCTGACAGATGCGGAAGAAGTGATCGACTGCATTACGGGAAGTGAGAATCACAGCGGTATGCTCTGCGATATTCACACGTTGCTGACGGAAATCCTGTGCAGGAACTCCTTCAACGTGAATAAACGATCTGAAATCAATTTTCAGATTGTACTTTTTCTGAAGATCAGCGTAGGGGGATTTGTCTGTCTCAGGCTTAGGCTGAGTAACCAGAATGCTTTTTACCTTCAGATCGGTGTTTTTCGGGGCTGCCACTCTTACTGTTTTTGGTACTGCATTAATGCTGTTTAATGAGCAACTTGATTATCACCAAAACGGGTAATATTTCAAGGGTGCAAAGGTACAGAATTATATAGAATATGGAAACACCTCTGGCGGAAAAGCCTATAAATGAGAGTCGTACGAGCCTGTACAAAAGCGCCAAACCCCATAAAACAAGCCCTGACCAGATGAGCCACGTGGCCGGCACCTGTCGCGCATACGTGAGTAAGAGCGTGATCGGAAACAGAATAAGCCCGATTGTTTTATTAAAAAGTACAATGTTATACGCGTATTCTCGTGCGGCTTCTTTCACTTCAAAAATGAATCCGAGTATGCGTGTTGAAATGATCTTCACCACATAAACGACAAGCAATGCAAGCGCTATCCACACAACGGCGGAATCGCTTACTTCAGATGATGAATTAGCAGCAATCGATTGCCAAAGGAAAAGCGAACAAACCATTACGAAATTCAGAATCAGGAAAAATGAAACACGACTCGTTAATGCCGATTCTTCGCGATATAAAGTTGCCACGGCTGCAGGTCGCACAAATCCCTGAACAAGCATGGATATGCGTCGGAAATCATAAACACGCAGCAAGACAAGTAGGGTAAAACAAGAGAGCAGAATTGCATGAACCCAAATTCCGCCCTGGGGCTGCACAATTGGTTTGGGATCAAATACCGCTGTTGTATCCGTTAGCCAACGCTGATCGGCAAATGAACTTTGAAGTAAAAAGAAGAATGCGTTGACAGACATGCGGAATGAGTGTTCCGCAAATATAATTCCCTTGGAATGGCTGCACCAGATGTGTTGAAAAGAAAAGCAGATCAGTTGTCCGTGATTTCGTGCAGAAGCCAACGCCAGGAAATTTATTCGCCGCGCTTGGGTGTGACAGATCATTCTATCTGAGTTAGTAGCCACTTCCAATTAAGAAGCAATTGCGATGTAAGTGTTTTGCGGTGCAAAACACTTTTGTTCCGCCCTAGGAG
>JBJOKQ010000235.1:0-4908 GCA_046046005.1 Bacteroidota bacterium | reverse complement strand
AAAGCGGAATTCACTGCTTTCGGAGAGCATTATCATTTCACTCGTTTACTTTCTCAGCCTGATCCTATTCCGGCTTTTACTTCATCGATAGAATTGCACGATTACAATTCCATGTTTAAAAAATGGTGGTATCGTTCTCTGAACGGTGAAGCGTTTGTTACATGGCCTGAACGGGTAAAATATTTTGCACTGAGTTCCGGAACATCTGAGTCGTCAAGCAAACACATTCCTGTAACGAAAGACACGTTGCGTGCTATTCGCAAAGCGAGTATCCGTCAAATGATGGCCTTGCATCACTTCGATCTTCCTGAAGAATTCTTCACCAAAGGAATGCTGATGGTTGGCGGAAGCACGCACCTGAATTACAATGGCACATATTATTCAGGTGATCTCAGCGGTATCACCACCGGTAATATTCCATTCTGGTTTCAGCATTTCTACAAACCCGGCAATCGCATTGCACGTGAACGCGACTGGAATACGAAGCTGGATGAGATTGTGAAGAATGCGAAAGATTGGGACATTGGAATTGTAGCAGGTGTTCCCGCGTGGATACAAATTGTATTCGAGCGCATCATCGCATATTACAACGTGAATAACATTCATGACATCTGGCCGAATCTTGCCGTTTATGTTTGGGGCGGGGTTTCCATCAAACCATACAGAAAAGGTTTGGATCAGCTGTGCGGAAAGAAACTCGCTTATCTCGAAACGTATCTCGCGTCGGAAGGTTTCATGGCGTTTCAGGATGATCCGGCTAAAGAAGGTCAGAAACTCCTTCTTGATAACGGCATCTTCTTCGAGTTTGTTCCGTTCAACGAAGACAACTTCGATGCGGACGGCGCTTTGAAAAAAAATCCGGTTACTCTGAACATTTCACAGGTTGAAGAAAATACGGATTATGCATTGCTGATTTCAACCTGTTCCGGTGCATGGCGTTATCTGATTGGCGACACAATTCGATTCACGAACGTAGACAGCGCTGAAATTGTAATTACGGGTCGCACCAAACAGTTTCTAAGTCTTTGCGGTGAACATTTATCGCAAGACAATATGAACCGTGCGATTGATCTTGTTTCAGAAGAATTGAACATCAGTATTCCTGAATTTACGGTTGCCGGTATCAATTACGAAAATCTTTTTGCGCATCATTGGTATATCGGAACACCGGACGATGTTGATCCCGCTGTAGTACGCGCGTCACTTGACAAACATTTGTGTGAGTTGAATGATGACTATCGCGTTGAACGTACAGCCGCGCTCAAAGAAGTGATGGTTGATGTTCTTCCTGCGGAAACTTTTATCAGCTGGATGAACAAGCATGGAAAAGTTGGAGGTCAGCACAAATTTCCTCGTGTGATGAAGAACGACCGATTGGAAGATTGGCGCGATCATGTTAAACAAAACGCAACATCTAAAGCGAAGATCTAATTATGTTCAGCGCAATCGGACAAGGATTCATTTTCGGAATGGCGTTATGTTTTTCGCTTGGTCCGGCCTTTTTCGGTCTTATTCAAACCAGTCTCAAATACGGTTACGGTCATGGTATTGCCATGGCAATCGGAATTTTCACCAGCGATCTGATTTATCTGTTGCTTGCCTTCTTCGGCATTTCCGGCTGGTTGATGGATGATAAATACGCGATTCCTGTTGGTATTACAGGCGGAGTTCTGCTGATGGTGTACGGCGTGGTTCAGTTCGTAAAGAAACCCAAAGTACAGGCGATGGAAGGTGGATCAACTGAATCGAAAACATCATACGGAACAATGGCATTGAAAGGGTTTCTGATGAATGTTTTCAATCCTTTCGTAATTTTTCTTTGGATCGGTGCAATTTCAATCGCGTCAACAAAGTTCAACAACAGCGGCAGTCTGATGATTACGTTTTTCACTTCCACCTTGGCCACAGTGTTGGGAACCGATATTCTTAAAGCATTGGCTTCTCACAAGATCAAAGGATACCTCACGGAGAACATGATTCACCGCGTGAATCAGGCTGCAGGAATCATCATGATCATTTCAGGAATTGTGCTGATTGTTCGCGTGTTCGTTGAACGACCGTGGGCAGCGTAATCGCTATATGCTTCTTGTGTAAATAAACGTCTGCTTACGGAATCTGCCGCGTACCGGTTGCATTTTCAGCAACCATTTTCCGCGATTGAAATCCACAACGAGTTGTGTCTTGTACATTCGCGATCGCTTCCCAAATGGTAATCTGGTCTTGCTGATCCACAAATTGTAATATTCAGCCGGAATACTGATCCAAGTTGCGCCGCTAAATCCGAGTTTGGATTTCATCTGCACAGAACCGGTTTGCAACGAATCCACTTCCGGTTCCCAGGCTCCGTCAAGACATTCCATACAGAAGAAGCCCCGACGTAACTGCGTGAATAAATTCGCATCAAAATCAGTTTTGATGAATTTTCTCATCAGCAACTGAGGCGCAAAATCAAAAACCGTTAACGTATCATGTTCCAATTTCACTTGACCGACTCGTACGGCATCAATCGTGTAATCGAACGACCAGAGTTGCGACATGCGAACCAATCGAACGGAATCCGTAATAGCGCAAGGAAGAATTGCAAACGTGAACGACGAGTCTCTCACTAACAGAGATTCTTTGGAAATCTGTCGCGCATTTACTGAAGGATCCAAACAGTATCTGCCAACACATTTCCATTCGCCTTGCATCAATTCAAGACGCAGCAACATGGAATCTGCAACTGCTCGCGAGCTTCCATGCAACGCGATAAAGAAAAGCAGAGAGACAAAAAGACTTCGTTTATTCACTTAAGACTTTTCTGATGTCCGGCTTGAAATACAATTCACTCTTCAGTACTTTACCGTCTTCACGGAAAATCGGCTTTCCTTCTTTGTCGAGTTTCGACATATTGCTGCGATGAATTTCATCGAACACTTCTTCGATTTTATGCTGTAATCCGTGACGCAGAATTGTACCGAAAGCGATATACAGAATATCTCCCAAAGCGTCGGCTATTTCAACAAGGTCGCCGCGTTTGCATGCGTCCAGATACTCTTCGTTTTCTTCTTTAAGAAGATTGAAACGGAGTTCTGCTTCTGCAGGCGGAATTTCTCCGGTTGGCACATGACGGTTTCCGATCAGGAATACATCATGAAATTCTCCCACACTGTTGATCTTTGATAACAACGCACCTGTATAATGTTTTTTATCGCTCATACGAATTTGGTTTTGAAGCTGTAAAAAAACAAATCCGGCTGCTATGAATCAAATCACAACAGCCGGATCGAAATAACTTTTGAAAACTATTACTTGCCTGCAGGCTTGTTTGCACCTTCCTGCGACTTACGCGCGTCGTATTGTGCGTTGAGCGCCTGAATTACATCAGGAGTAACGTCAAGACTGTCGTTTGCATAAATGATTGGCATTCCTGTGCCGAACATCATGATGTAATCAATGCCTTTCTCTTTTGCATATCCCTGAAAGTATTGAGCGATCTCCTGAGAGATCATATCGTTTTTCTGCATTGCGCTGCTTTCAAGATAAGCGATATTCGTTTCCATGCGCTTCAATTCTTCAAGACCCGCATTGATGGAAGCTTCTTCTTTTGTTGCTGCTTCTGCACTGATAGAAGCAGCCTGAACCTGTTCCTGAAGTTTAGCATAACGCGATTGCAAATCAGCCGCCTTACGCTGGTAAACCGCCATTTGGTTCTGAAGGTTCGATCCTGCATCCTGAGCAAGTTCAGTAAACGCGCGGTAATTGTTGTTGATGGAATCAATGTTCACATACAACACCTTTGCACCTTGAAGATTCTTTGGAAGATTCAAAGTGTAGTTCGGAGTTGTATCCTCCTGTTTCGCTTTTACATCGGCAATAGCCTGACGCGAAGAAAAGTGGAGATAGAACAAAATGGCAACTGCAACAGTAAGCGCGCCAAGGAAAATATTTGTTGTGTTTTTCACGGGGTGAACAATTTGACGCAAATATAGCAGGATGCCAGAACCGTACAAAGGTGCAAACGCAAATGAATGCGTTGTGTAACCATTTTTAACTCAATACGGCGACTTTTTACCGAAGTGAAGCGGAATTGTGACTTCACAACGCACAGGAACACCTGCCTTTTTACCCGGAATCCAATCCGGCATACCCGCAATCAAATCAATTGCAGATTCATCACATCCATAACCGAGTTTTCGCTTAGCGTAAATCCCTGAACGCTTTCCGTTGGATTCCACTACAAAACTTACCAGAACATCGCCTTCAATATCATTCTGAAATGCAACGGCAGGATACACGAGTTTCTTTGCAATATACTTGTCCATGGCAACTGAACCGCCGGGAAAAGACGGTGCCACATCAGGATTCCGTACAATCTGAGGAATGGAAGAAGATTCGCTTTCGGATGTACCTGCCGGATTAATCCCGATACGCATATTCTCAAGAGCAGTGTCATTCTCCATACGAAGACTTTCTCCTTCCGCAGTTTCCGATTCAGTCAATTCACTTTTCTTTCCTACGATGAAAGTGTCAACACCATTCTCTTCCTGCAGAGATACTGAATCCACAGCTGAATCCACACGCTCTTCAGGTGCGCAACTGCCCAAAAGAAATGCGGTAAGTAATGCCGGAATGAGTTTTCGCATGGCACCAAAAATAACGGTTTATTGTGCATAAACCGGTGAACACAAAAAAGTGACGGTTTATTGTGTTGTATCGGGAAAAGCCACTTCACCCAAGATGTGCATCTCGGGAACAACTGTATCAGCCGGACCGGGACATCGATTCTTCGGTGTTTTCACTGTATCGGGAATGTAGGCAACATCGCCCATAACTTCGTGTTGTCCGCCACCGGGTTTAACACCTGAACAGGACGCGAACAAAAAAGACCCGAAAGCAAGTAAAAGTGCTGCCGCAAATCTTTGAATA
>JBJOKQ010000234.1:0-4909 GCA_046046005.1 Bacteroidota bacterium | reverse complement strand
ATTCTTTCTCGCGACCCGGAAATACAGGAGCGTGAAGAGGAATAAACTCTTTGGTGTTAAAGTGCGCGCGGATAAAATCCACTGTGGATTGGTAACTCACTTCAGCTTCGGTGTTGTGTTATAATAAACAGGTGATTCAGGATCGGTAATATATCCTTTGCTCAGCATTTCGTAAATCTCAGCAACGCTTTTATCTACATTGAAAATCTGCTTCACATTAAGGAAACGATGCAACTTGGAGAAGTCAACCTGATAATCGCGCTTATCTCCGCCTTCTTTCAGAATGTCAATCTTCGTTTCCGGAATATATTTCTTCACGATTTCTGCGATCTGAATCTTCTGATAATTCTCTCCCGGGAAACCGATGTTGAACACGTTGTTCTTCACTTTATCAAAGTCTGCAATTACGTGCATCATGATATTTGCAAGATCGAATACGTGAATGTACGGGCGGTATGATTCAGGAAGGAAAATATCCAGATACTGTTTCTTCCAGGCGTTCAATGTGAAATCATTTACTGTCAAATCGAAACGCATGCGCGGAGAAGCACCGTAAATGGTGGAAAGTCGACCGATCACCCAATTCATGTCCTTCACCTTCTCAATCAGATATTTCTCCACATTCACTTTTGATTCTGCGTAAAGTGACAAAGGGCGCAATTCACTTTCCTCGGTTGCAAGATCATTTGCAACTCCGTAGTTCGAGCAGGTTGAGAAGAAGATAAATCCTTTGATCTTTTCCTGACGTGCCAGATCAATCAACTGATAAGAAGCATCTTCATTGATTGATTTTGTATCCTCAGGAAATAACTTGCTTGCGGGATCACCTACAACAGCCGCCGTGTGGATAACGAAATCAATTCCTTTTATAGCAGAAGCAACAACATCTTTGTTACGGATATCACCTTTGATAAAAGTGTAACGCGGGTTACTTAAATGAATCAACGGAATCTGTTCATTGAACCAAATGTGATCCACTGCAACTACTTCGTGTCCGTTCTGTAAAGCCAGATTAGTAATAACGGAACCGATATATCCTGCTCCTCCTGTAATTAATATTTTCATAATCAGTTATTGTTTGCTATTTATTCTTCTCAACGAATTCAACGTGCGGTCTTATTTTCTCCCGGTCTTTGGAACGTATAACCCGTGCAGGAATTCCTGCGGCAATTGCAAAATCCGGCACATCCGAATTCACTACGGAATTCGCACCAACTACGGCATAGTTTCCGATTTTACAACCGGGCAATACAACTACATTGTTTCCGATCCAAACACCATCACCGATGATTATATTTCCACTAGTCATCGGGCGAATAGCTTCCGGTCCTGTAGGAAAATTCACATCATGTGTTGCAGCGACTAACGAAACATTATAACCGATTGCAGTCCATGAACCGATTGTCACTTGCGCATCTGCACCTGCAGAGATGTATCCTGAATTGTAATAAGATCCTTTACCAATGCTCACTTTGCTCCCGGTAATGTGCAAATCGCCCAATGCCGCTTCCGGATGAATAGCATAACGCTTCCGGAACTTGGCAGCGCGCGCCTTTTGAGCTGCGCCGGAAAGAAACAATGCAAGCTTGCCAATCATTATTCCTGCGTCTCTTTTACTTCAGCGTTCTTTTTGTTTGAACGGATCTGCATGTAAATTCCTCCGATCAGGAAAACAAAAACGAGGATTGAACCGATCATCGCCATGTTCTCGCCTGTGTAATAACTATCCGGATGGAATTCAAATGCAATAGTGTGCTTGCCTGCAGGAACCTTAATTCCGCGTTGAACATAGTTCGCACAGAAGAATTCCGTTTCCTTACCATCAATTGTTGCCTTCCATCCCGCAGGATAATATACTTCAGAGAATATTGCCACCTTCTCTGCAGCTGCATTGGATTCGTAAACAATTTTGTCCGGTGCGAAAGAAACAACTTTGATTGTTGCTGTTGGATCTGCATTGCCTTTGTAATTGCCAACCTGTGAACTGAAACGCGTGTCAACAATTGCAGTTGTGTGCGGATTAAATGTTTTCACCGCTGTGATCTCTCCATCTGCATCCGGAACGATTTTCACTTCGTTCACAAACCAAGCTCCGCCGCAAGCGGATTTGTTTTCAATTACGCCTCCATCAGGATTGTAGATGATGTATTTCGCATTCATCATATTCAGCGTGCTCTTGTTTGCAAGCGCTACCTGAATCAAAGAATCCGCAGCAGGACCTGCATTGAAAGCCGCTCCGAGTTCTTTACGCATCTGTTCAATCTGCGAATCCATTACCTGCTCATACAATTCCTGAATACGTTTCAGTTTTGCACCGTGATAACCGCCAATGGATTTATGGAAGTAAGATGTTGAAGCATCCTGCCATGTGTCAACGGAAATGTTAAGAACACGATAAGAAGGATCTTTATCCTGAAGAATCATTTTATCCGCATTGCTGGCGAAGTAAGTCGTTTCCTTCTTCTTGCTCTTCTCATAATTATCGTTGTCGATGTAACGTGTTCCTACACTCCACAAATCACCTACTATGAGAACTGCAACTACTCCGGCAAGAATGTTTGCATTGAACGGTTTGCGCGCAAAGAACCAAATCAATCCGGCAGTTAAAAGAATCAGGAAGAATGAACGACCTGCATCCGATTTCACAACGGCTTCCCGGGCTGCTTCAAGATTCATCAGGTATGTATCCACATCGGCTTGTTGTCCGCCCTGACCTAGAATTCCTTGTGTAATCTGCTCTTCCTGACGATCGTTAACGGTATCAACGAATGTGGAAGGCGTCATCCAAACAAGTAGAGAAATCCCTCCTGTCAAGGCAAACGCAATATAGAACTGACGCATCTTGGTTTTCAGAATGGAAGGATCCTTCATCAGATCGCGTATGGTCAGCATCGCCAATAATGGCATTGTTAAATCCACGATAACGAGAATCATTGATACTGCACGGAACTTGTTGTATCCCGGAATTGCTTTGAAGAAGAACTCGGTTAATCCGATGAAATGACTTCCCCACGAAAGCATGATTGCCAGAACTGTTGCACCGAAAAGCCACCACTTGATGTTGTCTTTCACGATGAACATTCCGAGCACAAACAGGAAGCAGATGATTGCACCAACGTAATACGGTCCGCTGGTGAAAATCACTTCTCCGAAATAAGAACTTTGATTTGCAATTGCCTGTTTCCATTGCGGATCAACAGCGTCTAACGCAGCTTTATCATAAGTTCCGATCGGTTGAGAAGCGCCGCCCATAAAATCAGGAATCATCAAGGTGAATGTTTCTGATTTTGTATAACACCATTGTGTTGCATACTCAATGGGCAATCCGTCTGTCTTTGTTTGCTGATCAGCATCCAACGTCAATTCAGAAGGACCGCGTGTTGTGTACTTTCCGTATTCGCTGGTGAGAAGTAAATTTCCAAGGTTTGGAAGTATTGCAACAACAACTGCTCCGCCAAGAACAGCTGCAATCAATCCAAGCTTTTTCACTTGCTTTTCGCGAACCAAACGAATAGTCTCTCCTATTCCTACAAACAGTAAAAGAATGAGGAGATAATATGTTATCTGCAAGTGATTGGCGTTAATCTCCAATGCAAGTGCAAGCGCTGTAATACCCGCTCCTAGCCAGAGCTTCCCTCTGAACGAAAGCAACACGCCCAACAAAACAGGAGCCATGTAAGAGATCGCGTACATTTTGGAGTTGTGTCCCGCCGGAACCAACGTTATCATATACGACGTAAGTCCGAATGCTATTGCGCCTCCAACGGAAACCCATGGGTTCACCTGCAAGCCGATCAACAGGAAATAAAATCCTATCATGCTCAGCAGTATTGAAGTAATCGGAAACGGAATGCGTGTGATTGTTGAGAATCCCAATTGAATCGGATTCATGACGTTAGACGGATACAATACAGAAATCTGATACGCCGGCATTCCTCCGAACATACTATTGGTCCACAAAGGTTCTTTGTGATTGGCTTTACGGAAATCTGCGATCTCTTTAGCCATTCCTTCATGGTGCTGAATATCACCTTGACGTACGCGCTTGCCGTCCATAACAGCAGGCTTGAAAAACACCGCGGTAACAATGATAAAAAGGAGAACTGCAACAGCGTGAGGAATGTACTTCTTGTATTGGTCCATAATGGCTTAAACTTAAGCGACAAAGTTATTAAAAAGCCGTTGTGCTGATCGTTAATAAAGACAAAACCACCGCTGAGCCTGGGAAGCCGCGGTGGTTTCTTTTTTTGTTGGTCCGTTCACCGGAGGAGGCAACCCGAAAATCGGGGTGGCGAAGGACTTCCAAACACCTTAACCAGAATTGTACTGTAAACCTAAATGAATGATTTTTCACTTCATACCGCTATTCAATAACTGGCAGAAGTGCTTCGCAAATGGAGATTTCCGGGGAATAAGTGGCGGGCTCTTCGGCGGAATTATTTGATTTCTTCATAATCAACGTATTCTCCGTCGTCGGATTTACGTTTCGTCCCGCTCTTGGCCGTTTTATCTTCAATAACCACTTCACCTTCGGGCTTTGATTGCTGATAGTGATTATTGGTTTGATAGAAGTTATTGGAAGCACGTTGCTGATTAGAGGACGAACCGGAAAATGCGGAGAACAATTTCCAGATCACCCAAATGGACAGAATCGTAAAGAAGACTTCCTGCATGCTGCAAAATTACGAAAGAAGAATACAATCTGTACCTTCACGCTATGAAAGTCACGATTACCGTTAAAGAAGTGAATCCCGATTTCGATCACGAACTGGCAGAACGCGAACATGAAGGGAAAGAATCAGAGGATAATATCCTTTACACCTGGGAAGATGAATTTGTAATTAACGGCGACATCACCGATTTTAAAATCCGTAACAACGCAGAATATTCTCTTGCCGCGGAGAAAAAC
>JBJOKQ010000233.1:0-4916 GCA_046046005.1 Bacteroidota bacterium | reverse complement strand
GTTTGCAATGCAGAAATGCTTACTACCGGGAGAGCATTGATCGTTACCGTAATCGTATCAGCAGAAACACAGTTCATAGAATCTGTCACTGTAACGTAATACAATCCGCTTGTCGATGCTGATAAAGTTTGTGTAGTTGAAGCGTCGTTCCATAGAAATGACGAACCTGTATTCCCCGCGTTAAGAACTACCGAACCGCCACACTGTGTTGTGTCTGCACCAAGGTTAACTACCGGCAATGCATTAATTGTTACGTTGATGGAATCAACAGTAGAACAGTTATTACTATCAGTTACCGTTACAAAATAAACATCAGAGGTTGTAGCAGTAAGCGTTTGAGAGCTGGAATTGTCATTCCACAAATATGTAGCTCCTGCGTTGGCTGCGTCCAGTGTTGTTGAACCGCAGAACGCAGCATCCGCTCCAAGATTTACTGTAGGATTTGCCGCAATAGTAAGATTTACACCAGTAGCTGCAGAATCAGCGCATCCGTTCAAATTGGTCTTAACCATATTGTAAACGCCGGGAGTGTTGGTGGAATATGTGTTAGTTGTAGCACCTACAATAGGCGCGCCGTTGAAGTACCATTGTGATGTTCCACCGCTGGAGCCGGTAAGTGTTACAGAATCACCGCCGCAACTTACGGAAGATCCGGAAAGGGCAACAACCGGAGAATTTAAAACAGTAACTACATAAGAGAAAATGGTATCACCTACTGTTCCGTTCCATGTAGTAACGTTAACAGTATAAGTTCCTGCTGATGCGTAAGAGTGATTTTCGTTCACCAGAACACCGTAAGATGTTACGGCCGTGTCAATCGTTGCATCGCCCCAATGAAAAATGAGGTGCGAATACAGTTGATGTCCGCCAACGGTAAATCCGAGAGATTCATTGGTGCATACTGAATCATCAGTTGCCGTGTAATACGGAATCATCACCAGTCCGCGCAAGTCATCAGGATTGCTGCCTATCTGAAGACCATAAACTCCACTGGTACTAACTCCTACAAATCTTGAGCTGATATTTGAATTAATGAAACGATTGTTCCCCATATAAATTGAGCCAAATGTTTCACCTCCCGGCGTACCCGTAAGTGGAATATTTGTTGGAGTGTAAATAACATTGCTGACAGGGAATTTCTCAAACACAACAGTGCCGTTTCCTGACCAATGATACATATGATTGTCATCTCTGTTATACGTAATAATTTCTCCGTCTGCTCCGTTGCCCATGGCATACTGAAGTGTTTTAACACCTGTAGTTTTGTCGATTTTGTAAAGCGTTTCTGAAACAGTTGCTCCGTCTCCGGTAGCACCATATAATTGCCCGCTTTCATCAAACGTAATAGAAGAGAAATTGTCGCCCAAATTTCCGACTTGTGTAACAATACCAGTGGATAAGTTGATTCTACCTAATACCCGTCCGCTAACAGCAGAAACCTTCATAATGACATACGTTTGTCCATCAGTAGGATCTGTAGCCATACCGTTCATCCCGGTAATGGTGAATCCAACTAATGATGGAGCAATACGATTTACGACTGTCCAGTTAGTTGTATCAACAGACCACAGTGAATCCTGAAAAGGACTGCACCCCCAAATAAGTGGTGTGCCGGAATTGAATGCAGTTTGGGCTTCAAGGCTTGAATTGAAGCCAGTTACCGTTAATAAAATAGCAAGTAAGAATTTTTTCATAGCGTGTGATTTTGGGGAAGCCAAAGTTAATACTTTTTGTGTACGAATCGGCTGAGATTAAACTTGCCGAAATAGCACGGAATCAGGCTGATTGGGCATACTTTGCTTTAACGTAATCCATAAAATACCGGAAGTTCAATTCTTCTCCTGTGGAACGAATACACAGTTCGCGTGCTGAATACGTCTTTCCATGTTGATGGATATAGAGGCGGAGCCATTTCAGGAGTTCTGAATAATTCTTCATGCTGATTTGCACTTTCAATTCCGGAATTGCTTTCTCTGCGGCATTGAACATTTGCGCTGCGTAGAAACTTCCAAGCGAATAAGTAGGGAAGTAGCCGAAACTGCCGTGCGACCAATGAACATCCTGCATGCATCCTTCAGCATCGGATGTTACTTCTATGCCGAGATATTCTTTGTAACGCGAATTCCAGTAAGCCGGAATTTCAGCGACTTGTATTTTGTTCTCGAAAATTGCCTTTTCAACTTCAAAACGGATCATGACATGAAAATGATATGTCACTTCATCGGCGTTGATTCGAATCAATGAAGGTTGTACAACATTCATGGCGTTGTAGAATTGTTCAACAGAGACGTCTTTCAAAGCCTCAGGAAATGCTTGTTTCAGCTCCGGGAATTGTCCGTTCCAGAATTCCATACTGCGACCGACATTGTTCTCCCACAATCGCGATTGTGATTCATGTATCGCCAGAGAGCAATATTCTCCGGAAGGCAATCCGTATTGATCATCAGGAATTCCCTGTTCATACAATGCGTGTCCGCCTTCATGTATGCTGCCTGTCAAACAATCACTGATATTGTTCTCATCCACGCGCGTAGTTACACGAACATCTGTTGCGCTGAAATTGGTTGTGAAAGGATGCATTGAAATGTCCTGACGGCCTGCATCGAAGTCGTAGCCCATTTCTTTCAGAATCTTTTCACTGAATGTGATCTGTGCATCTTTGGGATAGAAACGATGTATGATTTCCTGTGAGCCGGCTTTCTTTTCCAGTAAATGTTTTACAAACGGAACAAGTTCACTTCTTACATCATTGAAAAGTTTGTCAACATCGGCAGTTTTTAATCCGGGCTCGTATTCGTCCAGCATTGCGTCATACGGATGCGAAGTATAACCTATCAGTTCACATTCCTGCTTCTTAAGCGCAATCAGCTTCTCAAGTTTTGGAGCATAGATCGAATAGTCATTCTTCTGTTTCGCCTCCTGCCATGCATTGAATGTTTCGGAAATGGTACGACTCATTTCTTCAACGAATGCAGTTGTGTATTTCTTCGCTTTACGATATTGCTTTAATGTATGTTTTACGTTTGCTTTTTGTCGTTCATCAAGACTTTCATCTGTGCTCAGCTTTTCAAGCAATGCTCCGGTTTCTTCACAAGTAAACTGTTCGTGTGCCAATCCGGAAAGTGTAGCGAGTTGTTGTGATCTGCGTTCCGCACTCTTTGGCGGCATGTACGTTTCCATGTCCCAATTGAGAACAGCTCCTGTGTATGCAATATCTGCGAGCTTGGATAATCGGTTAACGTAATCGGCGTAAGACATAAATCGAATTCTGCTTATTGTTGATTTGATTTGATCCAGATAATGGAATTTCTGTTGTTTTCATTTTCGAACACAGCTGTATAAATACCGGCCGGAAATTCCGCAACAGAAATCTGAATTACTGATCTTGCAAAAGTGTTCTGCACGGGAAGTTTAAGCACAAGAGCTCCGAGTGAGTTGTAAATCGAAACACACGCGCCTTCTTGCGCATTCTCAATGTTCAGCGTTAGCATCTCACTGGCGGGATTCGGAAAAGCCGAGAAGAAAATTATTTCTTCGGATTCTGGTACAGACGAAAGATTCAGCTGCGCATCGAGATATAATCCCATAGTATAAACATCAAGAAAAGCTCCGTCTGTTGCAGCACGATTGATGTAATTCCCTATCACATCACCAATAGAATCATGTAAGGTTTGCGGCACAATATTCGTTCCGAGTTTCCAAGCCCGAAGAAGCCCGTCAAATCCAACAGACGCATCACAAGTGTAATATTGGGACAGAAAATTCCGCAACGCAATATTGAGCATGCCAGACAAAGTATCGAAGTGCGGATTACTGGCTGACGTATTCATTAATATCGCAGCAGTATTGTGAATGATGATATTGTGATACACCGACTTTGCGTTATGACCGTCCATCCATCTTCCGTTGGGAATTTGCCCGGGTAATACAGAATAGCGCAATAGCGTATCTGAATTAAGTGACCAGTCTGAGTTTTGCGGAGCAAGCGCGTAACCGAAGGAAAGTGCATAAGCTTGAAACGTGTTGTAATTGTAATTTGTGTTCATACGCAACGTATCGCAATAAGCAGCAGTACGCAAAGCAGCATTTCTGTAATTGGTGTCGCCGGTAAATTGATACGCTTCTGCAAAAGCACCTCCGATAACGCCTGCATCGAACTTAAATTCCCCAGTTCCTCTGTCGTCGATTATCCATCCGTTGATGAGTACGTTAACTGAATCCGCGCCGAGTGATTGCATGTAGCTATTTATGATCGGAGTGAATACCGGATCGCCGTACGGTCGCAGATCAGGAAATGGAAAGGATCCATTCGGAAGTTGCATAGTCAGGAGCGAATCGAGTCCATCAGTTGCCCATTGCAAATAAATATTACGTCTTGATAAATCGGTTTCTGCGTTGGCGATTCTAATCAAACCGATGCAAACTTCAGCACCGGCGCGAAGAGGAACGGAATGCGGTTGATATAATGGAGGCAATTCTCCTTTGCAGGTTTTGTGAATATTGACGTAAACCAAACTGTCAGCCGCTATAAGTTGACGGGAAAGCGTGAGTGCCGGATTCAGCAGCAACCATGTGGAATTCGAGGAGAGTGTACTGTATGTTTCCTGTGCGTCCGGTTGTCCTGCTTCCGAAGAAAAAATGATTTGTGCAGCAGCGCTGATGGAATCTATTTGAGACAGATTCTTCGAATACAATGCATTTTGCAGTGATGAAAAGGCAACGTTCAATTGAGACGTCTGCGTTCCGTTGAGAATCTGTGTGTCGTTACATTGACCTTTAACGTAATTGCAGATGAAAGTCAGAACAACAATTATAATTGCGTTTCTCATTTTGTTCGCGTAGCGTGAAGTGTTAGCATTATCCAACCTGCAATGAAAGCAACTCCGCCAAGCGGGGTAACGGGCCCAAGCCAGTGG
>JBJOKQ010000232.1:0-4917 GCA_046046005.1 Bacteroidota bacterium | reverse complement strand
CCGGTTTGCGTTATAACAAGGTTTCCAAGAGCATCAGCTCCAACAAAGGAGCCCGTCATCTGGTGATTTGTGGCACCGTTGTCGAATGTTACGGTTGAAGTAGGACTCGCAACGATCGAACCCAGGTTAGTGAAGTTACCGCAAATGTGAAGGTTTGCTCCCGCTAACAAAGTAAGTGTAGCACCCGGATTCACTGTTAAATCGTTTACGTAGAAGTTACCGGCAATAACTGCAGGTTGGTTTGTTGATGAAGGAGAAACCACAGCGCTGATTCCGCAAATTGGTGGAGTACAACCTCCCCAGTTACTTGCTAATGTCCATGAAGTATTGGTACCTCCTGTCCATGTTACGGAAGAACCTGCAGCTGTGTAATTGATCGGTGAAGCCGCACCGAATACCAGTGAAAAACCTGAAGTTGAGTTAGAGAAGTTTGAAACTACCAATACATAAACTTCTCCAGCCAATACCGGAATTGAAGCTTCATATGCACCGCCGAATCCCGGATAAGCCGGAGGCGCGGTACCTGTAGTAGTATAGCATCCTGTTACCCCTAAACCGCTATAATTGCAACGAAGTGGAGCGGCTCCACCTGCAATACCGGCGCAGTTTGTAGATCCGGCACCTGTGGTTTTCCAAACAGCGAAGTCATAATCCGTTTCGTCAAACGGTGATGTCCATGTGTTAACTTGACCCGTAATTGGATTCGGATTACCATAATCGTTAGGCACAATGTCAAAAGTCAACGTACCGTTTGCGTTAATCGGAATAGTGTACCATGCAGATCCGCGTTCACCGGATAGTAGACAATTCGAGCCACCACCAGGGAAGTCGCAAATGTTTCCGTACGCTTGATAACCCGGGTTTCCGATCGTGATTGTTTGTGCACAAACCGGATTCGGTGAAGAGCAATCCTGTCCGGCAGCAGGAGGGAATCCAACTGCGCCGTCAACTGCCATTACATCAAATGATCCTGTTGCGTTGTTGGCTCCGTCAACTCTGATCCAATATGTAGCACCGCCGGTTAATCCTGTTGCTGTAATTTCAGAATTGGAATAAGACGACGAACCGCACGCCGGTGCGTCATCGTTACACGCAACTAAAGTTAACGCGCCGCAAGTACCGGAGTATAAAGCAATTTGTGTATTAGTCAGAGTTCCAAGAGTGGTACGGATTCTTAATTGTCCTGAAGCAGGACAAACAACGGAATACCAAACTGTATTCAAATTGCCTGTTGTCCAACATGCAGGAGATGCTGGTTCACTTGCACTGCCGGAGCAACTGTTGTCGCCTGTTAAGTTAGTATTCAGAGCGAGTGAAGTTGCGCTGCATGGCAAATCGTTAACCGGACCTGAACCGTAGTTCACGATATTAATGTCATATGTGCAATTGAATGGAGTTGACCATGTATCAACGATGATATAATATGTACCTGCTGCAGGAAGTACAACAGTACCGGAAAGCGGATTAGAACCTCCATTGCTGCCAACACAAGTTCCGCCTGATCCGGGGCAACCATTGTATACCTGATAACCTATACTAGTAGTACTCGCGTTGCTTAAAGTGATTCCGATACAAGTTGAACCGGTAACAGTAAGTGCATAAACGCGATCTTCACCTGATTCATAAAGTGAGCCACATGATCCGCTGCTGGCATTGTTATAATCATCACCGAAACATGTGGTGGTGTGACCGGTTGCCGTATATGGCAAAGTAATGGCCGGGGCTGTTCCGCATGTAGTTCCTGCAAGCGCACCGGATGGCGCACTGATTGTTACATTGGTATATGCGTTACACGTCGGTGACGCATAAGAGTCCATGACCAAATAATACGTTTGACCCGCAGTCACGTTAGCACAAAAAGACTGACTAGCTGCAGAGGATTGTGAAAATGCAATGCATGTACCTGCTCCAGAACAAACCGTGTTCAACGGACAACCTTGATACAGAGACAAACCTACATAACTGCCTGACGATGTGGCCGAACACGTAACAGAACCACTGGAAGCAGGCGTGAAAATCCACACACGATCTTCTCCGGTGTAATACCAACTGGCGCCGCAAGTTACAGCCGTTGCACTGGTAATATCATCAACAGCGCCGCATGTTGTTCCTGCACCTGATGCGTAAGGAAGAGAAGCAACATTAGTAACTCCTGTACCCAGAAGTGAAGCACACGAAGGACCGGTTGCGCTGGACACCAATGAAATATTGTCTACTGCACTTGGAGGTTGTGTACCTAAAGATGCATCACAGCGAAACGAGAACACCAAACGTTGTGTTGTTCCTGCAGTAGCACAAGGCAGACTGATGGTTGCCGATTGCCACGTGCTTTGGTTATTGTAAGTACCTCCGATTTGACCTGTTGCTAATGTTGTTCCGGCAACCGGAGTTGTTGATGTTGGTACAAGAAATACCCGCATATAGTCGCAGCAACTTTCTGCCACACCTTTCCAGCGGAAAGTAAGTGTGATATTCGGCTCGCCCGCAGGGAATGTTATGTCCTGATAAAAATGTTGAACACGTGCTTGCCCTACACTGTACGCATTTGTGACACCACCATCGTTGGAGATGTAAGCGGCTCTGGAACCGGCAAAAGTTGTAGCAGTACCTACGTACCATTTATTGGCTGCACCGCCGCCGATCTGTACTTCTGTCCATCCGTTGGCCGCGAATGTCGCTCCTGATTCAAATCCACCGCCCGCCGCAGGATTGATCAATGTTGTTTGCGCTCCGGCAATAAGACCGAGAACAAGAGCTGAAAATGTAAAAAGTTTTTTCATGTGCTTTTTTCTTCGGTGTTACTGCTGAGAGTTTTGTGGTGTTGAATTGGTGTCCATTCCGCATGCGGCTTTTACCGTAGCGATGGATGACCCTTCCTTAATGTAGAATGCCAATCCTTGCGTTTTCATAATGTCGCCAATGAATGAATTATCTGTTTGCACAGAACGATCCACCAACATCATGTACACGTGCATTGATGAACAGTAGCCTTTGTACTCAACACCTTTCGTAGTTGAGATGGCATTTTCAATCGCAGATTGATTTTTCAAATTGGATTCCGGTACCTGTATTATCAATTCTTCAACAGTTGTTAAAGAATTGATCGTTGTTTCCTCAGAAGAAGTAAAACTGCTGAAAGAAATCAACGACAAAGTCAGCAGTGATACTGCCAACATCATTTTGAAGGGGAATTTCATGATAGTGTTCTCTTTGTTTGCTGAAGCAATATCGAACAAAAGATTCAGATTATCAAATAGTTACATAATCATTTTTTAACAACAAGGTTGTCGGGTAAAAATAAGGGCTCGTCTGTTCAATTAACGAATTGGTCTAAAATGAAAACTCCCCCCAATAATTTGGGAGGAGTTCGGGGATGTTAAAGCGTAATCTGATTAATTATTCTTCTTCGTCGCGCATATCAATTACAGTTACGCCCGGATGTGTTTTTGTATCGTACTTGAATGTAGCGTCGGTGTAAACTGTGTTCGGAACGAAAGTCTTAACAGTGTAGGTTGTCTTAGAACCGTCTTTGTTCAGAAACACAACACTGATAATTTGCTTTTTCACTTTGTCAATAGTGAGTTTCACAGTGTGGTAATTCTTCTTATCGGGTTGTTCAGGAACAAGGTTTACCAATTGCACGACTTTGCCTGCCTGCGTTTCTTCTTTCACGAAAGAGTATTTGAATCCTTTTTCATGAATGGTAAAGATTTCGCTTGGAGAAATCTGATTGTCGTTTTTCTTTTTCGCAGGATCAGGAGCGTGATCGATAGTCACTTCTTTGTCCTTCTCATTATAAACCCACATTGTCTTCCCGTCGTTGTAATACTCTTCTTTGTAAACTTTGTCCTTCTGCTTGTTATCGAGAACAACTTTGTACATGTTCCCTTTCAGAATTACAGTTCCGTCCTTTGTTTCCTTTGCAGCACCCGGTTTTTCCATGGTGATGGTAAAGGTTGCTGTAATGGACTGATATGCTTTTGCAGTAGCGCTAACACCATCAAGGATCGTTTTCGCTTTGGGATCGTAATCAGGACCGGTCTTCGCCGGAGTTTGTGCAGTTGCCAATACAGGAAAGGCGAATGCTGCTGCCAGAGTGATTGTATTGAGGAAATTCGTTTTCATAATATCGGGTACTTTATACCGGAAGAATTCAAAAAGCGTTCCAAAGTTAGATATACTCGTTCTATGACGATCTATTGTTAACAATTATTGTACGTAAGTGATTGATAATGAAAAAGAATCGCGATCAGGATTCTTTTTTAGAACTTCCGAGTCTATCCTCCAGACTCATGAGATCTTTTACCAGAACTTCACGCGCTTTGCTGCCTTCGAAAGGTCCGATAATTCCCGCCGCTTCCAATTGATCAACAATACGACCTGCGCGGTTATAACCCAGTTTCAATTTACGTTGCAACAATGATGCAGAACCTTGCTGGTGCTGAACAATAATGCGCGCCGCTTCTTCGAACAATGAATCGCGATCCCCATCATCGAAATCAGCTTTGCTGCTTTCTGCATTTTCATCAACGTATTCAGGAAGCAGGTAAGCATTCGGATACGCACGTTGTCCGCCAATGAAATCAGTGATTTTCTCCACTTCGGGTGTATCAACAAACGCGCACTGCAGGCGAATCAGATCGTTGCCGGTAGAGTAGAGCATATCACCGCGACCGATCAATTGTTCTGCACCGCCAGCATCAAGAATAGTGCGCGAGTCAATTTTTGAAGTTACGCGGAATGCAATTCGCGAAGGGAAGTTTGCTTTGATTGTTCCTGTGATGATATTCACTGAAGGACGCTGCGTTGCAATGATCAGGTGGATGCCGATGGCACGCGCCAACTGAGCGAGTCTGGCAATAGGCGCTTCAACTTCTTTGCCGGCGGTCATGATGAGATCAGCGAACTCGTCTACCA
>JBJOKQ010000231.1:0-4921 GCA_046046005.1 Bacteroidota bacterium | reverse complement strand
ATTCCACATTTGTATCGTACGTGGGTCGTTTTGTTGGCACATTTGAAGAGCAAACCGCTGCGTTTACAGGAGCGAAGTACGCTGTTGCTTGTGTGAACGGAACAGCTGCACTGCACATTGCACTTGTTCTGGCCGGAGTTAAAGAAGGTGACGAAGTGATTTCACCTGCGCTGACTTTCGTTGCAACTGCAAACGCAATTGCATATTGCCGTGCTTATCCGCTGTTCGCTGATTGTGAACGCGACACATTGGGTCTTGATCCGGCAAAACTCGGAGAATGGCTCACTGCAAACTCGGAAGTGCGCAACGACGGATTCTGTTATAACAAATCAACAGGTCGTCGTATCAGTTGCTGTGTACCTATGCACACTTTCGGGCATGCTGTTCGTATGGACGAATTAATGGAAGTCTGCAACAAGTTTAATATTCCTGTTGTTGAAGATGCCGCAGAATCGCTTGGAACATGGTACAAAGGGAAACACACAGGAACATTCGGCAAGCTCGGAATTCTCAGTTACAACGGAAATAAAACGGTGACTACCGGAGGCGGAGGAATGATCATCACTGATGATGAAACATTAGCGAAGAAGGCGAAACACATCACCACAACTGCCAAAGTCCCGCACCGTTGGGATTTCGTACATGATGAGTTGGGATATAACTACAGAATGACCAACGTTAGTGCAGCGATCGGTGTAGCGCAAATGGAAAAGATTGATTTCATTCTCTCCAATAAACGCGAAACAGCTGAGGCGTACACGAAATTCTTTGCTGGAAGCGAAGTTCAATTTTTCGCCGAGCGTGATTTCTGTATGAGTAATTACTGGTTGAATGTTGTTCTATTGAAGGACAGAGAGGAACGCGATAAATTTCTGACTTTCACCAACGACAACGGAGTAATGACTCGACCGATCTGGACGTTGATGAACAAGCTGCAGATGTACAACAATTGTCCGGTAATGAATCTGGATAATTCGCAATGGCTTGAAGATCGCGTTGTGAATATTCCAAGCAGCGTAAGATTGTAATGAAGAAGAACCTGATATTGATTGGAGGCGGAGGCCACTGTAAATCATGTATTGACGTGATTGAGCAGGATACTGCATTCAATATTGCCGGTATTCTTGATGTGAAGGAGAAAGTCGGGCAAAAGATTCTCGGTTACGAAATTATAGGCAGTGATGATGAGATTGAAGCATACGCTGCAAAAGGTTATTCTTTTCTGATTACAGTCGGCCAAATGAGATCTCCTGATCTGCGTGTTCGATTGTATAACCGTGTTGTTGCAACAGGCGCGGATCTTCCTGTGATTATTGCTGCAACGGCTCATGTATCGCGACATTCGCATATAGGTGCCGGAACTATTGTTCTTAATTCTGCAATTGTGAACGCAGATGCAAAAGTCGGTATGAATTGCATCATCAATACACGTGCATTGATTGAGCATGATGCAATTGTCGGTGATCATTGCCACATCTCTACAGGAGCCATTCTTAATGGCGGCGTCACTGTTGGTGAAAAGACTTTCGTTGGAAGCGGAACCGTAACCCGGGAACAAGCCGTTATTCCTGCGGAAAGTTTTATCAAGGCACAATCATTGGTAAAATAATTGTCGCGTTCCGATTCTCAGGGCTTCGCGTTTTTCTGTTACTTTGTACAACACTGTACAAGCGGCAATTATGAGTTTTAAGGAAAGAATTCAGCGTATTTCGATTGAGAGTAACGCAAATCTGGTTTCAGCTCTGAAAAAGATGGATGAGCTGGATAAAAAATTACTGCTTGTGTTTTCCGGCGAAAAATACATCGGCTTGCTCAGTGTCGGTGACATTCAACGTGCTATTATTCGAAATGTCTCGCTTGATTCAAAAGTTGAAACGATTCTGAGAAAGCAGAACCGGGTGGCGCGTCCGGGCGACAGTAAAGAATCTGTTCGTAAACTGATGATTGAATTCCGGACAGAGTGCATGCCAGTGGTGGATGACGAGAATAATCTGGTTGATGTTTATTTCTGGGAAGATGAATTTACGGAGAGCATAGTTGCTGACGACACGAAGCTCAATATACCTGTTGTGATCATGGCAGGCGGATTCGGCAGCAGATTAAAACCGTTGACGAATATTATTCCTAAGCCGCTGGTGCCGATCGGAGAGAAGCCAATCGTTGAGATTATTATTGATCGCTTCAATAAAATCGGAGTGACGGAGTTTCACTTGTCAGTGAACTATAAGCATGAAATGATCCGCTATTATTTCGATCATTTACCGGAGAAGAATTATTCTGTGAATTATTTCATGGAGGATAAACCGTTGGGAACAGCGGGATCCATTTATCTGATTAAGGATATTCTTAAGTCTACGTTTTTCGTTTCTAATTGCGACATACTCATTGATCAGGATTATCGTGATATCTATAAATATCATGTGGATAGCGGTAATGAGATTACACTCGTAGGTTCATTAAAGCACTATAAAATTCCGTATGGAACTTTAGAAACAGGTGAAGGCGGAAAGCTTTTATCCATGCGTGAAAAGCCGGAGATTACATATATGATCAATAGCGGGATGTACGTATTGGAGCCTTCTGTTTTGAATGATATTCCTGATAATACATTCTTCCACATAACTGAACTGATTGAGAAAGTAAAAGCTCGCGGAGGAAAAGTGGGCGTGTTTCCGGTGAGTGAAAAATCGTGGTTTGATATCGGAGAATGGAATGAATACCAACAGACGCTCAAGAGCTTTGAGCAACGAATGAAGAACAACGGATGAGGATTCTGTTTCTCGGTAATGCGAATAATCCGTTGATATTGAATCTGGCGACGGAGTTGAAGCGTGCAGATGCGACGCTGATCATTGATATAATAGCGGTGAATGAAAGTGCGGGAGAATCGGCTATTAATACTTTCAATAAGATTTGGATTACCGGAACGCCTCAGGGATTCTGGAACAGAAAAGGCCTGAAAACGTTTTGGATGCTTCGCCGTTTTCGTCGCGTTTTAAAGTCAGTAGATGTGAAGTATGATTTCCTTCACATGTTTTTCCTTCATGTCGGATTCTCAGGATCTGTTGACATCCTTCAGCGCCTTGCAAAGAAGCGTATTATTTCCGTTTTCGGAAGTGAGTTATACAGATCGCCGGAAGTAGTGATTCGCAAGTTGAGATCACTCGTTGCTATTTCGGATCATGTTACAGCTGCCAATCCGGATACATTACGTGACTTCAGAAAGCGTTTTGGATATCCGGAAGGTAAAACATCCATCTGTCGTTTCGGATTGCAACCGCTTCGTTCAATTGATGCAATGAAAGATGTTTCCAAGGAATCACACAAGGCTGCAATCGGAATTGCGCCTGAAACATTTCTGATCACTTGCGGATACAACGCTTCTGCTGGACAACAGCACGAAGCAATGATCAATTCGATCTCTGCTGTAAAAGAGTGTCTGCCCGATCCGTATCTGTTGCTTTTTCCCGTTGCGATGGGCGGAACGGCAACTTACATTTCCGAGTTGGAGAATAAACTGAAAGCTGCCAACCTGAATTACAAGTTCATTCGTGAATTTTTACCGGATAGTGAACTTGCGCATTTGCGTTGTGCTACGGATATCATGATACAGATACAGATTACTGATCAGTTAGCCGGAGCAATGCAGGAGCATTTGTATGCGGGGAATGTAGTGATCACCGGAGCATGGCTTCCGTATTCTGTGCTGGATGAACGAGGAATTGTTTGGTGGAAGACGGAGAGGGTGGAAATGCTTCGTGAAACATTTACCTCGGTGATACGTGAATACAAATCAAATGCACTGCGGACTAGAGACAACGCCGGTGTAATCCGTGATTTAAGCAGTTGGGAACAAAATATTCCAATCTGGTATAGCCTGTATCAAGGCTAGCCTTCCCAAAGTGTCTTATTAAGAATATCTTTGTCGCCATGGGCTACCACATCGAGCGCGTATCTGCCAATAAATTATCGGATCTGGTTTTACTTTTCAGAGACGCTTTTAATTGGAAAACAAATGTGGATTTCCTCAGCTTTCGCTACGATACAACTCGTTTGGGGCCGAGAGATCTTGGTTACCTGGCTTATTCAGACGATAATGAACCAGCTGCTTATTATGGCGTGTTTGCGGCGAAGCTGTATATAAACGGTGATGTAATTCAGGGTGCCCAATCCGGCGATACGGCAACACATTCAAGGCACCGCGGTAAAGGTCTGTTTACAGATCTCGCCAAAGCTACTTATGAATTGGCCGCCCGTGAAGGTGTAAAAGTGATTTTCGGTTTTCCGAACAAAAACTCTTATCCCGGATTTGTAAAGAAACTTGATTGGAAGCATACACATGACATCGATGTGTATAAAATCAAGGTTTTGACGTTGCCTTTGGCTCAGGCTGCGCGCAAATATGCATGGATGAAAGGGCTTTTCAACTGGTGGGTTAGTTTGTTTGTTAAGAGTAAAACAACTTCTCATTTGCTTGAATCAAGTATTACATCCGCAGGCCAGAACGGCGTCATCCATGATGCCGCTTACTACGCTTACAAACAGTCGGATAACAAGTACCTGATCAATTACAACGGAATAAGAATGTGGCTAAAGTTTGATGGCTTCCTTTGGGTTGGTGATATGGCGTTGAGTGATGCTGCTGCTTTCAGAAAATCCATGAAATTCCTCAAAACGCTTGCGTTCATTACCGGCTGCGATAAAATTGTGTTTCATGCAAGTCCCGGAACGAAGATGCATGAATTCGTTAGCGCAGATTATTCCAAATCATCAGTAATGCCTGCTGCCGGTTTGAACCTGGATGGAGGAGATAGTATCTCCACTCTTAAATTCATCGGGTCTGACTTTGACAGCTGGTAAGATTCAAACTCCTAAAGTCGTATTCAGCTTACAAATATTCAGCAAATTAACGTGTGGAGTA
>JBJOKQ010000230.1:0-4933 GCA_046046005.1 Bacteroidota bacterium | reverse complement strand
TAAACCTGCTTCGGCAGTGTTCCGTTTGTATGCCGATAGCAGCACTACTTCGTACATTGAATACAAATACACGCTGAATGAAAATGATTACATGGTATCGTGTGTAATCAATTTCGTAGGATGCGACAAGATCATGGCAACTGACAATAAACTCGTTGACTTAGTAGCCATTCAGAAAATGCCTTCACAGGAGAAGCTGTTGAAAACGGAGCGTATGAACGCAACTGTTTATTATCGCTTCAACGAAGAAGAAGATGTTGAGAGCCTTACAATCAATGAAACCGAAACAAAAGATGTAACAGGTTCTTTGAAATGGGTTTCATTCAAACAACAGTATTTCTCAACGTTCATTATCGCAGATAAGAAATTTGAAAACGGAGCAACACTTGGACGTATTCAAGGAACACAACCTTACACGGTTGCTACCGGAACGGCATTACTTCCGATTCCTTTCAACGGAACTGCCAATGAAAATTTCGGAATGAAATTTTATTTCGGCCCGAACGATTACCACCAATTGGAATCGTACAATCTCCTTATGGAAAAGGAAATTGAATTAGGTTGGGGAATCTTCGGATGGCTGAACAAATATTTCTTCATGCACATCTTTGATTGGCTGGGTAGCTTCGGATGGAATTACGGAATTGTAATTCTCTTGCTTACGTTCATAGTAAAAATCCTGCTCTTCCCTATTGCGTATAAATCGTATTTGTCTTCAGCGAAAATGCGCGTGCTCAAACCTGAAATGGATGAGCTGAATGAGAAGTACAAGGATGAAGATCCGATGAAAAAGCAACAGGCAACAATGTCGCTTTATAAGAAAGCCGGTGTTAACCCTGCTGCGGGATGTATTCCGTTGTTACTTCAGATTCCGATTCTCTTCGCATTGCTCCGTTTGTTCCCTGCGATGTATGAAATCCGCCAGCAAGGTTTCTGGTGGGCAACTGACCTTTCCACTTACGATTCCATTTGGGATTTCGGATTCCACGTACCTGCTTACGGCGATCACATGTCGCTTTGGGCGTTGCTTATGACAATCTCAACGTTGTTGTATACGTGGATGAACCAACAAACCATGGCCACCGGTCCGCAATTGCCGGGAATGAAATGGATGATCTATCTGATGCCATTGTTGTTCCTTTCGTTCCTTAACGAAAATTCAGCGGCACTTTCTTACTACTACTTCATTTCCAACATGATCACTTTCGGGCAAATGGCATTGATGCGCAGATTTGTTGACGAGAAAGCGATTCACGCTAAGATTGAAGAGAACAAGAAAAAACCGGTGAAGACTTCAGGGTTCCTGCAGCGACTCGAACAAGCGCAACGCAAGCGCATGGAAGATATGAAGCAGCAGCAAGGCGGGAAGAAGAAGAAGTAACTAGTTACTGGTTGCTAGTTACCGTCCGCGGCTCAATAATATAAGTGTCCGTTGAGATAGTTCTTCACGTAATCCGCAACGCCTTCTTCTAGAGAATGAAACGGAGCCGAATAACCGGCTTTGCGCAACTTACTCATATCCGCTTCTGTGAAGTATTGATACTTGTCGCGAATGTCGGCAGGCGTATCAATAAAACTAACGTTACTTGCTTTGTTAAGTGAAGTGAACGTATTGTTCGCAAGATCGAGGAAAGTTCTTGCCTCGCCTGTACCGAGATTGTAAAGTCCGTTTTGCGGCTTGTTCTTGCCAAGGAAAAGAATTACTTCCACAACATCTTTCACGTAAACAAAATCACGGAGCTGTCCGCCATCGGTGTAATCCGGATTGTGTGAACGAAATAATTTCATTCCACCCGAAGCCGAAATCTGATTGAACGCATGAAATATCACCGAAGCCATACGGCCTTTGTGGTATTCATTAGGTCCGTATACATTGAAAAACTTCAGACCGTACCAATTGGGAGGACACGTTGACTGCGTCAAAACCCACTTGTCAAAATCATTCTTGGAATCACCATAAGGATTCAGCGGTTTCAGTTTCGCAACCACATCGTGATTATCGGAATAACCGTGCTCACCCAAACCGTAAGTTGCTGCGGAAGAAGCATACACCAACGGAATCTGATGTTCCGCGCAGATGTTCCAAAGCGACTTTGAATATTCAACATTGAGTTTATCGAAAATCGCTTTATTAAATTCAGTTGTATCCGTTCTTGCACCAATATGATAAACGATTTCAACTTTTCTGAAATTCTCCTGAAACCATTCAACAAATCGATCGCGATCAATCTTCTCAGTAAACTTCTTGCCTTCAAGATTCGGAGCTTTCTCATCGCGTGAAAAATCATCGACAAGAATCAAATCGGTTTTTCCGTCTTTGTTCAGACGACTCACAAGGCAAGAGCCGATAAAACCTGCAGCGCCGGTAACTACTATCATGATTCTGCTTTTTCAGATTCTTCATTAACACTTTCATTCTTTTTCGGCCAACCGAACACGAATGATGTTATCACAGGAAGCACGAATATTGCAACTGTAAGCAATGAAATATAAAGATCGGCCTCTTCTCCGTCGAGAAACAACGTGATCGGAGAATAAGGCGCGAAATGCGTCCAGACCGAAATTGAAAGCTTTATACCAAGAATAAGAATTACAACAAATGCTGCGGTCTCCAGGAATGGATATTTCTCCATCAGTTTCACAAATCCTTGAGCAACGAAACGCATCGCAAGAATACCAATGAAAACGCCCGTGCAAATCAACCAGATATTATCAGTGAATGCAACAGCAGCGAACACGTTGTCGATTGAAAATGCAAGATCCGTTACTTCAACAAGTGCCACTGTTGCCCAGAACGTTCCAAGCATCCCGATTGTATGTTTATAAAGCCAGTTTTCTTTTTTATTGAGCGTATCGTCTTCTTCTTTCGGTGTCATCTTGGATCTGAAATAATTCAATCCAAGCCAGACGAGATAAAATCCTCCAATTGGCTTGAGCCACCAGATTTTGGTAAGCCAGGATGCAAGTAGCAGTGCTATGCCACGAAACACGTATGCTCCGATAATTCCGTATTTCAGCGCTTTATTGCGCTGTTCTTTCGGGAGATCCATCACCATCGTGGCGAGAACAGCCGCATTGTCCACTGAAAGCAAACTTTCAATGACAATCAGATTGAGAATGATCAGCAACGCCGCACCGATATCATCACCAAGTATTGAATGAAGGAAATCCATCATGAGCAAATTTACTTAATGATTCTTCACAGATGATGAAACAATCAGTGATTTGCTGCATTCCGGAATAATATTCAGGCTTTGTCCCAAACTGAAGAGTTTGTGCACTGCATTGCGACCGGCGTCTCCGAGATCAACGGAATACTGATTCACGTACAGATTAATATGCTGCTTCATCACATCCGTTTCCATTTCCGCAGCGTGCTCTCTGACGTACGGCATGGAATCTTCAGGATTTGCAAATGCATAACGCACACTTTCTGCAATCAGATCGCTGATGATGTGCGCATCTTCGCGGTTACGTTTGACTGCAATTCCTCCAAGCGGAATCGGTTGTTGTGTTGTTGATTCCCAGAACTCACCTAAATCAATGATTTTGCGCAGGCCTTTCTTTTCGTAAGTGAATCGATTTTCATGAATGATCAGTCCTGCATCAACAGAACCGTCGAGAACCGCGTTTTCAATCTGCGAGAAAACCATTTCACGTTTGTCTTTCGCTTCCGGAAACGCAATGCTGAAAAGAAAATTGGCAGTAGTGTATTTACCCGGAATTGCAATCTTCAATTTTCCCGCGCGCACTTCATCATGACTGATTTCGCGCTTTGAGATCAGTAGCGGACCGCAATTATTACCCAATGCAGAACCGCTCGCCAGCATGATGTAATCGTTGCAACAATAAGCAAACGCGTGATAGCTCAGTTTGGTTACATCGTATTCGCCACGAAAAGCAGCTTGATTGAGCGTTTCAACGTCCGCAAGAACAGGAACGAAATTATAACCGCGCGTATCAATTCTCTTGTGAATGAGCGCATCGAATATGAAACAGTCATTCGGACAAGGTGAATATGCTATTGTAATGTCCATCATTTCGCGATTGCAATCAGTTCGTTGAACAGAGCTTCGTTCAGATTATTTATCGCCAGCGGAATATCCCATTTGCTTCGATCACGAGGTTCTACATAATTGGAAACCGCGCGAATCTGCACTGAAGGAATGTCAGTCATCAAAGCAGCGCGAATAAATCCGGCTCCTTCCATGGATTCCACATCAGGAGCGATACTTGCATTCAAGTGATCAACAGTTTGCTGGTCTCCGCTAACCGTGTTTACAGTAACACTTTTGCATTTTCTTAATGAAGAAAAATTATCGCAACGGGTACTCAATTCCATCCAACCATTTCTGTACGGCCATCTGTTTTTATCTGCAATACCCAAATCAAAAACAGAAATAAACTCATCATGGTCTTCCGCGCCGAGTTCAGGCTGAAATTCGCTCACAACTTTCACAACTTCACCAAGTTGAATTTCACGTTTAAAAGAACCGCAGATTCCGGCATTGATAAGCAAATCATAACTTGATTTTCCGATATGAAACGCAGTTTCAGCTGCCGTAGAAACCATCCCTACTCCACTGATCGCAACATGCAATTCCGCATTGTTCATTCGGTAAGTGCGAAAACGCTCATTACCTGAAACATGCTGCAATCGTCTCAATAACGGAGCAATTTCAGGTTCTGTAGCCACAACGAGGAGTATGCGCATAGCGGTTCGTTAAACACTGCAAAAGTACATGTTCTCCTCTGTTTTCGGTGTATATTTGCATCGATATGGTATACATTACACGCAGAGAAAGATTTACAGCGGCGCATCGTTTGTTCGACCCGAAGTTGAGTGATGCACAGAACACGGAAATTTTCGGTGGATGTGCAAATCCGAATTGGCATGGTCACAACTACGAGATGTTCGTGACTGTGAAAGGAG
>JBJOKQ010000229.1:0-4945 GCA_046046005.1 Bacteroidota bacterium | reverse complement strand
TACAAAGAATGCAGGATTGACGGCTTCCAACGGAGAAGCGATTAAACTAATCAAAGGCAACGGACTTGCTTTGAATAAAGTAAAAGTATCCGATCAGCAGATGATTGTAAATCAGGCGAACCTCATCAACGGGAAGTACATACTACTTCAAAAGGGCAAGAAGGATTATTGTTTGGTGAAAGCTGGATAAAAAAAGGCGGTGAAATTCTCACCGCCTTTTTTTTACTTAGGCTCCAGTCCGTATTTCTCACTGTACAACTCGTAGAGTTGCTGCTGTTCATTAATCAGTTGAATCGATTTACCCTGAATGAAAGCCTGTGTGACTTTATTCGTTTTCATATCGAGCGCGTCACCATCGGAAACAAACAATGTTGCCTGTTTCTTCTCTTCAATTGTTCCGACTAAATCACCGATACCGAGCATCTTTGCCGTGTTTGAAGTCAGCGCTGCAATTGCTGCTTCTTTGTCCAAGCCCCACGCTACTGCTGTTCCTGCAAGGAATGGAAGATTGCGCAATCCTGTTACTTCCTGATCACCTGAATTCTCAAAGCAGAACAGCACGCCCGCTGCCTGAAGCATTTTCGCTGTTTTGTATGGCTGATTCACATCTTCGTCTGCGCGCATTGGCAGATTATGTACTCGCGCCAACATAACTGAAATATTGTTGGTCTTCAGAAGCTCAGTGCATTTGTAGCTTTCAGCGCCGCCAACAATGCTCACCTTCTTCAATCCGAATTTGTTGGAGAACGTAACAGCCTCAGCAATGTCTTTCACATTGTCTGCATGAATGTAAATCATCTGCGTGCCGTTGAAAACGCCGCGCATCGCTTCAAAGCGCAGATTCTTTTCAGCAGGCTTTGGTGTCATGCAATACGCACGAGCCTCAGCGAAAAACTTTTCAAGTTCTGCACGACGTTCTGCGTAGTTCTTATTGCGTTCGTAAGGACCAGGACCGTCTTCCGACCAATTACGGCTGTAATATCCCGGCCAGTTGATGTGAACTCCGTCATCAGCTTTCAACGTCGCATCTTCCCAATTCCATCCGTCGAGATTCATGATGGAAGATGTTCCTGATATACGTCCACCGCGTGGTGTGATTTGAGCCACCAGAACGCCGTTGGTTCTTACAGTCGGAGTGATTTTGGAATCGGTGTTGTACGACTGCTGCGTACGCACATGCGGATTCATGTAACCGACTTCATTAAAATCTGAAGTGGCGCGTACCGCTTCAATTTCTGTAAGTCCCAAAGTGGAATTCGGCGCAATGAATCCCGGATATACGTGCTTGCCTGCTATATTAATTGTTGTATCCCATTGAGAGAGATCCAGACGCATTACAGTTGCATCACCAACTAGAGTGATTACTCCGTCTTTAAAACCAACTACGGAATTCTGTATCACTTTTCCGTTACCTACATGGCAAATGCCGTTCATCAGAAGCACGCTCTTGCTTTGCTTCTTTGCAGGAACAGGTTGCTGCGCATTTACAATTCCTGCCGCAGCCAATATCAACGAAGTGAAAAGTATCTTTTTCATGTTCTTTCTCTGTTGCTGATTATTCCTCTTCATTGTTTTCGTTGTCATTCAGATAATCTCCGTCGTATTCCATGTCTTCGCAATCCCACAGTTTCGGACGACGTGATTTCACAGGACGTACCGGCGCGCCGTCGTTCTTCTCTGCAATCATTTTCTGCGTGATTCTTGCGCGATCTTCTTCCATGTCCTTACGAATCTCTTCGTCATCTTTGGAATTGTACATCACCTGTCCGTCTACAATTGTAGTTTCTACTTTCGCATAAACGGAAGTCGGATTGTCTGACCACAAAACCACATCTGCGTCCATTCCTACCTTAATCTGTCCCATGTGGTTGTCCAGGTGCAACAACTTCGCAGGATTCAACGTTACGAGTTGCAAGGATTGTGTTTCACTCAATCCACCGTACTTAATGCTCTTCGCTGCTTCCTGATTCAGTCGACGCGCCATTTCAGCATCGTCAGAATTGATCGCAGTTACAATTCCCATTCTATAGAGTAACGCAGCGTTCTGCGGAATTGCGTCTTTTACTTCGTATTTATACGCCCACCAATCCGAGAAAGATGAAGCGCCCGCGCCGTGTTGTTTCATCTTGTCAGCCACTTTGTAACCTTCAAGAATATGCGTGAAAGTATTCACCTTAAAGCCCATTGAGTCGGAAACGTGCATGAGCATGTTGATTTCCGATTGCACATAAGAGTGACAAGTGATGAATCGTGTACCAAAGAGAATTTCAACCAATGCATCGAGTTCAAGATCGCGGCGCGGCGGTGTTGCTTTCTCTTTTTCTTTCTGCGGCATAGCTTTCCACGCTTCCCACTGCGCATGATATTCTTTCGCGCGGATGAAATGATCGTAGTAAACCTGTTCAACACCCATACGCGTCTGAGGGAAACGCGTCACCTGATTATCGCCCCAGTTTGCCTGCTTCACGTTTTCGCCCAAAGCGAATTTGATGAAACCATCAGCCCCTTTGATTTTCATCTGCTCTGCATTTGCGCCCCAGCGCAGTTTGATCAAAGCAGATTGACCGCCGATAGGATTCGCAGAACCGTGAAGCAATTGTGCGGCAACTACGCCTCCTGAAAGTTGGCGGTAAATATTTACGTCATCGGGATTGATTACATCACCGATTCTTACTTCCGATGTTGCAGCTTGTGTTCCTTCATTCACACCGCCTGAAATAGCAATGTGAGAATGCTCATCGATGATTCCCGGAGTCAGATGTTTGCCTGTCCCGTCAATAGTAAGCGCAAATGCTGTTTTCGTTGGAATGATGTTCGGTGCAATGCGAACAATCTTTCCGTCAACGATGTAAACGTCCGTGTTCGGAATGATACTGTCTTTATCGTTGCTGTTTGTCCATACTGTTACGTTCTTGATGAGAATCGCATTGTAAGTGTGCAGCAGACGTGTTAAGCGTGATGTGTCTTTGCGGGTTTGACCATACGCGTTGAACGGATAGATCACATCATCCAACGTCGGAATATCTTTCTGCGTAGTGTCTTTCTCTTTTTCCTTTGGCTTGAATGCTTCGCTTTGTGAAGCCATCCAGTCAATCCATGTTCCATCCGGCATCTGTCCGCGTCCGTTCATGAACTTGGATTCGCTGTTAACGAGTCCTGACAAACGAATCGTTCCTTCTTTCTCTTTCGAAGGGAAAGAAAGCGTTACCATGTTTCCGCTTACGCTGATAGAGGCATTTTGCTTGATGGTATCAGCAACGATGTGTGTTGCTTTCATTCGTGATGGTTCTCCTTCGATTTTGAGTTTCGCAGGAGCCATTGAAGTAACATTCAGATCGTAAGTGCCGCGCAGATCAAGTGCGTTCATATCGTTGATGATATAACGACGTCCGCGCACCCAGTTCTCGTGAATCACTGTACCTTCTTCGAAGATGTTACCACTGGTGATAATCAAGTTCGCGAGCATTCCGGCTTTCAGACTTCCGGCTTCGTTCTGAATACCGAGTAGTTCCGCAGGAGTTGTAGTCAATGCTTTCAACGCTGCTTTCGGTGTTAAACCATACAAAATCGCTTTGCGCACACGGGAAAGGAAATCTTTTTTCTCGCGGAGATCAGATGTTGTAATGGCAAAACGGATATTGTTTTTTTCAAACGCACCCGGATTGAGTGGAGCCAGTTCCCAATGTTTCAGATCCGCGTAGCTGATCATTTCTGCATCGTACGGATCTTCCAGATCATACGCATCAGGGAAGTTCAAAGGAAGAATGAAAGAACCGTTTGTGGCTTTCATTTCATCCATGCGCTGATATTCGTTGCCGCTGCCTTTGAAAACATATTGCACTTTGAATTCATCGCCGATTTTATCTGCGCGAAGCACATTCCATTTGTCTGTCGTTTCGAAGAACGAAGGCAAAGACTGGTTGTTATTCCATGCATCCAACGTAAGGTTGAATTCCGTTTTGTTCTTTGCAGTACGATACCAATCTGCATCGTAATACGTCTGACGTAGTAACGCAATCGCGCCCATTAAAGAGCTTGGATAGTCCTGCGCAGATGAACCTTTATCGAAGGAATAGCATGCTGCAGCTTTCGCTTTGAGTAATGCTTTGTTATCACCGTCTTCTGCATTCAAAGTTGCAACGCCTGCAGTTCCTCGAGCAATTCCGTCTTTCGCGAACATCATCACGGTACCGAATCCGATAGAGCGGAATTCTTCAGCGGAAGCCTGATGCGATGAAAACAATTTGCTTGCATCGGTTTCAGGTTTCAATGCTTCATTCCATCCAAAAGCTCCTGCGCGTGCAGAAACAAACTGCGGATCAGGATTCCATTTTCTACGCGGAACTTCCGGCATTCCATACGTGGTGTACGCGTCAATGAAAGACGCATAAATAAACTTACCGGTGAGGTCCATTACGACTGCTTCCTTCGGAACAATAACGGAAGCGCCTACAGCAAGTATACGTTCATCCTGAACAAGCAGGGTTCCGTTGCTGATCACGTTTTCCGGATCGACCTGAATGGTTGCACCTTTGAACGCGTAAATGGTATGATTGGGATTTCTGGCTCCGTTTTCAGGAAACGTAGGAGTTTGCGCGTTAAGCGAAAACACCGCTCCGCAAGCCAGGACAGTAAACAAATGTTTCATAAGCGAAAAATCGTGCGATAACGGGCAAATGTATCTTATTTTCTCCCAATATCGGAGTGTTTGGGATGAACGGTGCAAAAGCGTTGTTTTTAAGTACTTTTGTCAGACTAAAAAAACACGCTATGAATGCACTTATCGCTGCCCATTCCGGTTTACGCTGGATTGCACTTTTGTTGTTGATTGTTGTGGTTATAAAAGCCATTGGAGGACTTACCGGAAAGAAAACGTTTCAGCCTCTGGACAAGAAGCTCGCGACATTTACCGTACTGAGTTTCCACCTTCAGGCTGTACTTGGAT
>JBJOKQ010000228.1:0-5057 GCA_046046005.1 Bacteroidota bacterium | reverse complement strand
TGCGCAAATCCGAAATCCGTTATGCGTAGCTTAAATCACTTTATCAGCGCAATTCAAAATGCTCTGCAGACCCGGAATCCTTTTTAGTATATTTATTAAATGAAGAAAGCATTGCTTACAATATCCGTTGCCTTTCTGTTTGTTGCAACTACTGCACAAACCTTCTCAGGTAAACCCCAGTACGATATCAATATTTACCGCGATACAACTTATGTGGGAACCACCCGGGTTGAATTGTTTCCGACGGTAGCACCACTGCACACGCACATGTTCGATAGTCTTGTGAGCACTCAATTTTACGACAGTACAGCATTTCATCGTGTCATCCCGGGTTTTATGATTCAAGGTGGTGATCCCAACTCGCGTAGCGGCCCTATAAGCACTTGGGGGCAAGGTCAGCCGTGGCAGCCAACGGTAAACGCTGAGTTTACTGCTGCGAAGCATTTACGCGGAAGAATGTCTGCTGCACGAGATGTAAATCCGAACAGTGCAACCTCACAATTCTTTATTTGCGTTGC
This sequence comes from Bacteroidota bacterium, assembly GCA_046046005.1. GTDB lineage: Bacteria > Bacteroidota > Bacteroidia > Palsa-965 > Palsa-965. The sequence goes on along the minus strand of JBJOKQ010000228.1, from coordinate 4,539 downwards.
CCCCGCAAACTGGTTGGATGGGCAATATTCCGTTTACGGGCGTGTAGTTGGAGGAATGAATTTCGTGGATACAGTTGTCAATGAACCGCGTGATGCGAACGATAATCCGCTGATAAAAATGTCAATGTTCGTTGACTATGTTGGAGAAGTGGACACGCCTGCAACAGTTCCCGTTCATAATATACCTGCAAACTATTCCTCGAGTAATTCTACGTCACGCACGCTGAACTGGCTGGCGCAGCCTGATGCTGCACTTTATCAGGTGCAGGTATCACTCGACTCCACATTCGCAACAACGCATCTCGATGTCAATGTAGGCAGCAATACACGTGCTGTAGGCGGATTAACCTTGGGGCAAACTTATTATTGGCGCGTGCGCAGCAATAATGGTGGCGACACGAGTGCATTCTCTCACTGGTGGGTGTTTAACACGTCTCCTACAGGAGTAGGAGAAAACTACGAGCAAAGCCCGGTGACTGTATTCCCGAATCCAAGTGCAGGACAATTTACTTTTGCTGACATGGAGATCGGAAATACTATCGATGTGTTTGATCTTGCAGGACGTATTGTCTATACTCAAACCGCAAACAGCGCGAACTGTATGGTTGATCTTTCGATGTTCAATTCTGGAGTTTACTTCTATGTGATTCGCAGGAACAGCGAGAATCTTCAGCAAGGAAAACTTATCGCGGAATAATGCAGTGTGTTTCGGGTGTGCCTAATGCAACTCAACCGGAAACTATTTGACAGCCTTCTTCAGATTCTCCACATTGGTCTTTGAGTTTCCAATGAAAATCTGATCGCCGATAATGGCAACAGGTCGTTTCAGAAAAGTATATTCTTCCAGAATGAGTTTTCGGTATTCTTTCTCTGTTGAAGGTTTCGGATCAAGGGTCTTATACTTCAACGCAACACGACTGAACAACGCTTCGTAACTGCCTGCAAGATTTTTCATTTCATCAAGCTGGGCAGGAGTTATTTTCTCTGTCTTGATATCCTGCATTACAAATTTCTTCTTCGCAATTCCGGTTTCTTCAATGATTCTTGCACAGGTAGAGCAGGAGGCGAGGTAGTAGAGCTTTTTCATGGTTCAAATATAAAGCTGGGACCTCATTAATCAGACCGCATATTCGGAATAATGGGATATTTAGTTTCAGGCGGTCACTTTTGTTTTTCACATCTCAGGTCTCATGTCTCAGGTCACTTATCTTTGCCCCATGAAAGACGCATCCTCATACGGCTTCGGCACTAAAGCCATTCACGCAGGTCAGGAACCTGATCCGACAACAGGCGCAATCATGACGCCGATTTATCAGACATCAACTTACGTTCAGGAATCACCGGGCACGCACAAAGGTTATGCGTATGCACGCGGAAAAAATCCAACGCGTGTCGCATTGGAGAAGTGTATTGCTGCGTTGGAAGGTGCAGAATTCGGATTGTGTTTTTCTTCCGGAATGGGAGCAATGGATGCCGTGTGTAAATTGCTTCGCCCCGGAGATGAAGTCATCACAGGAGATGATTTGTACGGCGGTTCATACCGTATGTTTACTAAAGTATTCGCGCATTACGGAATCAAATTCCATTTTGTGAATATGACGGATGCGCAGAATATCCGCAACTACATCAACGCCAATACGAAACTGATCTGGGCGGAAACTCCTACGAATCCGACCATGCAGATTATCGATATCGAAGCGTGTGCGAAGATTGCGAAGGAACACAAACTCATTCTGGCAGTAGATAACACATTTGCTTCTCCGTATTTGCAGAATCCGCTTGCACTCGGAGCAGATATTGTAATGCATTCCGTTACAAAATATCTCGGCGGACACAGCGATGTAGTGATGGGTGCTCTGGTTACAAGCAACAAAGATCTTTACGAGCAGCTTGCATTTATCCTGAACAGTTGCGGTGCTAATCCAGGACCGATGGATTCATTCCTCGTTTTACGCGGATTGAAAACATTGCACGTGCGCATGGATCGTCATTGCTACAACGGTCGCAAGATTGCGGAGTTCCTGAAAACACATCCGAAAATCGAAAAAATCTATTGGCCGGGATTTACAGATCATCCTAATCACGACATTGCGAAGAAGCAAATGAAAGATTTCGGTGGAATGATTTCAATCGTGCTCAAAGGCGCTGATCTGAAAGAAACATTCCGTATCGCTTCATCTTTCAAAGTATTCTCACTGGCAGAATCACTTGGCGGTGTTGAATCATTGGTGAATCATCCTGCAACAATGACACATGCATCCATTCCGAAAGAAGAACGCGAACGTGCGGGTGTTGTAGATAATCTCCTGCGTCTCAGCGTTGGAATTGAGAACGTGGAAGATCTACTGAAGGATATTGAGAATGCATTGAAGTAATCTTGTAGTGTCACAAAAAAAGCCCTCTCCTTTAACAGAGAGGGCTTTTCATTTATGAGTAATCGCGATTTACTTCGTCACCACAACACGTTGTGTGGTTCTGTTTCCATCAGCAGCAACGATTGTGATCAGATACATTCCGGAACTTTCTATGTTGATTTGATTCTGAACGCTCGCCTGAACTTTCTGCGCTGCCACAAGTTTTCCTTGCGCATCGTAGATCATCATGTCAGCATATGTTGAAGTGATCACAGTGAACGCTCCGTTGTTCGGGTTAGGGAAGATGGAGACCTGAGAGTTGAGACCTGCGATCTGAGAGTTGAAACCTGTGCAAATATCCACAAGGATAGAATCTACAGCTGTTCCTGTACATCCACCTGCATCGGTGTAGGTGTACGTGATTACGTTGAAGCCCTGGTTCGCCATCATCGGATCAAACACCGTGTCGTTGATCATTCCTGAACCTGCGAACACTCCACCCACAGGCGTTGCACCTGAAAGTGTGAACGGCGCAGTGGTTGATTGACAAACAGTATCAAGTCCTGCTGAGAATGTTACTGTCGGTGCACCCGGCTCTGTGAGCGTGAATGTTTCAACAACTGAACATCCGTTCGTATCGGTAACCGTTACTGTAAAGACACCACCGTCAAGTGCTGTTACATCTTCTGTTGTAGCTGTTGTGCTCCACACGTAAACGTATCCCGGAGTTCCTCCTGCAATGCTCAGATCAATCGATCCGTCGTTAGTTGTACAACCTGTCGGGTTGATTATAACAGCCGTCGCTGCGAGTACTGCAGGTTCATTGATTACAACAGTACCGCTGTCCTGACAACCGTTTGCATCAGTCAGCACACCGCTGTATAATCCTGCAGGAATGTTAACGAGATCTTCGGTTGTAAACGCACCGCTGTTCCAACTGAAAGTATAAGCACCGGTACCACCTGTTACATTGAGGTCGATCGATCCTGATGAGTCGCCATTGCAAAGTACATCAACAGTTGTTACTGATGTTGAAATTGCAGTCGGCTCCGTGATAGTTAATGATGTTGTGGTCGTACAACCGTTATTATCGGTCACGGTGAAAGTGTACGTTCCGGCAACCTGGTTAAAAGTTCCGGCTCCTGAGTAAGGAGCAACACCACCGCTTGCCGTAACAGTTACTGTTGACGTATCTCCGTTACAAAGAATGGAAGTTGCAGATGAGCTTGCGGTAAGAACTGTTGGTTCAGTCACCGTTACTGATGTTGTAGTCGTGCAACCGTTCGCGTCCGTTATCGTGTAAGAATAAGTTCCGGAAGTAACGGTGAACGTTCCTTCACCTATGTACGGCGAAGTTCCGCCCGCACCGACAACAGTTACTGTTGCCGTTCCGCCGTTACATGCAATTGAAGTTGCCGAAGAACTTGAAGTAAGAAGTGCAGGTTCTGTTAAGGTGATTGATGTTGTTGCCGTGCAACCGTTCGCGTCCGTTACCGTGTAAGAATAAGTTCCTGCGTTTACAGTGAAACTTCCTGCGCCTGTGTACAAAGCTGTTCCTCCTGCACCGACAACAGTTACTGTTGCCGTTCCGCCGTTACATGCAATTGATGTTGACGAAGAACTTGCAGTAAGAACGGTTGGTTCGGTAATCGTAATCGAAGTAGATGATATGCAACCGTTGGCATCTGTAATCGTGTAGCTTGATGTTCCTGCCGGCACTGTGAAAGTTCCTGCGCCACTATAGGATGGAGTGCCGCCTGTTGCGCTCACTGTAACTGTGGTTGTACCACCGTTGCATAGAATACTGCCCGCGACTGATGAAGCACTTAGTGCAGCGGGTTGTGTAATGGTAACAGTAGAAGATGTTGTACATCCGCCACCATCGGTTGCTGTAACCGTATAGGTTCCGGCTGAAAGTCCTGTTGATGTAGCACCCGTACCGCCTGATGGCGACCATGCATATGTGAATGGACCTGCACCTCCGGTTGTTGAAATTGCAGCCTGACCGTTATTACCACCGAAACAGCTGACGTTGTTGTTCGCAGTAGCAGCAGATGTAAGATCGCTCAGCACCGTGACAACAGCTGTTGTTGTGGAGGTATTTCCATTTACATCGGTTACTGTAAGTGTTACAGTATTCGCGCCAAGGTTTGCACAGGTGAAAGTGTTCGGTGAAACGCTCAAC